>NZ_JBEZLP010000041.1:0-97460 GCF_040652195.1 Streptomyces sp. NPDC048278
AGCATGGTCCTCAACCTCGCCGCCGAACTCGGCCCCCGCGGCATCACCATCAACGCCATCGCCCCCGGCGGCACCGCCACCGACATGGCCGACACCCACGCCATCAGCTACAAGCACCCCCTCCTCAACGCCTCCCTCCCGGAATGGGAGAAGATGCACGGCGCCCTCGGCCGCCTCGCCCGCCCCGAAGAGATCGCCGCCGTCACCGCCTTCCTCGTCTCCGACGACGCCTCCTACATCACCGGCCGCACCATCGAAGCCGACGGCGGCTACTTCTAACCCCCCTCCGGATGCCTGCCGCCCGGCAAGTAGCTGGCAGACCTGCACGAACGGGTGAACGCCCAAGCTCCTGCAGACTCCCGGGCGGAAGGCGGATTCTCTCCCGCAAGCGGGAGGTACCCCCGCCCGGCCCGAAGGCTAGGCCAGCTTCCGGGAATTCCGGTGATCAGCGGAGGCCGTACTCGTCTTTGCCGGCTAGATCCAGCTGTCTGCCGGGCTTCGCGATCACCGTGGGGGCTCCGGTTCGCCGGTCCGTCGGGCATCCCCGGTGAGGCCGAGCCAGCGCTCTGGTCCGGGCGGTCAGAGGAAGACGGGCGCAAGGTCGCAGTAGAGACGGTAGGAGTCGATGAGCCCGGCCCCATCGATGCGCCAGATGCTCACAGCACGGATGGTGATTGTGCGGCCGTATATCCCGTGGTAATCGACGGACAGCTCGGCAATGGTGTCCGAGCCCTCGGTCCACTCGTTGAGCACCGTGTGTTGCAGTCCTTTGACGGCGGCAAAGAACCCCTTCAGTCTGGCCTCGATGACCGCGGGGCCTATCAGCGGATCGCCGTTGGGGAACTGCAGGCGCCCCTGTTCTGCGAACAGTCGGCTGAAGCCTGCGGCATCGCGTGCATCGATCAGTGCGATGACGGTCTTGGTGAACTCACGGGACATGCCGTTTCGTCTCATTTCACGCTACTAAGGGTGCCTGCTGCACGCTCACGCATCGCCCTGACTGACGCACGCGCAGCGTCCAGGTAATCCGCCTCCGTGTGCTCGGCGAGCCCTTCCTCCGCGCCTTCCGGATCAGCACTGCCCGCCGCAGTCCCGGAGGCATGAATGCCAGTTCCGGCTCGCCGGGGCGGACTCGCTACCCATCGCGGCTGCGGCCGTGACGTAGGTACGTGACATGTGCTCTATGACTCGGGCACAGGGTGACGACTTCGCGTACGAGCCGTCCGGCATGGACGGTCTCCCGTACCAGGCCTCCGTCGAACGGTCAGCCTCAGCGCTGCCGATGCCGACCGCAGAGGGGAAGCAGTGTTGAGCCATGATCACGCGGCCCTCTCAGCCGCCGACCGCCTTGAGAACGGGCTTCGTGCCGTCGTCCGAGGTGAGAGCACGACCCGCTTCGAGCACGACTGCTCCACGCCTTCGGGCTCCGCCCGCCATCGCCCTGCGCCCTTCTGCGATGATCACACACAGGCATTAGTGTACACACTTATATTCCTCGGATCGAAAGAGATGCGCGCTTTAGTCGAGACAGAAGCCATCTGATAAGAACTGTGTATGTACTTTTCCCCGGCGAGGTGGCGAGAGCGACGGGGCCTCACCAACGGCGACCGTATGCGCATACGTGCGAGTAGCCCGGCCGTTCGCGCGCGCCGGCCCGAGACACCTCGCGGCGGCGCGTCCGCCCGGCCTCCACACGTCTCCCCCTGCGCGCGTGCGACGAGAACAGCTCCTGTCCGTCGGCACAGCCCACGGACACATTGGGCTCGTTACGCGGTCCGCCGTGAGACAGATTCGGTGCGATGCCCGGAGGGATCACATGATCGGCAACCTGGCCAACTATCCAGTCAACCTGGACACCGGACGGCGCTTGAGGGCCGAGGAGCCGCCTGGCATCGCAGCCCTGGCAGGTCCGGATCCCATGCCTGGCCAACGCCCGGAACCAGTCTCCGAGGACACGGCTCGCCGGGCTGTGGAAGCCCTGTTCCTGCAGCACCAGGACGCTGTCGTACGGCCGTGGGAGCGGCTTGGCCGCTACGCGGCCGAACGCGGCGACATGGTGACGGCTTACGCCTACTTCGCCGCCGCCCTGCTCGCCGCCGATCGGGTGCTGGATGCAATGGGCTACCAGCCGGGGGACCGGCTCAGCTGGGACCACCCTGCAAACCGGCCGGTGATCCAGGCGTCCTGCGGCCTGGGACTCGCGGCGAAAGCCCTGGGCCGCAAGCAGGAGGCCGATCAGTTGCGGCATCGCACACAGCTTCTGGCAGCGGACTCCCCCCGCTGAACCTGGTGCGCGCCGCGCTGCCTTCTTCCTCCTGCAGGAAATCCCCATCCCTCCGTTAGGAGACACCGTGTCCACCTCGGCACCCCACCGGCCTCCCGCCAGCCCCAGTGTTGTGATCGTCGCCGGCGGCACTGGAAACATCGGTGAAGGCATCGTCCGGGCCGGTCTGAGTGCCGGCGCCACTGTCGTCGTTCCGTCCCGTGACCAGAGCCGTCTGGACGCCCTGCGCCGGTACGTCGTGGAGTTCGGTGTCAACAGCGCGAAGCTCGACACACGCGTCGCCGACATCGGCGACTTCACCCAGATTCTCGCGCTGTACGCGCAGCAGCCGAAGGCGACCGTCCACACCTTGTTCGCCCGCCCCGTCCCCGGGTTTCCCTTCCAGGCCGGGGGTGGATGAGGTACGGGCCGGTAGCCCGTTGAAGCACTCACCTCAACCGTGACGTCTCATCAACGGCCCGGGCCTGACGTCCCGGGCCCCGCACGGCAGGCGCCGCTGGGCTTGGGCTGCGTATGTGTCCTGTCCACGCCCCCGTTTCGGTAGGTGCGCCTGGGGCGGTTGACTGCAGCCCTCGTCGTGACGGCCTCCCGCGCTCCGGTGCGGATGTTACGGAAGACTCCCTCACAGCCTTCAGGCGGTGACGATGAGTTTGTCCTTGAGGTGACCGCCATCGAGCAGCCGGTGGGCGTCGGTGATGCGATCGAACGGGAACGCCTACTCCACGTAGGCCCAGAACTGCCCTGTTCGACGAGGTCACGCAAGGCGACCGGATCCTGGCGACCGAGATGCCACTGAAGCGCATGCCGACCGCCTCGTACCTGGCAGCGAGCTCCGCGTCCTCCTCGGCGACCGCCGTCACCAGATGACCGCCTGGGCGGAGCATCCAGAGCGACCGCCCGATGGTGTCCCCCTCGATCCTCTCCAGCACGACGCCGATGTCGCGGAGCCCAGGTCGGCGATGGCGCCAGGGCGGGCCGCCCGCAGCTTGGCGGTGAGCTGGTCGTGTCGGCAGACGGTGATCTCCGAGGTTCCGTCCGGGCCGGGCCGCCGAGACCCAGAACGGTCGGCCGTGGTCCTCGGTGAGCGCGATGACGAGCAGGCCATGGCATTTGCTCTTGCCGGAGTAGTTCTTCCGATTCTCTTTGCTGGTGCGACGCCGGGTGCGGATCAGCGTGCCGTCCAGCAATACGAGCCCGCCACCCTTGTGGGTGATCTTTTTGAGGGCGCGGTCCATGCGCGGGGCGCGAGCGGCCAGCAGGCCGACGACTTCCCTGACCCGCCGGGTCACGGCGGTGCGGTGTATCCCGTTGCCAGCGGCCAGGTCGCCCGGCCGCTGGTCCCACCGCAGTACCGCGAGCACGATGGTGGCGATCTTCCCTGCGGGCAGGGCGCGCCACCGTGACCTGATCTTCTTCAGATGGCCGCATATCAGGCCGGCGAACCAGCTCAGGGTGGCGCTCGACAGCGGCAGGCGGGCAGCGCAGACAAGGCCGTCAGGGCCCTCGACGGGATGGTTTTTTCTTCACACCAAACTCAACTACCGCCCGGAGCAGTTCAGTTACGTCCCCATCCGCGCAGCTACTGCCGCATCAGGCACCCACCTTCCTCGCTATCGAACCCGGGGAGGCAGGTGCGTGATGCGGTCTTCCCAGCGCCCTTGTGGGGCTCCGGGAGGAGCGGCCGGCCTGACAGCAACTTTTGACGGGACGTCAGATCATGAGCACATCGGTTTGATCTTGTTGGTCTCGTTGACCGCGTCGGCCCAGGAGAACTCGTCGTTGTCGCTGACGTAGTAGTAGGTGGCTCCGTTGGGAGCCATGGCCACGGTGATGCCGCCGTAGCCGGACATGAACGGCACGTAGAAGGAGCAGGAGTACTGCGGGTAGGACGACGGGGTGAACTGGAGCGCCCACAGGCCGTTGTTGTACTTGAAGGCGGTGGTCCCGGTGGTGGTGACGCCCCGGTCCGAGGAGGTCTTCTGCATCGTGGCCGCCAGAGCGGTGGAGTTGAGCACCTGGGTGCCGTTGACCGCGCCGCCGTCGTTGTTCAGCAGCTTCGCCACCTTGGCGATGGAGTCCTGCGTCCAGAAGAGTCCGTAGCCGCCGAGGGGCACACCGGTCGCGGAGTTGTCGGTGCGCTCGATGGTCAGCGAGTCGGGGCCGACGCCGAGGGGTTTGAAGACGTCGTCGCGCACCAGGTTGAAGATGTCCGCGCTGCTTCCGGCCTTCGACTGCAGGTAGTTGTTCTCCGCGCGGGCGGCAAGGAAGTAGTCGGACGTGTGGTAGACCCACTGGCTGCCCGGGGTGGACTTGTGGGGGTAGGACAGCGCCGTGGACACCTTCGAGCTGTACGACTCGGCGGTGAAGAAGTTGGACATGGTGGTGCCGTCCTCGTCCGTCTCGAAGCCGGATGAGGAGTAGTTGCCGGTCGCCATGTCCAGCGCGTTGTTGAGGGTGACGCTGGACCAATCACCCGAGGACGAGGACGTCTCGGGCACCCAGTTCTTGATCAGTTCGCTGGCGACGCTCGCACCGTAAAGCTGCTCAAGCCGCATGGCGGCGATGCTGGTGAAGGCGCTCTTGGCCGTGGAGTATGAGGGCAGCAGCATGTCGGAGCAGAACGCGTAACTGCCGTAGCGGGTCGTACAGCCGGAGGTGTAGTTCACTCCGTTGATGTAGACGCCGTAGGCGGTCATGCTGGAGGCGGTGACGCCGGAGCCGAACTTGCTCGTGTCGACGCCCGAGCTGGGATAGTCGGTGGCCAGGGCGTTGATGGACTTGGTGGGGAGGCGTCCCGCCACCTCGGTGGCGTAGTCGTTCTCGATGGTGGTGGCGTTGCTGACGGTCTGCGGGGTGTAGGTGCCCGTCAGCTGGCCCCACATGTTGAACTTCTGGTAGTCGCAGGTCTCCTGGGTGATCTGGTAGCGCACTTTGCTGATGCCGCCGGCGTCGAACAGGAAGGTCATCTCCCCGTTGTGCACGCAGTTGGCGTTGCGTTCGACGAGCGCGAACGGGAAGGACGCGCGGGTCATGCCGTTGTCGGAGGTCTCGTCCCAGGCCCGGCCGGCGCCCACTTCCAGGTTCCAGACGGTCGAGCCGGTGTACTGCAGGCCCCGCACGGTCGGGATGAGGTGGCTGCCGTTTTGCACGAAGGTGACGGAGACCGACGGCAGGTGTTTCCACACCGAGTCGGCGGTCGAGGTCCGGTTGTAGGTGTCCACGAGCTCACTGAACCCGCCGCCCGTGGACGTCCCGCTGAGCGTCAGAGTTCCCTGGAAGGAGTGCGACGGCGCCGCCGCGCCGGTGGGGAGCGCGAAGGCGGAGTCGCTGACCGGAGCGGTGGAGGTGCCGGTGGTGAGGTCCGTACGGGTCAGCAGGGTGCGGCTGACCGCGCCGCTGCCGGTCAGGGGGTCGTCGGCGACGGCGGTGAGAGTGTCGGCGGAGGCCGTGGTCGCCGTGGCGGTCAGCCCGGCCAGCAGAAGCAGGCAGGACAGGGCCACGCGGAGTCTCGGGCTGGGTCTCATGCCGCTGAAGGTGACCCCGGCGACGGGAGTTTGTCGAATGCCTGTTGGTGCCGTACGTCATGTCACCCGCGTATGGCCGCTCTTGGCGCCGGGAGGCGAGGCGAACAGGTCACGGCAGAAGACGGCGAGCCCGTCGAGGCAGGAACGGATCTGGGCGCAGGCGTAGTGTGTGGGGTCCCAGGCTCCGAAAAGGGTGACGTGCAAAGGCCCGTCGGCAAGCCGGATCGGCAGTGACCGCAGGGCGAAGCGCGGGTCGTCGGAGACGACGCACACGCCCTTGCCCGCCGCCGCCAGCGCCTGCGCGACGGCCGGCGCCCTGGCCACGTACGAGGCCTTGTAGCCCAGCCCGGCCTTGGCGACCGCCTCATCCAGGACCCGCCGCACACCGTGCAGTTCGTCCATGACGATGATCCGGTCCGTGCTGAGGTCGTCCAGGGTGACATGGTCACGGTCCGCCCAGGGGTGGCCGGGGGCGACCTGGACCCACACACAGGCCTGGCCGAGCACGACGTAGCTCAGGTCGGAGGGCGGGGGCCGGGTACCGATGGCGAAGTCGGCCTGGCCGACCGACAGGGCGCCGTAGACGCCGTGCGGGGAGGCCTCGATCACGTCGGTGATCTGTCCCTCGGGACCGCTGGCCACGACGAACGGCGCCACGACGTCGGTGACGGTCGTGGGCGGCGCGATCACGGTCAGCGGCACGCCCGCGCCGGAGGCCATCGAACGTGCCGTGTCCCTGGCGAGCCGGGCGCGGGCGATCACGTCACGGGCGACCGGCAGGAACGCGCGGCCCGCGGGCGTCAGTCGCAGCGGCCCCTCCCCGCGCCGGAACAGCGTCAGACTCAACTCCCTTTCGAGCTGCCGGATCTGACGGGACAGCGACGGCTGTGTCACGTGCACCTCGTGCGCCGCAGCCGTGACCGAACCGAGATCCACGATCGACAGGAAGTACTCAAGGACACGCAGTTCCACTATGCCTCCAAGGCATGGGAAGTACGGAAGACAAGTATTTGCGGGTCATATCCCGCAGGTCAACACTGTCAGGCAACGGCGCCCCGCAGCCCGGTCGGTTCGCGTACCCCCACACGTCACCGCTTCTTGCCCTCTTCTCGACATCCCATCCGGAGGTGCTTCGTGCATCACAGACGTCTGCCCGCGCGCTGTTCGCGCCGGTGGGCCGCCGTGGCCGCTCTCACCGTCGGCGCCCTGGCCGCGAGCGGTTGCACCGGACCCGCCACGTCCGGCGGCGACGCCGTCCTGACCGTCGCCTCGACCGCTGACGTGACCACCCTCGACCCGGTGGCCTCTTTCTCCACCGAGGCGATGTACCTGGGCAACATCTACGAGCCGCTGCTGTGGAAGAACGCTGCCGGCTCGTCGACCGCGTACACGCCCGCCATCGCCACCTCCTGGAAGAAGTCGACTGACGCCAGGACCTGGACCTTCACCATCCGGCGCGGTGTCAGGTTCCACGACGGGACCCGGGTCAACGCCGCCGCGGTCGAACAGAGCGTCCTCGCGGCGCGCAAGAGCGGCGGTGCCTCCTTCATCTGGGCGCCGCTCGCGAGCATCACCACTCCCGACGACCACACCGTCGTGATGCACCTGAAGTACGCCGCCGCGATGGACCTCATCGCCTCGTCCACCTACGGCGCCTGGATCGTCTCCCCGAAAGCCCTCAACGCGGCGGCCAAGGACAAGACCTACTACAACACCAAGGGCGTCGACGGCGGCACCGGCCCCTACCGGATGGCGTCCTACCGCGCCGGCAAGGAGATGGTCCTGACGCGCGCGGCGTCCTACTGGAACACCGCGCGCGCCGCCACCTACAAGACGGTCGACGTGCAGATCACGGCCGACACCGTGACGGCCCAGCAGATGCTTACGGCCGGTGAGGTCGACCTCTCCACGTCCGTCCCCCTGCAGAACGTCAATTCGTTCCGCAAGAACGCCAAGTACACGGTCAAGGACTACCCTTCGCCGTTCAACTACGTCGCCTTCTTCAACACCAGGCGCAAGCCCCTGAACAACCCCCTGGTCCGCCAGGCCCTGTCGTACGCCACTCCCTACAAGGACATCATCACCGTCGGCGCCCAGGGCTACGGCACGCAGTCGCACGGCCCGGTGCCCAAGGACATCTTCCCCTACGACGCCTCCGTGCCGCAGTACCACCAGGACCTGGCCAAGGCCAAGGAGCTGCTGGCCAAGGCCGGTTACCCGAAGGGCGGCTTCACCCTCCACCTGACGTACGCCTCGGAGAACGAGGCCGAGGCCCGGTTCGTGCCGCTGCTCAAGGACGCCTACGCAAAGCTCGGAGTGACCGTGAAGGTCACCTCTCAGCTGTTCAACCAGCAGTGGCAGAACGCCAAGTCCAACCCGGCCGGGGCACAGGACATGTTCGTCCTCTACTACTGGCCGACCTACAGCGACGCGGGCTCGGACAACCTGTACTCGCTCTACCACAGCAGCGCCAAACCGTACTTCAACCTCAGCTACTGGAAGAACGCCACCTACGACGGCCTCGTCGACAAGGCCGGCACCTACACCGCCGACGACCCGGCGAAGGCCCGTTCGCTGTACGTGCAGGCGGAGCGCATCCTCTACTCCGAGGCGCCCGGCCTGTCGCTGTACGACTCGCGAGCGGTCTACGTCGTCCCCAAGGCTCTCAGCGGCTTCGGGTTCAACGAGAACTATCCCTTCACCGTGTTCTTCGCCGCGCTGAAGCCGACGGGCTGACGGGGGGGCTTCGATGATGCGACACCTCGCGCGGCTCGCGGCGTCCTTTGCCACGGTGCTGTTGATCCTGACCATGGCCACGTTCCTGCTCGCCCGTGTCCTGCCCAGCGACCCGGCCCTGGCCTACATAGGTCCCAAAGCCACCGCGGCACAAGCGGCCCGGATACGGGCACAGCTCAGGCTGGACCAGCCACTGCCTGAGCAGTACGTCCACTACCTCGTACGACTGGTCCACGGTGACTGGGGCTACTCGCTGGCCACGAAACGCCCGGTGCTCAGCGAGATCGCGGACCGGCTGCCCGCGACACTGGAGCTGATCGCCGCGTCCACCCTGCTGTCCGCTGCGCTCGGCATCGGGCTCGGTGTCGTGGCCGCGCGCCGCGAGGGCGGGCGCGTCGACTCGCTCGTCCGGCTGGTGTCCATCGCAGGCGTGTCCATGCCCGCCTTCTGGCTGGGACTGCTGCTCCAGGTGGCGTTCGTGGACCGGCTCGGCCTGCTGCCGGCGACCGGCGCCTTCAGCAGCACCCTGCGGTTCGTCGACCCGATCAGGTCCGTCACCGGCTTTCCGCTCCTGGACAGTCTCCTGACCGGCAACTGGACCGCCTTTTCCGACGGGTTGAACCATCTGGTGCTGCCCACGGTGACGCTCGCCGCCTACCAGGTGGGCCTCGTGGCCCGCATGACGCGCGCGTCGATGGTCGAAGTACTGGCACAGGACCACATCACCGCGGCGAGAGCCTATGGGCTGCGGGAGAGGGCGATCGTGTGGACGCTCGCGCTGCGGGGCGCGCTCTCCCCCACTCTGACCGTGCTCGGCATGGCCGTGGCGTACTCGCTGACGGGCACGTTCTTCGTGGAGACGGTCTTCAACTGGCCGGGCATCGGCCAGTTCGCCACGCAGACCATGCTCGCCGTCGACTACCCGTCGATCATGGCCATCACCCTGCTGGGCGCCGCGGGCTACCTGTTCACCAACGCGGTGGTGGACGTCCTGCAGGCACGCGTCGACCCACGGGTGAGGCTGTCATGACGGCCCCGGTGATCAGGGACACGACGGCGGCCGTACCGGAGGGGGCCCCGGAATCGAGGACGCGGTCGCTGTGGCGGCGTTGGCTGAGGCTGGCCCGGGCCGACCGGTTCGGCGCGGCCGGTGTGGTGCTAGTCGCCGCGCTGGCCGTGGTCACGGTCTCCGGTACCTGGCTCGCCCCCTACCCGGCGCAGGGCCGGGGCGCCGCCGACGTCGCCGCGCGGAACATCGCACCCGGCACGGCCCACCTGTTCGGCACCGACGAACTCGGCCGCGACGTGCTGTCGCGGGTGATGCTGGGCGCGGGGCCCGCGCTGCTGCTGTCGGTGGCCGTCGTCGGAATGGCCGTGGCGGTGGGCGTGCCGCTCGGCGCGTCGGCCGGCTACCTCGGTGGGTGGACAGACACCGTGATCTCCCGGGTGACGGAGTTCTTCCAGTCCTTCCCGCCGCTGCTGCTGGCCATGGTCGCGGTCGCCCTCCTCGGCCCCGGCCGGCTCGACGCGGGCCTGGCGCTCGCGGTCTGCTGGTGGCCGTGGTACGCGAGGCTGGTACGCGCCGAGGCTCGCTCCCTGCGCGAGCGGCCGTTCGTCGAAGCGGCCCGGTCCATGGGCGTTCCGCTGCCGGTCATCCTCGCCCGCCACGTCGTGCGCAACTGTGTCGGCCCGATCCTCGTCCAGGTCACGGTCGACCTCGGCTCGGTGATCCTCGCGGAGGGCTCGCTGGCCTTCCTCGGCCTCGGCGCCCAGCAGCCGTCGCCCGACTGGGGCCTGATGGTGGAGGAGGGCCGCGCCTCGCTGTTCGACGCGTGGTGGATCTCCACCTTTCCCGGTCTCGCCATCTTCGTGACCGTCCTCGGGTTCAACCTGCTGGGGGACGCGCTGCGCGACCTCCTCGACCCGCGGAAGGCGCGGCCATGACACCTCAGGAGAGTTCCGCCTCAGCCATGAGCCCACAGGAACACCCCGTTTCGGCGGCCGGGTTCCAGGACACCCCCCTTTCAGTCAACGGCCCTCAGAAGTACCCCCGGTCGGCCGCGGACCACATCGCTCCCGCCGACCGACCGGGCCCGGGACCGCTGCTGGAGGTCACCGGCCTCACCGTGTCCTTCCCACGCCCCAGCCGCCCTGAGCTGCCCCCGGCACAGCCGGTGCGGGGGGTCGATCTGCGGGTGTCCCAAGGGGAGATCCTGGGCGTGGTCGGCGAGACGGGGTGCGGCAAGACGCTGGCCGGGATGGCGGTCCTCGGTCTGCTCCCGCCGCACGCCCGACTCGGCGGCAGCATCCGGCTCGGCGGCGCGGAACTGACCTGTCTGCCGCCCGCCGAGCGGGCAGCGCTGCGCGGTGGTGCCGTGTCCCTGGTCTTCCAGAACCCCGCGACCGCCTTCAACCCTGTCTTCAGCATCGGCGACCAGGTGCGCCGTGTCGCCCGGCGGCACCTGGGCATCAGCCGCCGCGAGGCCGATGCGCTGGTCCTCGACCGCCTCGGCAGGGTCGGCCTGCCCGATCCACGCCGGGTGGCGCGGGCGTACCCGCACGAGTTGTCCGGCGGCATGCTGCAACGCGCGATGATCGCGATGGCGCTAGTCGCCGGGCCCAGGCTGCTCGTCCTCGACGAACCCACCACCGCGCTCGACGCCACCGTCGCCCGGCACATCCTGCGCCTGCTGCTCGACCTGCGACAGGAGAGTGGCTTCACCGCCTTGCTCATTACTCACAACCTCGGTGTGGTCGGCGACGTGTGCGACAGCACCGCCGTGATGTACGCGGGCCGGGTCGTGGAGCACGGGCCAGCCCAGGACGTCCTCAGCCATCCCGGCCACCCCTACACCCGCGGCCTGCTCGGCGCCCTGCCCGGCCGGGGAGCCCCCGGGCAGCCGCTGACCGCCATCGCGGGCACGGTCCCGCCCGACGCCGCGCAGGTGCGCGGCTGCGCCTTCGCCGACCGCTGCCCAGAGGTGATGGACATCTGCCGGATCACCGATCCCCGGCCCAGGGCGCTTGCGCCCGGGCGGCAGGCCGCGTGCCTGCGGGCCCCTGAGGAGGCGGCGTCATGAGGAACCTGGCCGGTGCCCCGAGAAGGCGGCCCCCCGCACTGCCGCAGACCGCCGTTCCTGGCCGAGGCTGTGTGGTGAACAACCCGGCGGGCGACCACGCGGGCACTCCGGCGGACCCGGCCCCCGGCAGGGCGGCACTGGAGGTACGCGACCTGGAGGTGAGTTTCCCCGCCCGCTCCGGACGCCACGGTGAGGTGGTGCACGCCGTGCGGGGGGTCAGCCTGACCGTGACGGCGGGGTCCGCCTTCGGCCTGGTCGGCGAGTCGGGCTCCGGCAAGAGCACCCTCGCGCGCGCCGCGCTCGGCCTGCTGCACTCGTCGAGCGGCACCTGCCTGGTCGGCGGGACGGACGTCGCCACGGCACGCGGAGCCGCACTGCGCACGGTCCGGCGGGACGCGGCGATGGTGTTCCAGAACCCGGTCGCCGCTCTCAATCCCCGCCGCACGGCGGCGGCCAGCGTGGGCGAGCCGCTGCGGCTTCAGGGCCTCGGCCGCGCCGAGACCGCCCGGCGTACGGCGGACCTGCTCGACCAGGTCGGGCTGACGGCCGCACACGGCGCACGGCTGCCGCACGAGTTGTCCGGGGGACAGTGCCAGCGGGTCGGTATCGCCCGTGCCCTGGCCACGAGCCCGCGACTGCTGGTCCTCGACGAACCCACCTCGGCCCTCGACGTGTCCGTCCAGGCCCAGATCCTCAATCTGCTGCTCGACCTCAAGGCCTCCCTCGGGTTCGCCTTCCTCCTGATCTCCCATGACCTGGACGTGGTCAGACACATGAGCGACACACTGGGCGTGATGTACCGGGGGCGGCTGGTCGAGACGGGTCCGGCCGGCCCGCTGCTGGCCTCCCCCGCTCACCCGTACACCCGCGCGCTGCTGGACTCGGTGCCCGGTCAGGGACGCGACCGCCTCCTGGCTGGCCCGCCGGAACCCTCCGGGCCTGCTCCCGGACCGGGAGCAGGCTGCGCCTACCGGCCCCGGTGCCCGCTGGAGGGCAGCAAGGTGGCGGACGGCGCCTGCGCCACCGACGTCCCCCTGCCGCGGCCTGCCGGACCCGAGGGCGTCGAAGCCGCCTGTCACCTGGCCACGGCCGTCACCACCACCCGCCCCGGTATGAAGGGAAACAACGCGTGCCCCCTGCGAAGGACAGCATCGTGAAGGGCGGCGGACGCCCCTGGCCGATCACGCTGGAAAACTGGCAGGACGCCCCGCTGAGTCGCTGGGGCTTCGCCCATGCGGAGCAGATCGTCCCCGCGGCCGTGATCCGCGCCGCCGACCCACCCGAGCCGTCCCCTTCCGCCGCAGGCTCCGAATTGACCAGGCTGCACGTTCCGCTCGACGGCCGTGAGGTTCCGCTGGAAACCTTCCTGTCGGCGTCCGCGACCGACGCATTCCTCGTGTGCGACCGCGACGGCATCCGTTACGAGACCTACGACGGGGTGATGGACCAGCACCGCAGGCACCTGTTGATGTCCGTGTCCAAGTCGGTGTGCTCGCTGCTGATCGGCCAGCTCGTCGCCGAGGGCGCGCTGGAGCTCTCCGAGCCCGCCCGGACGTACGTGCCGGAACTGGGCGACTCGGCGTTCGGGACCGCGACGATCCAGCAGATCCTGGACATGTCGGCGAACGTCGACTACAGCGAGGACTACCACGACCAGTCCTCCCACGTACGTCTGCAGGACCGGATCGCGGGTTGGCGGACACGGCTGCCCGAGGACCCCGGCACCGTCTTCGACTTCCTGGCGTCCCTGCGGTCCTCGGGCCCCCACGGCAGGCGCTTCCAGTACTGCTCGGCAGCGACCGACGTACTGGCCTGGGTCACCGAGCGGGTCACCGCGGGCCGCTACCCGGACCTGCTCCACGAGCGACTGTGGCGGCACCTGGCCATGGAGCGGGACGCCCAGATCACGATCGACCGAGCGGGCTTCGCCTTCGCCAACGGCGGTATGTCGACCACCGCCCGGGACCTGTCCCGGATCGGCCTGCTCCTGCTGGACCACGGAGTGGCGGGCGGCCGGCAGGTGGTCCCCGAGGACTGGATCGACGCCATCGTCCAGGGCGGCGACCCGGCCGCAGTCGCTGGCACGGTCTTCAGCGAGGTGCACCCGCGCGGTTCGTACCACAACCACTGGTGGGTGACCGGCGACGACCACGGCAGCCTGTACGCGACGGGCATCCACGGCCAGTACCTGTGGGTCGACCCGGCCAGGCAGGTGGTGATCGTGAAGTTCTCCTGCCTCCCGGTCGCCACCAGCGCCGACTGGTCGCACCGCCACGCCCGCGTCTTCCGCAGGATCGCCGAATCCCTCTGAAGGGTGGTGGCGCCGGCCGCTGCCCGGCGCCACCACCCCGGCAGTGCCGCGGGCGTCGCCCGCGGGCGGGGCCGGGCCAACCCTCCCGCGGCCGTCGCACAGTCCTCAGGCCGACCGCCCACAATCGCTTCCTGCGTTTGCGTCTCGTCCCGCGCACCGTTTCGGGAGGCGCGCCTGGGGCGGTTGGCTGCAGCCCGCGTCGTCACGACTCCCGCGCTCTGGAGCGGATGTCGTGGGAGCCTCCCTCATAGCCTTCAAGCGGTGAGGACGAGCTTGCCCTGGAGGTGACCGCCGTCGAGCAGCCAATGTGCGTCGACGGCGTGCTCGAACGGGAACGTCTCCTACGTGGACCCGGAGCCTGCTCTGTTCGACGAGTTCGACGAGTCCTCGCAGGGCGACCGGATCGGGGTCGACCGCAATGCCGCTGAAGCGCATGCCGGCCGCCTCGTACGTGACGGCGAGCGCCGTATCCTCCTCGGCGACCGCCGTCACCAGGTGACCGCCCGGGCGGAGCACTCCGAGAGACCGCTCGACGGTGTCGCCGCCGATCGTGTCGAGCACGACGTCGATGTCGCGGACCGCCCCGGTGAAGTCGACCGCCGTGTAGTCGATCACCTCGTCGGCGCCGACCCCCTCGACGAACTCCCGTTTGCTCCCGCCGTCGGTCGCGATCACGTGTGTGCCGAGCGCTTTCTCCCCCAGGCGCTCCGACGGCTCCAGGCGGACGGGCTCGTCCGCCGCCACGCCTCCGCGAGTTCTCAAACTGGCACACCATCATCATGTTCGTCGCCGCCGGCCTCGGCGTCACCATCGCCCCCTACAGCGTCACGACGCCGCTCCCCGCAGGCGCCCGACGCCTCAAGTTCGACGGGCGCCCCACAGCAAGCCGGATCTTCATGGCCACCCGCCGAGGAGACAACCGTCCCCTCGTGCAAGCCTTCATCGCAGCATCCGAGTCCGTGACAGGTCGTCGCCACGACCGGACGACGAGAACACGTTGACCTGCCGAGCGAGCACCTCTCCAAGCGCAAGAGCCACTTGAAGGCGTACCGTGCGTAACCTCATTCGCCGCACCTGGAGCACCCACGGCCGGGATAACAGCCCAAGCCGACTACTGTGAAACGCCCCTGTCCGCGCAACTTCTTAGCGGACCTGCGCGGTATCGGTCGATATCATCCGCGCGCCTGGCCATGTCCCGCAACCGCTCCTTCCGATGCCCAGCCTGGCGTGTGCTGCGGCGGGCCGGCCGCTCCCGCGGCGGTCGGGGGTTCGCGGCGGAACACGTCCTTGAGATAGAGCACCAGGGCCGCGCCGAGCACCCATGCGGGAAGGATGACCAAGGCACGGGACAGACCGTCGTCCTGGAACCGGGACAGACCCTGCATGGCGCGAACCCCCACCCCGACAGGCAGGATCTCCGACAGCGGGCGCAGCCAGCCCGGAAGGTAGGCCGCCGGCATGATCCCGCCGCTGCTGCTGTTGCCAAGGATCAGCAGGAGTATCGAGGCGATGCTGACGCCCGCGGAGCCGAACAGGCGCAGCAGCACCATGGTCGTACCGCCGACGGCGGCGCCCATCAGTGCGATGACGAGGGCGAGCTGAAAGAAGGGGCCGGGCAGTGCACCGAAACCTGTACTCCCGGCGATAACACCGACCAGGACACCGCCGACGAGTCCGAACATAGCCAGACTGGCCATCCGCCAGCGGTACTGGAGCCGGGGTGCAAGCTGGTACGTCGTCATACCGAAGAGATACCCGGCCAGCACCAGGCCGAAGGCTGCGTAGAAGACGGAGAGACCCCGCGTGTCCCCCGCCGCCGCCGGGGCCACGTCTTCGACGGACAGATCGCGGTGCTCCGCGTGAGCCGCAGAGCCGAAGGCGGTGGTCACTGTCGCGGTGACGGCAGCTCCGTTGGCGCTGCCGTAGAGCAGTTTCCCCTTGCCCAAATAGGCCGCGTACACAGACCTGTCCTGGACGGCCTGCCGGGCCGCGTCTTCATCGGGGTAGGTCTCCAGCGTGAAGCCGCCCGGGACGACACGCGCAAGGTCCTGCTGCAGGTGCTCCTGGCGAGTACCGATCTCGGTCGTGCCCACGTGCAGTTTATGCGGGCGCGGTGCATGGAAGGCGGCGAGATACACGCTGACGAACACGGTGCCGATCAGCAGCACGACCGCCACGGGGAGCACGACGGCACGCGTGTTCCCGGGGCGGGGCGGTGGATGCGCCACATCCAAGGCGTGCCTGCGGGGGTGGCGGTGGGCGACTTGCTGGGACATCGGGAGCAGATTCCTCAAATGTAAGTTGGCTGATAATATCAATACATCATAATCAGTTGCCTTACAAGAAAGGTCCGTCACGTGACCCGTGCCGACCGGCGCACCGGCTATGTGGCCTGGCAGATCGGCCAGATCATGGCGTCCCGGATCGAGCGCACCCTGCGCCCTTTCCAACTGACCCTCGCCCAGAACAGTGCCCTGGCACAGGCCATCCTCGATCCGGGCGTCTCCAGCGCGACTGCGGCGCGCAGAGCGGCGATCACCCCCCAGTCCATGGGGACCGCGGTCAATGGGCTGGTGGAGCGAGGACTCCTGGAACGGCGGATCACCCCCGGCGACAGACGCACCCAGCGGCTCCACGCCACGGAAGCCGGTCTACGGCTCGCCGATGAGGCCAGAAAAGCGGTGGATGCCACCCACGCCGAGGCTCTTCAGGCACTGACACCAGAGGAACAGGAACAGGCGCACGCACTGCTGCTGAGGCTGCTGACGTCGCTCAACCCCTCGGTCACGGACGCCGACAGCACGCCATAAGGACATACCGGGTGCGACCTGCCCTCCGGGGCCTGCCTCCGGTCGTGATCAGGGGGCTTCAGGAGCCTGCCGACCCAGACGGCCGCCGCGCGGAGACGGAGTCCGGCCAGGTGGCTCTCGGGCTTCCGCCCCTGTCGCCAGCCATCGCGACTGGCCGGATGCGGGGATAACCGGCGGCCAGGCGGACCCGGACCTTGTTCAGGACGGGAATGAACTTGGGGGCTGTCGGCAACCCGCCCGGCAGCCAGGTGGATCTTGCCGGTCAGCCCGCCTCGGGACCAGCCGAGCAGGAATGCCTTCAGCCTGGCGCACCGTCGCGGGTGGATGCGCCGGCGTTCGGCGCGGATCGCTTCGCCGCCACGCCCGCCTTGTTCCTCGGACGCTCCCCTTTTTTTGCGAGGCAGCCTCCATCCAACGCCGCCAGGGCCTGTTCGCCGACCCACATGTCAGCCGCGTCTTGACGAGTCCGCGTGGTGGTGGAGTCCACACCGACCAGGGACATGTCGATCTCGTCCTTTGCTGGCGGCCTCAGCAATCGCTTCTTCCAACAGGACCATCTCCCTCCGCTCGTCTCCGGCGCGGTACCACCGGATCACCCCCTCGAACCGCTCACGCAGCCACTCTGGGTACGGGCCGAATCTGTCGGCCGGCCTGAACAGTGCGATGAACTCCCATTCAGTGTCGGCGAGTTGCGCATGCGTCACACCGCAGTCCCATCAGACCGGCAATGAACCCGATCCTGATCACAACTGGAGACAGTCCGCGGCTAGGTGGCCTGACCCGAATCGTCGGTGAGAGCAGCCGCGGTTAAAGCGAGGTGCTGAACCATGACCGCGGCTGCGGTGTCGGCGTCGCGGGCCAGCGCCGCCTCCTCCAGCCTGCGGTGTTCCTTTGCTGCATCCCGGTCGGGGTTGCGGTGCGCCGACCAACGGCGGGCCAACTCGCTCGCGGTGAACAACCGGTCGAAGGTCTCCAGCAGGGCGAGGTTGCCGCACCCCTCCAGCAGGGTGCGGTGGAAGGCCCTGTGGGCCTCGGACCAGGCGCTGCTGTAGTGCTCACCCTCCTCCAGGACGTACGCCGGGGCGCGAACCAGGCGGTGATGAGCGGCCCGCACGCGGGCCTCCCAGTCGATGTCGCCGCGCTCAATCGACATGCGCAGTACAACCGGTTCGATGGTCCGGCGGGCCTCCGCGATCTCCTGCCAGCGGTGGTCCGAGAAGGACGGGACCGCGAATCCGCGGTTGGGCAGTCGGTCGGCGAGCCCCTCGCCGACCAGTCTCACAAGCGCCTCGCGCGTGACGGCCAGGCTCACGCCCTGTTCCCTGGCGAGGTCCTGCGGTTTGAGGGCGTCACCAGGGGCGTAGCCCCCGCGCATGATCGCGCTCCACAGATGTGCGTAGACCTGCTCGGAAAGCATCTGCTTCCCGCAGGGAGCCGGGTTGCGAGGCGCGCCAGTCATGCTCTCAGCATAGACGATTCCACAGATAATCGATTATCTTTTCCATGCCGTGCCGTCCAGGCATTGCGCCCACTCATCTGCCGGATCCCTGGCGGGACCCGGGACTGCCGCTGCCCGGTGCGCCCGGTGAAGCGGTACAACACGTCGCTCTGCGCAGGTCTGACAGCCCCCGGATCCAGCATCGTCACCGTGTACGTCCCCTTTTTCTGATCGACCGGGCAGGCGACCGAGTCCGCCGTACGCGATGAGGAGGACTTGAGCCCGTATCCGCCGCACCCGTAGGTGCCGGCGCCTGGTCGACATCCGAGCTTGATCTGCGGTGCCTTGATCGGCTTGGCAGTCCTGAACGGCGCGACACCTTCCAGGTCGTCGGTGTCACGGTGCCGGATCTTCGGGCACCTCATCGATCCGTGGCGTCGGTCTCTGCTGTGAGCCACAGTTCGAAACAGTTGCGACGGGCCAGTTGCATCACTCCGATCGCGGCGCGGCCTGCCACGCCTGCACGAGGACCGAAGACCTCGGTGAGGAGGTCGGTGGCGCCGGAGGCGACCTGGTGGACTTCCTCGAAGTCGGCGGTGCACACGACGAAACAGAGGGCGCGGACCATGGATGTGACCCTGTCGAGGGAGCCCAGGGCGAGCCGGATGCCTCCCAGAGCGTTGATCGCGGCGGCGCGGGCGGCCTCCCGGCCCTGTCCGAGCGTGAGGTCGTCGCCCAGCCGGCCGGGGTGGAGGATGGTGCCGGCCCGGTCTTCCGGGGTGTACCCGCTGAGGAAGAGCAGGCGTCCGCTGCGGTGGAAGGCCTTGACGGTGCCGTAGCGGCCCCCGTACGGGGGGTCACGGTAGTCGGGAATCTCAAGGCCGAGACAGGCG
This sequence comes from Streptomyces sp. NPDC048278, assembly GCF_040652195.1. Lineage (NCBI taxonomy): Bacteria > Bacillati > Actinomycetota > Actinomycetes > Kitasatosporales > Streptomycetaceae > Streptomyces > Streptomyces sp. NPDC048278. Next base: position 19,077 of record NZ_JBEZLP010000041.1, read on the forward strand.
GCGCGCGTCTCGGCGCTCTCGGCGGTGCTCACGGGCGGTCCAGCAGGCGTCGCGGGGTGGTGACGAGGATGCGGTGGACGGCCTCGGAACCGACCTGGCGTTCCAGAGCAGGTGCAATGCGGCGGAAGAGGTGCTCGTAGCCGAAGCCCCCGTTGTGCAGAAGGTGGGACTGCATCCACACGTCGCAGCCGATCACGAGCTGGTCGGTGTGTCCTTCCGACAGCAGCCACTGGGCCATGTCGAGGCGTTCGTGGTCGGCGGGCGAGCGTTGGTCGGGGCTGCCGTAGAAGAAGTCGGTGCCGAAGGTGTCATACTCCAGGACGGCTCCGGTCTGGGCGGCGTCTCGGTGGTAGGAGCGGTCGAGGACCTCGTCCATGTGGCTAAGCACGATGCGATCGGCCTGCATGCCCTGCGCCAGCAGCAGTTCGACCAGGGGCAGGGCGTCCTGGCCGCGGAACGAGACGTGCACGTTGACGGTGCACCCGCTGATGGCGGCCGCCTGTCCTGCGGCCGCCATCACACGCAGTTCCGCCGCGGTGGGTGGATGGCTGGTGCCCAGTTCTCCGATCAGCGCCGGCCTGATGCCGGTGTCGTCGATGCCGCCGTCCAGATCGGCGAGCAGCCGTTCGGTGAGGGTGTCGATGGAGGCGGTCCGGATTTCCTGCGGGTGGGTGGCCTCGACGTACCAGCCGGTGCCGACACAGATGGTGACGCCCGTGCGACGGGACATCTCGGGCAGCTGCGCCAGGCGGCGGCCCATGCCGTCCAGGGTCAGCTCGACGACGGCGGCTCCGCCCGCGGCGCGCAGCGCGGTCAGCTCGGCCGTCGCGACCTCGGGGTCGTGCAGGACGAGGTTGTCGGGCACGGACAGGGCGTTCCAGCGCAGCTGGGCCATGTCGTGCGGGCGGATGGGACCGGTCAGGGGGGCCTCGCCCGGCGGCGCGGGCCGCGCCCACAGTCTGAGGTCGCTCAGGAGGTGCTCGTGCATGGAGGTCGGGCCGAGTGTGCCGACGTCGACCGGGCCCAGCACCGTGTGAATAGGCATGCGTGTCCTCGGGGAAGGGGGGTGCGGCCGGTTCAGTCGGTCGTGGGGGGCCGGTCCAGGAGGCGGCGGGGGCCGTCCACCAGCAGGGTGTCCAGCAGGTGCTGTGGGACGCAGCGGTCGCGGAGAGCCGGGACGATCCGGCGCAGGAGGTGGTCGTAGCCCATCCCGCCCCAGCGGCGCAGCTGGGTCTTGGTCCACACCGAGCAGCCGAGGACCATACGGTCGGCGAAGCCTTCGGCAAGGAACTCCTGCGCGGCATCGAGGCGTTCGGCGTCCGTGGGGTCCTTGTAGCCGTCGCGGTAGTAGGCCTCGTTGCCGAAGCACCACTCCGTCGTGGTTCCGGCGGCCGCGAGTTCACGCAGGTAGGGCATGTCGATGTACTCGTCGACGTTGGAGAAGACGATGCGTTCGGGCGGCAGTCCAGCTGCCGTCAGCAGCTCCAGTACGTCGAGGCCGAGGCGTGCGCCCGGATCGAGCCGGACGGCGACCGCGGCCCCGCAGCGGGCCGCGGCGCGGGCCGCGGCCCGCAGGACGCGGCGTTCGGCGGGATCGAGGGGTGCGCTGGTGCCGAGGAGGCCGAGGAGGCCGGCTCGGTAGTCGACGCCGGGTATGTGGTCGGTCAGTGCCTCGTGGAACAGTTTCTCCAGCCCCTGCTCGTCCAAGGCGCGCAGCCACGCGGGATGGGAGCGGGCCAGGTAGGCGCCGTAGCCCGTCACGATGTGCAGGCCGGATGCCCGGGAAAGCGCAGGGAGTTCGCGGTGGCGGGGACCGAGTCCGAAGGTGGTGAGGTCCACCGTGCAGGACTGGCCCAGCGCACATGCGGGCGCGAGTTCCGCGGCTGTGGCCTCGGGGTCGTCGAGGACGAGGTTGTCCTCCAGGGCCAGCAAGTTCCAGTGCAGGAAGCCCAGATTCTCGATGCTGACCCGGGTGTCGTCGGGCAGTGGTTCGCGCGGCGGCCGGTGCAGGACGCGAGCATCGGACAGAAGGTGCTCGTGCATGGAGGTCGGGCCGAGGACCGAGGCGTCGATGGGACCCAGGACGGTCTCGATCACGGTGTCCTCCCGGTGCGGCGGCGCCCGCTCATGCGGTGCGGCCCGCGAGGTGGGTGCGGTCGGCCCGCTCGACCTCGGGGTTGGGCACTGCGGTGTCCAGCCAGCGCAGTACCTCGTGCTGTTCGACGAGGGCGTCCCGCTGGAGGTAGTGGATGGCGCGCAGTGCCGCGTCGTGGGCTTGCCTGCTGGATCCGCCGACGCAGTCGGTGACCACCCGTACCCGGTAGTCGTGCTGGTGGGCGTCGACGGCGGTGTAGTGGACGCAGACGTCGGTGAGTCCGCCGATGAGGATGAGGGTCTCGGCCTGGTAGGCCTTGAGCACGATCTCGAGTTCGGTGCCGAAGAACGCGGAGTAGCGGCGCTTGCGGATCAGGAACTCGTCGGGGCGCGGCTGCAGGCCCTGGGACAGTTCCGTCTCCGGCCAGCCCTCGATGCAGTGCGGTCCTTCGGAACCGTCGAGTTCGCGTCCGATGTCGACGAGGTTGGGCTTGTGGACCTCCTGGATCCAGACGACCGGGATGCCCTGTTCACGGGTGCGGCGGATCAGTTCGTGCACCCTGGGCATGCGCTCGGCGCGTCCGTCCATGTGGGGGATCTCAGTGCGGGCGGCGGACGGTTCGACGTCGCCGCCCTGGATGTCGACGACGATCAGGACGGTGTTGCCGACTGTGTTCATGCGGGTGGTTCCTCTCGTACGGGCACGGCCGTTGACGGCGTGGTGCCCTCATCGGTTTCGTGAGGGGGTGTGACGGACCTCAGGTGAGTGCCAGGCGGCGGTCGGCGAGAACCTGGAGGACGTCGACGACGGTGTTGAGGACGACGTAGACCACGCCGAGGAGCAGCGCGACCCCGGTGATGCCCGGCAGGTCGGCGGCGGCGACGGAGGCGTCCAGGTAGGAGCCGACTCCGGGCCAGTCGAAGATCTTCTCGACCACGACGAGTCCGGCGAGCAGGGCGCCGGCCTGGATGCCGACCATGGACAGGGTGGGTCCCAGGGAGTTGCGGACGGCGTGCCGCAGCAGGACCGCGCGTTCGGTGAGACCGGCCGCGCGGGCGGTGCGGGCGTGGTCGGCCGCCAGGTTGGCGGTGAGCCCGTCGACCAGGACGCGGCCGATGGCGACGGCGGGCGAGATCGCGGCGCACAGGGCCGGCAGCGCGAGGTGGATGACTGCGTCGCCGAACACCTCGGGGCGTCCGGCCAGGAGGCTGTCGACGAGCAGGAATCCGGTCGGACCGGTCGGCGCGTCCCGGTAGGAGGTGCGTCCGCCAGCCGGCAGCCAGCCCAGCCGGCCGTAGAAGACGAGGACGGCGACCATGCCGAGCAGGAAGGTGGGGGCGGCGGCGCCCGAGAACAGCACGGCACGCAGGATCCCGGCGCCACGCGCGCCGATCGCCGAGACGTAGGCGAAGACGGCGCCGAGCAGCACGGCCAGGAACAGGACGCAGCCGGCGAGTTCGAGACTGGCGGGCAGCACGGCGGCGAGGTCGGCAGCGACGGGCGTGCGGGTGCGCAGCGAGTTCTGCAGGTCACCGTGGAGCAGGCCGGACAGATAGTGCAGATAGCGGGGCACGAGGGGCTGGTCGAGCCCGAGGCGGGCACGGGCCGCGTCGAGCGCGGCCTGGGAGGCGTTGGCGCCGACATAGGCCTTGGCGGGGTCCGTGCCGGATACCTGCTGAAGGGTGAACAGGGCCACGGTCAGGGCGAGCAGTACGCCGAGCATCGCCGCGGTGCGGCGCAGCGCGAAGGTCACGGGTTGGGTCCTTTCCGGTGCGGGGGCGGGTTCACCGGCGGCGCAGCAGATCGCGTACGGCGTCGCCGGCGTAGTTGGCGACCAGGGCGAGCAGCATCACCGCGATGCCCGGCACGATCGGCACCCACCAGGAGGTCAGCAGGTACGGCATGTTCTGGGCCGCCATCGCGCCCAGTTCCGGCGCGGGGGCCGGGGAGCTGAGGCCGACGAAGGACAGCGCGGACAGGGCGACGACCAGCGAGCCGACGTCCAGACTGGCGGCCACGACGAGGGTGGAGCGGACTCCGGGCAGCAGATGGCGGACGACGCGCCGGCCCCAGGGAACACCGGCCAGCCGGGCCGCCTCCAGGTGCGGGCGGGCCGCCCAGGCGCGGATCTCTCCGCGGACGAGACGGGCGTACATCGGCCACCACACGACCGCGATCCCGATGAGCGCGCTGTGGTAGCTCGCCCCGAGGGAGGCGGCGATGGCCATCGCGATGACGAGTCCCGGCAGGGCCAGGAACAGGTCCGTTACCCGCATGAGCGCCGAGTCGGCCCAGCCGGGCAGGGCTCCGGCGAGGACGCCGACGAAACCGCCGACGAGCACCCCGGAGGCGATGACGACGGCCGCGGCGAACAGGCTGGCGCGCATCCCGTACAGCACGCGGGCCAGCAGGTCGTAGCCGAGGGCGTCGGTGCCCAGCAGGTGGCCGGGGCTGCCCGGGGACAGGAACGCCTCGCCGCTGCGCAGAACGGGACTGTGGGGGCTGACCACCGGGGCGAGCAGGGCCAGCGCGACGAGCACCGCGAGCGCTCCCAAGGCAAGCCTGTCTCCCGCCGCGGGACGAAGGCTGCCCGTTGCCGGGGTGGTGGTGCGTTGCCGGCCGCCGGTCAGGAAGCCGAGGGCAGTCATCGGGAACCTCCGGTCGTCGTGCGCCGCCGATGGCGGGTTCGGGGTACGGCGTTGAGGGGACTGCCGGCGCGGTGTCCGGCGCGCCGCGGGCATCCGGGCGCGACGCACCGCGTCCTGGCCGGCGACGGGCTGACCGCGGTCATCTGGGATCACTCCTTGTCGTGAGCCGCCGACGCGGTCGGGGTACGGCGTCCAGGAGGGCGCGGGTGTAGTGCTCGGCGGGCTGGGCGCACACGCGCTCGGTGGGGCCCACTTCGACGATGCGGCCTGCGTGCATCACGGCGATCCGGTCGGCGACGAGGCGGGCCGCCGCCAGGTCGTGGGTGACGAACAGGACGGACATGCCCAACTCCCTTCGGAGCCGGGCGAGGAGATCGAGGACGGTGGCGGCGAGCGTCACGTCCAGGGCGGACGTCGGCTCGTCGCAGAGCAGGACGCGCGGCGGCACGACGACCGCGCGGGCGATGGCCGCGCGCTGCCGCTGGCCGCCGGAGAGCTGGTCGCCCCGGGCACCCGCGATGTCGGCGGGCAGGCCCACGGTGGCGAGCACGTCCGTCACCGCCGCCCGGCGCCGGGCGCGGTCCAGGCCGGAGGCGGTCAGGGCCAGGCGCTCCTCCAGCATGTCGCCGACGGTGAGCCAGGGGGTGAGGGAGGAACCGGCGTCCTGGAAGACCATCTGCGGGGTGCCGCCGGCCACCGACACCTCGCCGGAGGTGGCGTGTTCGAGGCCGGCGACGATCCGCAGCAGGGTGGACTTGCCGCAGCCGCTCTCCCCCACGAGGGCCACCGCCTCGCCCTGCGCGATGTCGAGGTCGACGCCGCGCAGGGCGTGCAGTTGGCGGCGGGCCCAGGGTGGTCCGGAGCGGAACACCCGGGTGGTGCCGCGCAGTCGTACGGCGAGTTCGTCGCCGATGACCGGCTCGGGCCAGCGTGCGGGCAGGTCGCGGTCGGCCGCCGGGGCGCGGCCCGAGGTCAGGACACCGTCCGCGTCCACGGCCCGTCCGTGCTCGCCGCCCGCCAGTTCGACGACGGTGGGCACGGCCGTGTCCTCCTGCTCCGCGGGCGTGGTGGTGCGTCGGGTCAGTGGGCGGTCCCGGGGGGTGTCCAGCGTGATCCGGGAGGCGAGCAGGCCTTGCGTGTAGGGGTGCCGGGGATCGTTGAGCACCTGTTCGGTGGTGCCCTGCTCGACGAGGAGTCCCCGGCGCATCACGGTGATCCGGTCGCTGATCTGCGCGGCCACGCCCAGGTCGTGGGTGACGAACACCATGGCGCAGCCCAACTCGTCGCGCAGCGACCGGAGCAGGTCGAGGATCTGCGCCTGGACGGTGACGTCGAGTGCCGTGGTGGGTTCGTCGGCGATGAGCAGGGACGGGGTGCGGGCGATGGCCAGCGCGATCATCACGCGCTGCCGCAGACCGCCGGAGAGCTGGTGCGGGAACGCCTTGAGCCGCTGTTCGGGGTCGGGTATGCCGACGGCCGTCAGCAGACGGATCCGTTCGGCCCGGTCGCGTTGGACCTCGCCCAGTTGGGCGCCCACGGTCATGGTGGGGTCCAGTGAGGTCATCGGGTCCTGGAAGACGGCACCGACGTGGCCGCGGCGGACCCGGCGGCGGGTCTCGTCGTCGGCGGTGAGCATGTCGGTGCCGTTCAGCAGGACCGATCCGTGGGCGTGGGGCCGTGACCGGGGCGGGAGCAGTCCCATCGCGGCGAGACCCAGCACGCTCTTGCCCGAGCCGGACTCCCCCACCATGGCGACGATCTCGCCGGGTCGCACGTCGAGGCTGACACCGCGGACGGCGTGTACGTTCTGGCCTGCGCGGGTGAGGTGCACATGCAGGTCGCGCACCGAGAGCACCCGTCCGGGGCCGTCGGTCCTCGCCCCGTCCACCGCCGCCCCTGCTGCGGCCCCGTCCGCCGCCGTGTCACCCGCGGTCCTGGCCGGCGCCGCGCCGTCCGCGGTCCTGGTCGGCGTGCCGTTCGCCGCCTTGTTGGTTGCCATGTCAGGAGCGGCCGAGGGCGGCGAAGTGCAGGACGTTGTACTCCAGGAGGTTCTGGGCCTTGTGGGTGCCGGTGATGCCGGGGACGGTGAGCAGGGTGGTGTTGAGGGAGCCGATGGAGAACCAGTAGCGGGAGTCGATGACCGAGTGGGCCACGGCTGTGTAGGCGGAGGTGCCGGTGGTGGTCAGGGCCTTGTCGAGGTCGGCGGTCAGGCCGTCGACCTGGGCGCCGTAGAGGTCCAGGCCGCCCTTGGGGGTGTAGATGATGCGGGCCCAGGAGTCGGGGTGGCCCGCGTCCGGGAAGACGCTGAAGACCGCGAGGTCAGGGGCGGCGTCGAGGTTGTCGGTGAGTTTGTAGATGGAGCCAGCGGCGTAGGGGACGGCTTCGGTCTTGAGGCCGGCGCTGTTCATCCGGGAGGCGAGTTCCTCGGCGACCGCCTTGCCGTCGGCGCTGCTGGCCGGGTACCCGATACGGATCGTGCGGCCCTTGGCGGGTGCGGTGCGGGCGAGGGTGGCGAGGGCGGTGCCGTCGTAGGTGATGCCCTGGTCGTCGGCGGAGGAGTCGAGCATGCCCTTCGGGAAGAGCTGCCCGGTGGGTTCCTCCAGGCTGCCCATGGCGGCGGACAGGATGTTCTTGGTGTCGATGCCCGAGAAGAGCCGCTCCCGCTGCGTCGCTGTCCTAAATGCCTTGGACTTCGGGTTCACGTAGATCATCTGGGTGGTCATGTTGGGGAACGTGCTGGTCGTGACGGCTTTGCTGCCGGTGTACGACTCGAAGGCGGACTTGTTGAGGTTGCCGAGGATGGCGTCGATCTGCCCGCGTTCCAGCTCCAGTTGGGCGGCGGAGGCGTTCTGTGAGATCTCCAGGTCCACGGTGTCGAAGGTGGGCTTGGCTCCCCAGTAGTCCTGGTAGGCGGTCAGTTCGTAGCTGGTGCCGGTCTTGGCCGAGGTCAGTTCGTAGGGGCCGGTGCCCGCGTCATGGGTGGTGAGCCAGGTCTGGGCATGGTCCTTGCCCGCGTGCTTCTTCAGGGTCGCGGGGCTGATGAGTTTCAGGCCGAAGGGCGAGGCGAGGTAGTCGAGGAAGGCGGAGTTGCGGGCCTTCAGGGTCAGGACGGCGGTGTGCTGGTCGGGGGTGGTGACCTTGGTGACGCCGGCGGTCATGTAGGCGGGGCCGCCGTTGACGGCCGCGCGGCGCTGGACGGCGTCGGCGACCGCCTCCGAGGTGAGCGGGGTGCCGTCGTGGAAGGTGACGCCGTCGCGCAGGCTGAAGGTGTAGGTGAGGCCGTCCTTCGAGACCTTCCAGGAGGAGGCGAGGGAGGGGACGATCTTGGCCGTGTCGCTGCCGTCCTGGTATTTGACGAGGCCTTCGTAGGAGTTCTGGATGATGTTCAGGCCGGGGCCGTCGTAGTTGACGTCGGGGTCCGGCGGGGTGGAGTAGCTCTGCACGATGGCCGCGGTGAAGACGTCCGTTCCGGCGGCGCTTTTGGTCCCGGCGGCCGAGCAGCCGGTGAGCGTGAGAACCGTGGCCACCGCGGCGGCGAGGCCGGCCTTGGCGGTACGGCCGCGCGATGCGGTGGCGAGGTCTCGGCTTGCCGGGACAAGGGTCGTGGCTCTGGATCGCATCAGGACCCTCTCGGTGAGGAGGTCCGGCGGACGGGCCGCACGGAGGGAACGGGGATTCCTGTCAGTGACCGAAAACTAGGGCGGAGTTGACCGGAAAGGGTTTCCCGGGCATTGCCCAGCATTGCCGGACGGTAAATTCTGTCGCTGATAGAAATCCCGTCGGACGGTTGGTAGCGTGACGGGCCCCGGCGTCGAACCGCCGTGCCGTTCGGGCACCTTCGCGGCCGGGCCCGTCGGACCGTGGAGAGGACCCAGGTGCCGCAGGACGCACAGCAGACCGCTCCCGCGCTGCTGCTCAGGAACGCGACCGTGATCGACGGCGCGGTGAACCAGCCGGTGCCCGCGCTGGACGTGCTCGTGGAGAACGGACGCATCCAGGCGGTGGCCCCCACCGGCACGCTGCCGCTGCCCGCGACGGCCGGGCCCGAGCGGCTGCGGTTCCTCGACTGCACCGGGCTCACCGTGCTGCCCGGGTTCTTCGACTGCCACGTGCATGTGAGCACCCGCCCGGACGCCGACCGGTTCGACACGCTCATGGCTCCCGAGAGCCTGCTGACGCTGCGCTCCGTGCCCGTGCTGGCCTCGACGCTGGACGCCGGCATCACCACCGCCCGGGATCTGGCGGGCGCGGACTCCGGCTTCCGCAGCGCCGTCGAGGCCGGACACGTGCGCGGCCCGGCGCTCCAGATCGCGCTGCGGATCCTCAGCATCACCGGCGGGCACGGCGACTGGCGGACCGTCGGCGGAACCCCGCTCGACTCCGGCCCCGGCGCGGGCGTGGTGGCCGACTCGCCCGCCGGGTTCGTACGGGCCACCCGCGAGGTGGTGCGGGAGGGCGCCGACTGGATCAAGGTGGCGGCGACCGGAGGCATGTCGAGCCCGCGCAGCGCACCGGAGGCAGGCGGGCTGACGGAGGCCGAACTGCGCGCGGTGGTGCAGGAGGCGGAGCGCCAGGGCGTCGTCGGTGTCGCCGCGCATGCCCAGGGAACCGCGGGCATCGCGGCCGCGGTCCGTGCCGGTGTGCGCAGCATCGAGCACGGTTACCTGGTCGACGGCCCGACCCTGCAGGAGATGGGCGAGCGCGGCACCTATCTGGTGCCCACCCTGTCCGCGCTGACCCGGCCCGCACCGGAGCACGGACCGACGCACGAGGTGGAGCGCCGTCACCGGATGCGCGAGACGGCGCTGGAGCGGCTCTCGGCCGCACTCACCAGCGGTGTCCCCGTGGTCCTGGGGACGGACGCGGGCATCGCCCCGCACGGGCAGAACCTGCGTGAACTGGCCCTGATGGTACGGCTGGGCCTCTCCCCCACCGCCGCCATCGCCGCGGGCACCTCGGTCGCGGCCCGGATGTGCCGGCTGGACGACGAAGTGGGCACGGTCCGTGCCGGGATGCAGGCCGACCTCGTCGTCACCGACGCGGACCCGCTCACTGACATCGCGGCACTGAGCGATCCCGGCACGGTCCGCACCGTCATCCGGGCCGGGCGGATCGTCAAGCACACGGACGTGCCCTCGGACGCCGGACGGGAGCGGGCGGCATGACACACGACACCCCGCAGCCGGACGCCGGGACGCGTGAGCGCAAGCCGGGCAGGCCGCGCTCCGCACCCAAGCAACACAACGGACTGAGCACCCGCGAGGAGATCCTCCGGACCGCCTCACAACTGTTCGGCGAGCAGGGGTACGCCAAGACGACGACCCGTCAGATCGCCGAGAGCGTGGGCATCAAGCAGTCCACGATGTACTACCACTTCGCCGACAAGCGGGCGATCCTCGCCTCACTGCTCTCCAGCACCGTCACCCCGGCGCTGGAGTGCGCGGAGTGGCTGCGGGAACAGGATCTCGAACCTGTCGTGCGGCTCTGCGCGCTGATGGCCTTCGACCTCGAGACGCTCCTGCGCGACCGGCACAATCTCCACGTCGTCTACCACCTGCCGGAACTGGAAGAGGACGACTTCGCTTCCACCCGTTCCGCGCAGACCGCCCTGCGGGACGTCTACCGGGAGTTCGGCCACGCGGCTCTCACGTCGCTTCACCCGGTACAGGAAGCGACCGAGTTGACCGAGGACCTGGACCTCCTCTTCGCCCTGGTCGAGGCATCGGTGTCCCAGCGTCACTGGGGCGGGGAGGAGAACCGGGCCCAGTACGCCCGGTCCGCCCTGCGCGGCTCGCTGCGACTGCTCGGCGTCGCCGGACATGTGATCCCAAACGTCGTGGTCCGCGCCGAGGAAGCCCTGACCGACTACCGGGCCGCGGTCGGCAGACACCCAACCCCACGCCGGTCGCGCTCCGGCACCGGCTGAGGTCCGGCCGACTCTCGGCCCCCCTGTGTGTGGCCCGTCCGCCGGTACATATGCGGCGGATTCTTCCCGGCCCTCCCTGCCGTCGACAGGTCACACAGGTCTCTGGGGTCTTGCAGGCCTGTCCGTACCGAGGGTCACCGCCGTCCGCACGGCCTGGGGTCGACCACCAGCCCCACCGGGACCGACTGTCCCTTCTCACCGCAGCACACCTGACGTAGCTGCCGAGTGCGGGCTGCCGGTGTGCCCTGGGAGCGGCGGGGCGCGGTCGGCAGGGCGAACGTGCTGATGCCGGCGGCAAATAGGACGGCGTCCCCGGCTGTCTTGGGGACGGTTCTTCTGTCCCGGACTTGGTGTCGGCCATGGTTCTCCCGTGTGGCGGTGCTTGCCGTCTCACGCGACAGCGCGGGCAGTGAGACGCGAAGACCTGAACACCGTGTGTGATGCCGTATCGGCATCGACAGACAGGAGTGACGTGACGGTGGGAAGGGGGCCGCCCGGCACACTCCGGTGTGTACCGGGCGGCTGTGCGGGCGGCCGTCCTGCCCCGGCCACCGCACGGGTTAGCTGGCCTTCCTCAGGGCCGGACTGAACGCGCACTGCCCGGTCTGCTTGCCCTCGACGGTGTCGCCGGTGGCGGTGACGCCTCCGTTGCCGGTGCAGGCGAGGTTGCCCTTGACGGTGGTGTTCTGAACGGTGTTGTCGGTGGCCTTGTTCTTCTTCAGGGTCACGTCGCCGCCGACCTTGGTGGCTCCGCAGTTGCCGATGCGCACCGTTGCCTTCCCGGCACTGCCGCTGGCGGTGAGGTCTCCTCCGATCGTGCTGGAGCAGATCGTGTTGGCGCCCGAGCTGATCGGGTCGTTGGCCGCCTTGGTGTCGGTCAGCTCGACGTCGTTCTTGACCGTCGAGTTGACCAGGCGCAGGCCGGTGGCCTTGTCGGCCTTGAGGCTGCCCTTGATGGTGACGTTGCTCAGGTCGCACCAGGTGCCGGCCTTGACCGTGAGGTTGCCGTTGACGGTCATCGAGTTCAGCTCCTGGTTCGCGCACGTAATGTTCGTGGCGGCCGGGATGCTGATCTCGGTCTTGAGTGGCAGGCTGGCCAGCCGGTTGGCGCCTCCGACGTAGACGGTGCGGCTGCCGGTGGCCTGGACCCACTGCTGGTCGGCCGGGGACCAGTACTGCAGCTGGCGCAGGTCGACGTGCTCGGTGACGGTCTTGGTCTGGCCGGCGGCGAGTTCGACCCGGTCGAACTGGGCCAGCGAGCGCACCGCGAACTGGATGCCCTTGGGCTGGTTGCCGGGAGCGCCGAGGTAGACCTGGGGCGCTTCGGCTCCGTCGACCTTACTGGTGTTCTTCAGCTTGAACGTGACGTCGAGGCCGCCGTCAGAGGTTCGGGTCACCTTGAGGCCCGAGTACTTGAAGGTGGAGTACGACAGTCCGTAGCCGAAGGGGAACTGGACGGCGGCTCCGAGCTTGTCGAAGTAGCGGTAGCCGGTGTAGATGCCCTGGGTCCAGTCGGTGCTGCTGTCCACGGACGCCCGCTCCGGGTGCTTGCCGGTGGTGTCACCGTCGTAGAGGGCGGCCTTCTGGTTGTAGCTGTAGATGGTGTCGGTGTCATTGACCGGCCAGGTGACCGTGGTGTGGCCGCTGGGGTTGGCCTTGCCGAGGAGCAGACGCGCGGTGGCGGTGCCGCCCTCGGAGCCGGCGTTCCACATCTCCAGGACGGACTTGACGCCCGGGAGGCTGATCCACGGCTTGGTGACAACGGCCTGGGCGGTGTTGAGGACGACCACCGTGTTGGGGTTCGCCCCGGCGACGGCGCTGATCAGCTTGACCTGGTCGTCGGGCAGGCTGGGGTTCTTGGTGCTCGACGTGAGGTTGAAGGTGTCGGTGCTGTTGGCGTCGTTGGCGAAGACGACGGCCATCGACTTGCCCTTGGCGTCGGCGGCCGCGGCCTTGATGTCGGCGTTGGTGAGGCTGTCGGCGAACCGGAAGCTCGCCTTGCCGTCGGTGGTGTTGTCGAAGGTGATGGTCACGGCGTGGTAGCCGGCGCTGAGGGTGTTGCTGGGGGCCTGGACGTTGGTGAGGCCGGCCTCGGTGTAGCCGGCGACGGTGGTGCCGACCTGGACCTGGGTGCCGGTGCCGCGGCCGTAGGTGCCGTTGTAGAAGCTGTCAGCGGTGCTGAGGGTCTGGGCGGTGCCGTCCAGAGAGAACGTGACCGCGCTGCTTGGGAGGTCGGAGTCGTACTGGAACCGGAAGGTGTACTTGTCCGAGGAGGGCACGTACACGTAGCCGGTCCAGGTGTAGCTGCCCTTCCCCAACTGCCCGTTGTCTGAGCTGGTGGTGAAGTCCAGGGACTTATCCACGCTGGTCGTCGTGTCGATGGTGCGGGTCAGTCCGCCGGTGACCGTGGAGTCGGAGGTGGACAGCGCCGAGGAGACGACGGCGGAGCCGGTCGGGCTTCCCGCTGGTGTGTAGGAGAACGCGTCGGCGTTGCCGCTGAGGTTCTTCAGCTGGGCCAGCGGGCCGACGGCGTTGCGGTCGCTGTAGCCCACGGCGCCTTCGGCGTTGGGGTTGACGATGAGGTACTCGCCGTTGGCGCCGGAGACCGCAATGCCCTTCTTCAGGTTCTTGGAGGTGATGGGCAGGGTGCTGTTGGTGTTCTTCAGCAGGGTGCCGCTCTCCTCGGCGATCTTCTCGACGACGGCAGCGTCGCCGTTCTTGGTGCCGAGCTTCACCTTTCCGGAGGTCGAGCCGGTCGGCAGTGCGGCCGTACCGGTGCGGTCGCCGTCGACGCCACCCGGGTTGTCGCAGTCGGCCGAGGAGTTGTCGCAGCCCAGCAGGCCGAATCGTTCTTCCTGGTAGAGCATCCGGGCCAGGGATTCGTTGAACACCGAGATCGGCAGTGCTCCGCTGACGGCGGCGTTGGCGACGCTGCAGCCCTTGGTGCCGCAGGAGGCGGAATCGCCGGCGATGCCGGCGATGTGGACCGCGCCCGCGGCGGTGCAGTCGACGGACGCGCCGGTGCTGTCGGCACAGGCGCTGCCGGTCGGGTCGGTGCCGGTCAGGTTGGTGGTGCCGAAGTAGTTGGAACCCGGTTCCATGTCCAGGCCTTGGAGGATGGAGCTGGCGCTGTGCACGCCGCCGTAGTCGGGCCCGACCAGAGCCTTGGAGCCCCACTGGTTGCGCAGCACGTAGGTCAGCGTGAGCGGCTGCTCGCACGAGTAGTGCATCTGATTCAGCGGCCAGGTGGTGCCCTCGGAACCGTCCGCGTACGAGCTGGAGGAGTCCAGCACCGGGACGCCGGTGGAGGGCACACCCGAGGTGTCGTCCTGGAAGATCTGGTAGGAGCACATCACGGCGGAGCTGCCGGAGTGCACCAGGCTCTTTTCGTAGGCGGTCAACAGGTTCTGGTGGAGGGCCTGGTCCTGGACGGTCGTGGGGGTGTTGTCGCCCTGGCCGTTGTTGGTCACGAAGTGCTTGACCTGGGACATCAGCCCCTTGCCTTGTATGCCCTCGATCTGGGCCGCGGTGATCTCGCTGTTGACCAGCGGGTCTTCACCGGGGGTGTCCAGGCCTCGGGCCCAGTTGCCGTAGACGTTGTCGTCGGCCTGCGGGCCGAGCAGGCCGGTGGCCATCAGTGCGCGGCCTTCGGCGCCCTCGACCTGGCCCCAGGCGTTGGCGGCCTTGCGGTCCATGGTGGCACCGAGCGCGGTCACGGTCGGTGAGGCGGTGGTCTTGCCGGCGTTGGAGCCGGAGGTCACGTTGATGCCCAGTCCGTCGGTCCAGCACAGCGGCGAGACCGTCGGCGAGGTGTCGGTGGGGCCGCCGTTGGTACCGACGTTGTGGCAGGTCCCGTTGGTGCCGCCGGTCAGGATCCGGTCGGCGTTGGTGATCTCGTCCTTCGTCGGGGTGCTGCTCGGCTCCAGCTGGGAGATGAGGCTGAGCACCGCGGGGGTGTAGGGGGCGTCGGCATCCGTGGCCGGTGAACTGGCCTCGGAGGGCAGGGTCACCGGCAGCGAGTAGGGCACCGAACTCGACGAGCCGCCCGCGGCCTGGGCGGTGGTCGCGGCCACCAGGCCGCTCGCTGCGAACGCGACGGTGGCCACGCCCAAGGTGATCAGGGATCTCGTCGTGCCTCTGCGGGTCACCACGTTCGCTCCTGAACGTGGTCCCGCACCGGGGTCAACAGGGTGCGCATCGGTCGTCCTCCGATCGCTCGGTCTTCTTGCGCCACGGCCACGGCTCGTAAAGCTGAGCTGCGAGCGATGGTCGACGTGACCCCAGGGACGCTAGAAATACGCGTTATCGACGTCAAGAGAATGGAGAATTTGGGTTCACAATTTTTCAATGCACAAAATAATTGCTGTCCGCACGCCGGGTGATCTCTTCGCTGCCGGACTCCGGTCAGCGGATCTCCTGTGTTCCCAGCCTTGGTTCACGAAATCCCCGGGCCCTGAACGCCTTGCTCCCGGCGGCGGTTCCGTCGCGTGTCGGCAGTTCTGCCAGCAGGGCGCGTCGGATGTTCTGCCATGCACCTGCCTGCGCCCATTCCTGGACACGCCGCCAGGCCGTGGTGCCCGAGCATCCGACGGCAGCGGCGGGCACCTGCCGCCAGGGCACGTCATGCTCCACGACGTAGAGCACTGCGGCCAGCACGAGCCGGTCATCGACCCGGCGGCGGCCCGGGCCTGACGGCGCATCGGGCCGCTGAGGCAGCAGGGGCTCGATCCGCTCCCACAGATCACCGAAAGCGACGGGTGTCATCCGGCCCTCCTGTCTTCCGGCCGGTCGCCGTGCTGCCTTCGGCCGGCCAGCGGGCGGCCGAAGGCAGCACGCGCCGGTGGCGTCACTTCGTGGCCGCGGTGAATCCGATGGTCGACGACGGCGCGGCAGCAGTGACCTTCCGGCCCCAGTTCGAGTAGGTGACCGTGAGGGTCTGCGAGCCGTTCTTGGAAGTGGACTTCACCGGAAGGTGGGCACCGGTGGTGTCGAGGTCGAGTGTCCGCCCGACCTGGGTGGTGTAGTCCTGCGAGTCCATCGCCGTCCAGCTCAGCCGGTAGACGGGCGTTGAACCGTCAGCTGTCCTGGTGACGGTCACGTCGTCCGTCGCCGGCAGCACGGAGGAGGGCAGGGATGCGATCAGGGTGCCGGCGGAGAACTTGGTGTACTGGCTGGTTCCCCGCTTCATCTCCACCCAGGAGTCGCCGATCTTCTTCGTGGCCTTGGAGGGCATGCCGAAGAAGGCGCTCAGCCCGGTCTTGTTCCCGCTGAAGTAGCCGGCCTCGGAGGTGATGAGCAGGTGCCCGGTGGCGCTGCCGCTCGTGAAGGTCTCAACCGCGTCGGTTGTGCCGCTGTCGACGGACACTGTGCGAGTGGTTTCGCCGGTGCGGGACTCGATCGACAGGTGCACGCCCTCGGCGTTGTCCATCGAGACGCGGGCCGCGGCAACAAGCCGGGTCTTCGCGCCGGCCGTTCCGGACGGTACGGGTACGGCGGTGGCCCGGTCAGGAACGGAGACACCCCAGGAGCGCAGCAGGCTGTTGAGGGTCGCCTGGGTGCTCACCGGTCCGGCGATCTGCGTGACGGCATACGCGTAGAGGTCCTGTGCCGCAGTCATCGCGGCAGGTGAGGACTTCGCGACGGCGTAGCTGTAGAAGTAGTAGATCAGCGGCGCACACGCCATGATCTTCCCGGACTGCAGCGCCTGCTCGTCCGCCGCGGCGGCACCATGGTGACAGACCTTCAGTACTTTGTCCCGGGTGGCCTTGGTGTAGGTGACCTTCTTGACGGTGTAGTGGCTCAGCCCGTCGTTGTCGGAGTAGGCGGCCAGAACCGAGGCATGGGCCTGTGCGAAGGTGACCGGCCGGAGCGCAGTGCCGAGCGACGCGGACACGCTCCCTTCGCCGGATCCGAAGGAGCAGCCGGCCATGAGGATGACGGCGGCCAGCACACCCACCAGGCAGGTCAGGGCGCTGCGTCTGCGCAGAAGAGGTCGGAGTCCTGAGGGATGGAGCATGGCCTGGGCCTTCCGGGACGGTGTCGGTTGGCATGATGCGCCGCCATCGCACGCCGCACGGCAAGCCAGCGGGCGACGGAAGTGGCGGACGAGCAGGCGTCAGGGGCTGGACACAGACAAAGGAATGCGCCCTCTTCGGCTGGCCAGACCGAAAGGACACGGGTCGGAACATCACCGAAACGCGGGCCGAAGCCGGGGAAAGGCTGGCACCAGCTCACGTTCCCAGGGGGTCGGACGTGCCGAGAGTAGGGGCGTCCCGAATTGACCGTCAAGATAGAGTGAACTTGGATTCTCTTCTTTTGAAAGGCGTAATTCACTGCTAGCGTCCCTCTGTGACCGCGCCCCGACCGTCCATGTCTGCTCGCCGTGAACGCTCCCGCCGCCTGCTGTGGGAAGAGATCAACCGCCGCGGCAGCACGACCCGCAGCGAGCTGTCCGCTGCCACGGGTCTGTCCGTGAGCGCGGTGTCCGCCGGGGTCGCCGACCTACTGAGAGCAGGAGTCGTCATCGAGGAGGACCCCGGCCTGCCGATCACCGGCCGGGGCCGTCCCTCCAGCGTTCTGTCACCTGCCCGTCCCCTCGGCTACGTGGCGGGCATCGACTTCGGACACCAACACGTCCGCGTGGCCCTCTCCTCCACTGACGGCACCCTGGCCGGTGAGGAGATCCACCACCTGGACGTGGACGCCCACGCCGGCCAGGCTCTCGACACCGCCAAAGACGCCGTACGGCACCTCTTGGAGCGTGCCGGCGCGGCCCGTTCCTCCCTTCTGGGTGCCGCAGCGGGCATTCCCGGCCCCCTGGATCGTGCCCGCAGGGTCGTCAACTCGCCCACAATCCTGGCCTCCTGGATCGATCTGGCTCCTGCCGAGGAGCTGTGCTCCCGTCTCCAGGTGCCCGTGCACGTGGAGAACGACGCCGACATGGGGGCGCTGGGAGAGAAACGCTTCGGAGCGGCGACCGGGCTCACCGACTTCCTGTACATCAAGGCCTCCGACGGCATCGGCGCCGGTGTCGTCATCGACGGACGCTGTCACCGTGGAGGCGGGGGGTTCGTCGGCGAGATCGGGCACATCCATCTCGAAGGGATGACCAACAGATGCCGCTGCGGCAACCAGGGATGCCTGGAATCCGCGATCTCGGCCGCCGAGGTGCGCCGCCAGCTGAGCTCCACGCGGCTCGGTCAGGCTTCGGACGCGACTGCCGGTGAGCTGTTCACCCGGGCCGCCGGTGACCCGGTCGGCGCGCGCATCCTCACGGACGCCGGGCGCATGATCGGACGCGTCGTCGCCGACGGCTGCGTGTGGCTCAACCCGCAGGCCGTCATTCTCGGCGGTGAACTCGGACTGTCCGGGGCGCCGTTCGCCGAAGGCGTCCGCGAGTCGCTCACCCGCTACTCCCTGTCTGCATCCGCCGCGCACGTGAAAGTCCTGCCGGCGGGGCTCGGCGCCCACGCCGAGGTCATGGGCGCCGTGTCCGTCGCCATCGAACGGTGCACCACCCCATGACCCCAGCCCCGCGCCCCCAGCCCCTGCCGCCCCGCCAGGCGCGCAGCGTGCTCACCTACCAGCGCATCCTGAACGCCGCCACCGCCATCCTCGCCGAACGGGGCTGGGACGCGTTCACCATCGACGCCGTCGGCCAGGCGGCAGACGTCTCCGTCGGCAACATCTACCGCCGCTTCGGCGACAAGGACGGGCTGTTCACGGCCGTTCACACAGCGCACCTGGAACGGATGAGGGCCGCCGGCCGACAGGCCTTCGCTCCCGAGGCATGGCCCGACCTCCCGCCTCAGGACGGCGTCGCGGAAACCGTACGCCGGCTCGGCCGCCAGTTCCAGGACCACGCGCCCCTCGACGGCGTTCTCATCCTCCACTCCAACAAGGTCTCCGGGCTCGGTGAGGAAGGCGCCCTCTTCGTCTCTGAACGCCGCAGCATGGTCGAGCAGATGCTCTTCCACTACTACGGCCCTGACACAACCGTGCGCGTCATGGTCTGCTATCGCCTGGCGTTCGCCACCTTCATGGACTTCGGGACCTTCAACGTCCATCCCACCCAACAGCCCGAGATGACCTGGGAAACCCTCATCGAGGAGGTGGCCCACGCCTGCGTCCGTTACCTCTTCGCATCGGAAGCGCCCATGAACCGAGCAGGGTCACTGACGCCGTAGGCATGAGGTTCTCCTCATCCGGCGGTGCGATGGCCTGTGCGAGCACGTCCCGTTTCTCCGTTGCCCTCGCCCACCCCGACGCGATGTCTGAACACAACCGCCCCCTGCCCGAAGCGACACCGGCTGACATCTCCGAGCCGCACGCGTTCACCGACGACGTCCCTCCCGGTGGCACAGCCGATCCGACCACCGGATTGCGCAGGTCGGCGATGGCGGTTCCGCCGAGCCGGGTGTTCGGCTCACCTCAGCGGAGCGGCCCGTGGGCTGCCAGCTCCTCCAAGATCGTCGGGTTCACGCCAGCCGTCCGATCAACTCCGGCCAGACGACCGGGTCATGGCCCGGGACCAGCTCGTAGCCCTTCTCCTCCGCCAGGCGCTTGAGGCGCCGGATCGGCTCCAGGGTCGCCTCCGGGGGTACGCCGATCGATGTGCCGGCGGGACGTTCCTCGCTGATGTTCTCTGTCAGGTCGGCCGCGTCGCAGGTGAACACGTAACCGCCCCCTTGGGCGAGGTCCACCACGAAGCTCTGGTGGCCCGGGGTGTGTCCGGCGGTCAGTACGGCCGTGACTCCCGGTGCGAGCTCCCGGTCGCCGTCGGCGAGCCGCCAGTCGATGCGCGGATCGTCGAAGTCCACCCGGAAGATCGTCTGGCGCTCCACCTCAGGCCGTCCCGACAGTCCGTACTCCAGTTCGGCCCGCTGGATGTGCACGGGCACCCGGCCGGCGAAGTGCTTCAGCCCGCCGGCGTGGTCGGCGTGCAGATGGCTGACGGCGACGGCCGTGACGTCCTCCAGAGCGACACCGACCGCGGCCAGCGCCTCCGGCAGAGGCTCGCCGGGACCGGGGAGTTCCGGCTGGTAGGAGGGCGACGGGTAGTAGCGCCGCCGCAGTGCGGGGTCGCGCAGCAGCGCCGTGTTGAAGCCGGTGTCCAGCAGCAGCCACCCGTCCTCGGTCTCCAGCAGGATCCCCGCCACCGGTTCTCGCACACGTTCCGTGTACGGCGCGCCGTGTACCGACACCGATCTGGGCAGGTCCTCCCAGCCGAGGAGAAGGGGCAGGACACGCCGTACACCGCGTCGGGTCATGATGCTCCGTCAGTCGTCGGATGGCCCTGCGGGGCCGGGGCTCAGAGGTCCAGCTCGATGACGGGTGAGGCGGCGCGGCTGACGCAGATCATCATCGTCGTGGCGGTCGCGCGCTCCTGCGGCCCGATCACCGAGTCGCGGTGGTCCGGGTTACCGGCCAGGACAGATGTCTCGCAGCTGCCGCAGTAGCCCTCCTCGCAGGAGTAGGGCACATCCGGTACCCGGTCGCGTACGACCTCCAGCAGCGACCGGTCCGCCGGGACCGCGAGCCGCAGCCCCGACCGGCGGAGTACGACCTCGAACCGGCCCCGCTCCATGTCCTCCTCCGCTTCGACGGACGGGCCGAACCGCTCGACGTGCAGCGCGCGCGGCGGTACGGCGGTACGGCAGAGTTCGGTCACCGCGTCCAGCATGGCCGCGGGACCGCATGCGTACACGGCGTGTCCCGGCGGGGTGGCGGCGAGTTCGGCGGCCAGGTCGGGCAGGCCCGCCTCGTCCTCGGGCACCAGCCGGACCCGGTCGCCGCCGAGCGCGGTCAGCTCCTCGGCGTAGGCGAGGCGGGAGCGGTCGCGGGCGCCCAGGACGAGGCGCCAGGGCAGCGCACCGGCGGCCAGCGCTCTGGCCATGGACAGCAGAGGGGTGACGCCGATGCCGCCGGCCAGCAGGAGGTAGCCGGGGGCGGGGAGCAGGGGGAACCGGTTGACGGGGCCTTCGACGGACAGTTCCCGGCCGACCAGTGCCGTGGTGTGGATCTCCCGGGATCCGCCCCTCCCGGCCGGCGCGAGATGCACGGCGACCGTCCAGGCGGCGCGTTCCGTCGGGTCCCCGCACAGCGAGTAGGAGCGGCGCAGACCGGAAGGCAGGGTCAGCTCCACATGGGCGCCGGGCTCCCACGGCGGCAGCGGCAGGCCGTCCCGCCGGACCAGCCGCAGCTCCACGACGCCCTCGGCGATCCAGCGGGTCTGGCGGACCAGAAGCCGTGGGGGCGCGGGCGGGGTCAGCTCAGAAGACACGGAAGTACTCCCGTTGTTCCCAGTCGGTGACCTCCTGGTCGAAGCGGGCCAGCTCGGCCCGCTTGACGCTCGTGTAGTAGGCCACGAAGTCCTTGCCCAGACGGTCCCCGAGGGCCTCGTCGGCCTCCAGCGCGTCGAGGGCCTGGCCCAGGGAGCGCGGCAGCGGCTCCGCCCGCGTCGCGTACGGCTCGTCGGCCGCCGGACCCGGGTCCAGGCCGCGCGCCACCCCGTCGAGACCGGCCGCGAGCTGGGAGGCGAGGTAGAGGTAGGGGTTGGCGGCCGGTTCGCCGATGCGGTTCTCCAGCCGGGTGGACGACGGACCGTCGCCGAGGACCCGGACCATCGCGCCCCGGTTGTCGCGCCCCCACACCGCGCGGTCGGGCGCCAGCGACAGTGACCGGAACCGCTTGAAGCCGTTGAGGGTGGGCGTCGAGAACGCGCTGGTGGCCCGGGCGTGGCGCAGCAGCCCGCCCAGGAACGCGGTCCCGTACGGCGACAGCCCCGGCCCGCTGGCGCTGTTACCGGCCTCGGTATCGGTACCGGTAGCCGTACCGGGCTCCGGGGCGAAGATGCCCACCCCGTCGCGCAGCACGCTCTGGTGCAGGTGCCAGCCGCTGGAGAACACCCCGGGCAGATGGGGTCGGCACATGAAGGTCGCGTGGTGGCCGTGCCGGGCAGCGACCTGCTTGACGGCGCTGCGCAGCAGCACCATCGCGTCCGCCGTGCCCAGTCCGTCGGCGGGCCGCAGCGTCAGCTCGACCTGGCTCGGCCCGAACTCGACCTCCAGGGTGCGCAACGGCAGACCCAGCTCCTCAAGGGTGCCGCGCAACACGTCGAGCATCGGGTCGAGTTCGTCGTAGCGCAGTTCGCTCAGGTACTGGTAGCCGTGGTTGAGCATGCCCACCTCGGGCGCCGCGCCCGGCTGGCCGAGGTCGGCCGGGCCGAGCCGCGGGTCGTCGAGGCGGAACAGGTGGAACTCCACCTCCAGGCCGGTGCGGTAGGTGAGGCCGCCGGTCTGCTCCAGGACCGAGCGCAGCAGGCCGCGCGTGCACAGCGGGACCGGGGCGCCGGAGGTGAACCGCAGGTCGCACAGGAGCCAGCCGGTGCCCGGGGACCAGGGCAGCATCCGGAAGGTGAGCGGGTCGGGCACCATCACCATGTCGGCGGCGCCCCGCAGTTCGGGCAGTCCGAGCGGGGTCTCCCTGGTGAACAGCGGGAACACGGTACGGCCCGAGGTGTCCTTGGCCAGCAGCGAGGAGGCGATGCCGGTGCCCTCGCGCAGCACGGTGGGCATCTCGGAGGCGGTGACGGTCTTGCCGCGCAGCAGCCCGTGCTGGTCGGCGAAGACGAGCCGCACCACCTTCAGCCCGCCGCCCTCGGCACGGTCGTGGATCTCCTCGGCGGCGGCCGACTGCGCGGCCGTCCACCCCGCGTGACGTTCGACGAAGTCCACGCCGCTCAGCCGTCCGTTCCGGCCGGCCGGGCCCAGCCGCTCTCCGCCCGCTGTTTCGCGGTGACGGCCGCCCAGTGCTCCGCCCATCCCTCGGTGGGGCCGATGCCGTCGAGCGTGACGGGACCGCGCACTTCGGCCGCGCGGTCGGCGGGCAGCACCAGCGGCGGGTCCTCGCCGCGCCCGACGGCCGATATCGCCTCGCCCAGCATCCGCCGGTACATGACGATCGCCTTGTCGGAGCGGCCCAGGTGTTCGCGGGTGCGGTCCTGGATCGCGCCCTGGCCCTCGACCGCCCACTGGTCGTGCACGTTGATGTCGGTGCCGAGGCCGGTGTACGTGGTGGTGAGCTGCTCGGCGGGGTCGTAGCCGTAGCCGTTGGAACGGCCGAAGCGCGGGCGGTAGTCGGGCAGGGTGACGGCGTCCACGCGCTGGCGGCGCATCTCCGCCCGGTCGACCGGACCGCCGACGCTGGTGAACTGGGCGTACCAGTAGCAGGAGGTGTCGTCGATCGGCACGTGCCACTGGGTGATGGCCGTCTCGGCATCGAGCGGGATGTGGAACCCGTGCGGGAAGACCTGGTGGGTGACGCGGACATGGGTGCGGCTGCCGTCCATCGGGCGGCCCTCGGTGTCGGTGCCGTCGAGCGTCCGCAGCGCCGTGATCCGGATGCCGTAGGGGGTGCGGACGGCGTCGATGTCGGGGCGGCCGTACTCGCGCAGGATCTTGGTCATCGGCAGGTCGGTGCCCTGCGAGGCGGCCCGGAACTGCTTGCCGTAGCTCTCCGAGGGATCCTCGTCCTGGAAGAAGCGGTGCAGGTAGGAGGCGTGCGCGGGGTCGATGCCGACCTCCAGGGCCTGGAGCCAGTTGCACTCCAGCAGGCCCTTCCAGGCGAACGTGTGCCCGGCGGGGGCCTCGAAGCAGTCCAGGGCGGGCAGTTCGGGCGGCTCGCCGGGGCCGAGGTAGCCCCAGATCACCCCGTTGACCTCGCGGACCGGGTAACTGCCCAGCCGGACCCGGCCGGTGAGGCCGCCGCCGGCCGGCTCGGCCGGGGTGTCCAGGCAGGCGCCGTCCCGGCCGAAGAGCCAGCCGTGGAAGCAGCAGCGCAGTCCGCCGTCCTCCAGCCGGCCGAGCGCCAGATCGGCTCCCCGGTGCGGACAGCCCCGGTCCACCAGGCCGAGTTCACCGTCCCCGTCCCGGAACAGGACCAGGTCCTGCCCCAGCACCTTCGGGGCCACCAAAGGCCGGGCGCCGTCGAGTTCCTCGCTCAGGGCGACGGGCTGCCAGTAGCGGCGCATCCAGTCCCCGGCGGGCGTGCCCGGACCGGTCCTGGTGAGCCGCACGTTCTCTTCCTCGCGCATCTGACGCCTTTCTGTCCCGGTCACGCAGACCGTAACGAAGAGAGGATCCATATAGCCATAGATTGGATCCAATATTTACGCCGGTGTAACGGACGCCGAGCAGGCACCCGACCATGGCCATGTCCACGGCCGCCATCAGCAGGCCGGCCCCGCCCTGCCCGCTGACCGCCATCAGCGCCGCCAGCGGCAGCACAGCGAGATGCGCCACCAGGAACGGCCCCGGGCGGGCCGGCACGGGGCGGCACAGCAGGAGTCCCGCCGCCACCCAGGTGAACGACCGCGCGGCCTCGGCTTCCGGGCCGTCCAGCATGTGCAGTGGGGGCAGGTGCCAGACGTACGCCGACACCGTCCACATGACCGCCCCCAGAGACGTCCCCCGGTACCGCCTCTGCGCCGCCGGTCCGGTCGAGCGGACCGCGTGGACGAGCAGCGCAGGGCCGAGGAGCGCCAGCAGTTCGAAGCGGATCATCGCCCACACATGGGCGTCCACGGCGGCCGGCGCCCGCGTCAGCGCGAGCGGTACGCCCAGCGTGCAGGCGGCCGCGGTCGCGGCGAGCGTCGAACGCCCGGTGAGCCGCCGCGCCTCGGGGGCCAGCGTGACCCGCAGCGCGGGCCAGGCGAACGCCAGCGTGCAGGCCAGGGCCGCGCCGAGCAGTCCGAGGGCGGCTGCTCCCTGCGAAGCGTGCGCCGCATGACCGCCGGCACCGGCATGGCCGATGTGGCCGGCGCCCGTCAGTGCGCCGGTGCCGGTCATCGCCGCCACCGCACGCCGCCGGGCGGCGGGCACCCCGCGCGCGGCCGGTCCCCGGCCGTCATCCGCAGCAGTGGTCGCCGTCGGCGTCCGCCTCGGGGGCCGGCGCGTGGCAGGAGACCGGGGCGGGCACGTCCAGGGCGGGGTTGCGGTCGAAGAAGCCGTCGGGCTCCAGGCGCAGCCGGGCGCGGGCCACCGGCATCACCGGCCACTCCTCGGGGCGCGGGAAGTGGTGCGAGCCGACCGTTGCCCACAGCACCAGTTCCGTGCCGTCCAGCGAGCGGTCCTCCTGCTGCCAGCGGTGGACCCCGTCCGCGCCGGGTTCGGCCTGGTTGGGATACTCCCCCGCGACGAACCGCCGCTCGGGGTCGTACTCCGTGGCCCACAGTTGTTTCGCCACGAACGGCGCCCGTCGCGCGCACACGCTGTCCGGCCGGACCGGCAGCACCGCGGTGTTCTCCACGTGCACGCGGTAGGCGGTCGGCTCGCCCATCCGGTTGCGGGCCTCGGTGTTCTCCACCCGCCAGTGCAGGGCCCGGGAGGGGTCGGTGGTCCGCCCGGCCTCCGACTCCCGCAGGACCGGCCGCAGCACGGTCCGCGCCGCGTTGCCGTAGGGGTCGAGCGCGGGGTCGCTCTCGTGTTCGGCGGTCACCTCGACCAGCCGGTTCGCCGTCCCGTCGACGGCCATGTCCAGTCGTACGGCGAAGAAGTGCTGGTGGTTGGTGACGGCCACGTTCGGGGCGACCCGCCGGGCGTAGGGCGTCTCCTCGTCCTCCGTGACACCGGTCGCGGACAGGATGCCGGTCATCTTGATCTCCAGCATGACCGAGCCGTCCTGGTACAGGGACCAGTAGAAGCCGTAGTCGTAGTTGGCGACCGTGGCGAACGCCGAGATGATCAGGCGGCGGGAACGGCGCACCTCCGTACGGCCGGTGCGGCCGTCGTGGTGCTTCCAGAGGATCCCGTCGTCCTCCTCGTGCATGCAGATCGCGTTGGGGATGATCCGGGGCACGCCGTCGCCGCCGAGGACGGCCGCGTCGAAGTAGTGGATGACGCCGAGGCAGTCGCAGCCGAGGGCGAGGGAGTTGGTGAGCGGGCCGGCGCCGTACTCGCCCCAGTCGAAGAAGTTCTTGCGGTACTGGGTGGAGGCGGTGTCGAAGTACGGCACGTACATCTCGTTGACGGCGGCCCGGCGGATCACCGTGCGCGGCCCCTTGCCGCCCGCGTCGAAGGACAGGTCGTGCAGGACCAGGCCCTCGCGGTGGGAGAAGCCGACCCGCACCGACCAGCCCTGCCAGTCCACCCGCTGCCCGGTCACGGTGAAGCTCGGCCCGTCGGGCTGGACCACCTCCAGAGGCCGCAGCCCCGCGCGCCCCGGCACGGTTCCCGCCGCGAACACCCCGGACTCCCCCGACAGCGGGACGATCCCGTGGTCCTCGATGTGCAGCACCTCCATCGACTCCATGTCGATGATCGGTACGACGCCCTGCACGGGCCGGGCGTAGCCGTTGTCGTCCTCGGACTCGCGGTGCCAGACGCTGCCCCAGGTCAGGCGGCGGCCCGGGTACGCGGGCGGCTCGAAGCCGCCGATCGACTCCGGGTCGACCATCACCAGCGACACGTCGTGGATGCCGCGCAGCGCCAGCGCCGCCCGGAACCGCGGGTCCGCCCGGCACGCGGCGGCGGCCTGCCGGGCCTCCTCCGAGGAGCAGCCCGGGCTGCGCACGTCCAGCTCGCGCCAGGCCGTCGGCTGCGGCTTCTCGCCGAGTTCGAGGGCGACCTCGTAGGCGAGACGGGCCGAGGGACAGATCACCACGGCGCGGGCCCGCCGTGGCTCGTCCGGCCCGGCCGTACGCGCATGATGCTCGTCAAGGGCCACGCCCCAGAACCGGGCGTCCTCCGTGACTCTGGGATCCGCCTTCAACACCTTGACGGCGATGGCGAGTTCAGCAGCCGTCAGCGGGTCCAGCGGGTGCGGTGCCGGTGCGGCGGCGGGCCGGGGGGCGAGGGTGCTCATGGGCGCTGTCCTTCCGGGGGCGTGCGGGTGATGGCGGGCGCAGGGGCCTCGGTGCAGTCGTGGTCGGTTGTGGTCGGGTGGTTGGGGCTTGTGCCGGTGCGGTCGTGGTGGGCTGTCGTCAGGGCCTCCGGGGATACGTCGGCACGGTCGTGGCGGGTCACGGCCGGAGCGTCCGGGGACACGCCGGTACGGCGGTCTGCGCCGCCCGGCCCGGTGCCGGGGGTGTGCCGTACGGTGCCGCCGTCGGCGCGTGGGTCGGAGGCTCCGTCCAGACGTCCGTCCCGGGCCAGCCGCGCCACCTGGGTGTGGCCGGCCAGATCTGTGGGCCCGGCGGTGACGACGACCGGAAGCCCCAGGAGCGGAGTGTCCGTCGGCGTCGGGAGTGCTCCCGGCTCGGCGAGCAAGGTCGGCTCCTCGAAGCCGATGTCGCGGGCGCCGGTCACCCAGCGCGGACTCGCCAGGACGGCGGTGGGATCGGCGGCGGGGTCGGCGAGCCGGGGCAGGGTCTGAGCGAGGATCTGCGGCTGGGCCCGGCCGCCCTGACAGCCCGCCGCCAGCAGCAGCGCGCCGGAGCGGCCGATCACCGGGCACAGCGTGTGCGGCGGCCTCGCGCCGGGTCGCAGCATGCCGGGGTGGCCGGGTTCCAGGCTGAACGCCGAGCCCCGGTTGTGCAGCACGATGCCGGTGTCCGGCTCGCACAGGCCCGAACCGAAGGTCTGGTAGATGCTCTGGATCAGCGACACGGCCAGGCCCGAGGAGTCCACGGCCGTCACCGCGACGGTGTCCCCGGACGGCCGGAACGGCGGCTCGGGCGGGGCTGCGCCGGCCAGCGGCGCCGGATCCAGCAGGCCCGCCAGATCGAGTGGTTGCCCGTGCGGGTCGCCGAGCAGCCGGTCCCGGGCGGCCGAGGCGTCCTGGGAGCGGGCGGCGAGCAGAAGGGTGCGCTCCGGTTCCGGCAGGTCCGCCGTGTCCGCCGCCGTCCTGAGCAGCGCGGGCAGTACGGCTCCCTGGCTGGGGGGCGGAGCGGCCCACCAGGTGACGCCCGCCACCTCGACGTTCAACGGCTCGGCGGACTCTGCTTCGTGGGCGGCCAGGTCGGCGGCGGTGAGCGGGCTTCCGAGGCGGCGCAGACCGGCGGCGAGAGCCTGGGCGACCGGGCCTTGGTAGAACGACATGGGGTCCTCGGCGAGTTGGTCGAGGACCTGCGCCAGGCGCGGCTGCGGGAGCGGGTCGCCCTTGCCCACCGGGCGGCCGCCGGGACCGGTCAGCAGAGCGGACAGGCCCGGGTCGGCCGCGACCTGCGCCGCGCGCTCGTGTACGGCGCGGGCCAGCCCGGCGGAGACTGCGGCCCCCTGCCGGGCGAGGCCGGCGGCGTCCCGCAGCGCGGCGGGCAGTGCGCCCGGTGTGCCGTGCGCCGCCGCCAGCGCCGCCCAGCCCGCCACCACGCCGGGTACGGTCACAGTCTGCGGTCCCTGCGCCGGCATGCGCCGGTCCGCCGCACGCAGCGCCGTGACGTCCACGTCCCGGGCCGCCGCGCCGACCGAGAGGACCGCCCGCACGGTGCCGTCGGGTGTGTGCACCAGGGCGATCAGGTCGCCGCCCAGGGAACACTGGTGGGGGTAGACGACGGTCAGCGCGGCGGCAGCGGCCAGCGCCGCGTCGACGGCGTTGCCGCCCCGCCGGGCCGACCGTCCGGCCGCGTCCAGTGCTGCCGGGTGCGGAGCCGCGAGGACCAGCCCGTGGCCGGGGCTCACGTCTCGTCCCGGGGCAGCAGCAGGGTGCGGGAGGGGGCTGCCTCGGCGCCCTGGAGCGGCACGGGCAGCGACAGCATGTCGTAGACACCGGCCGGGGCGTGCAGCAGGTCGACCACTTCGAGGATCAGCACGTCCGCACCGCAGAGCAGTTGGTGCGTCTCCCAGTGCGTGGTGTAGGCGACGGCCTCGATGCTGAGGTAGTCGATGCCGGCCGTGCGCACCCCCGCCTCGATCAGCCGCTCCGCGCCGTCCGGGGCCAGACCGACCCACTGCCGTGCCTTCCACGGGCTGCGCAGCACGCCCTGCGAGTTGCTGGTGCGCAACAGCACCCGTTCCTCGGTGCCGAGCCCCGCCGCGTCGAGGTCGGCGGCGGTGATCTGCTCCTTGACATGGGTGAGGTCGAGCACCCGGGCGGTCCCGTTCAGGGCCGACAGGTCGAGCCGGTCGACGGTCTTGCCGCCGTCCACGAAGTGGGCCGGGGCATCGATGTGCGTGCCGGTGTGGGCACCTATGCGCCAGCGGCTGACGTTCGACGCATCACCCGCGGTACGCGACTCGACGACCTCCACCTCGGGCCTGCGGCCCCAGTGCAGCATGCCGGGGTGGATCGGCACGGAGACGTCGATCGCCTTGGTGACGTCCAGGTTCATGACAGGCTCCTATTGGATGCGGTTACTCTGTGAATGGATCCAATGTCGATGGATGGTGCTAGGCGACGGCGTGGCAGACTGCTCCACCACCGCGCGGCCCCCACCAGCCCCCGAGAAGGGTGAGACCCACTCCGATGACGTCCCAGACCGACGAAGGCGCCCTCGTCGACGACATCGCCGCCCGCATCCGCACGCGGATCATGAACGGCGAGCTGCCCATCGGGAAACCGCTGCGCCAGGCGGCGCTGGCTGCCGAGTTCGGCGTGAGCCGTACCCCGGTGCGTGAGGCGCTGCGCCAGTTGCAGCACGGCGGGCTGATCGAGATGCAGCCGCACCGCGGCGCGGTGGTGCGGGTGCCGGCTCCGTGGGAGGTGCGGCAGGCGTACGAGGTGCGCGCGGAGCTGGAGGCCCTGGCCGCCCGGCGCGCCGCCGCCCGGATCACCGACAGCCAGCTCGCCGAACTGCGCCGCCACAACGACGTGCTGCGCGCGGCGGCGGAGGGCACCGCTGCCCGGCCGGAGGGACCGCTCGCCACGACGGAGGCCAACGACTGCTTCCACACCGTGGTCTGTGTGGCGGCCGACAACCCCTGGCTCAGCCGCATGATCGACCGGATCAACGAGAGCTTCCCGCGCAACGTGTCCTCGCTGGCCCTGGCAGGCGACGAACGTCACCGGCAGCTGAACGTCCGTCAGCACAATGCCATCGTGGCCGCGTTGGCCGACCGGGACGCCGACCGGGCGCAGGAGGCGATGCGGGAGCACGTCATCAGCGCCGGCGAACACCTGACGGCCTGGTACGAACGACGTTCCCGGACCGTGTTCAGCGGCTGAGCAGCCCCCGGGCGCCCCGGTGCCGGCCCTCACCGGGCACCGCCGGGCGCCAACCGGGCCGGGGACAGGAAACCCAGGTCCGGACGCGGGAGTTCGCACACCAGGTCGGCCAGGGCGGCACCGATCGCCGGACCGAACTTGAAGCCGTGCCCGGAACATGCGGAGGCCACCAGGGCCTGCGGCACACCGGGCACCTCGCCGACCAGGAAGCGCCGGTCCGCGGTCATCGTGTACAGGCACGTCAGGCTCTCGGTCACCGGGCCCGCGCCGGGCAGCACCCGCGCCACCGCGCCCGCGAGCAGGGCGAGTTCGGCCTCGGTCGCGGCGGGTCTGGCGGCCTCCGGGTCCCACGCCGGACCCGAGTCGAGCCCCGCCTTCAGGCCCCGGCCGTCGGCGGCCGGAAAGCCGTACAGCAGCCCTTCCGGCAGGTCGACGGAGAAACTCCCCAGCCCGCCCCGTCCCAACGGCCCGGCGGGGTCGGCGGCGAAGTAGGCGTTCACGATCCGGGTGACCGTCAGATGTGGTTGCAGTGTGGGGAGTTGGGCTGCGGTCCAGGGGCCGGCGCACAGCACCAGCCGACGGGCGTGGACCTCGCCGGCCGCCGTGCGGACGACGACCCCGTCGGCTTCCGGGGACCAGCCGATGACGGGTGTACGGTCGGCGATCCGGGCTCCGGCGCGTTCGGCGAGGGCGAGCTGGGCGCGCAGGGTCTCGCGGGCGTCGATGATCCCGGCGGCCGGGTCGTGGACGGCCGTGAATCCCTCGGGCAGCCGCAGTCCCGGGAAGATTCGGCGCGCTTCCTCGGGGCCGACGTCCCGGCAGCCGGGGCCCCGCAGGGGATCGGGCCGGTCCTGCGGCGCGGCGTACAGACCTCCGGTGACCTCGATCAGCCGGGTCTTCGACGCCTCCTCCAGCTCGGCCCAGGCACGGTAGGCGGTGTCGACCAGGCCGTCCCAGTCGGGGTGCGGGTAGGCACGGCGGATCATCCGGGTGGCGCCGTGCGAGGAACCCAGGTCGTGCCCCAGCGCGAACTGTTCGAGCCCCAGCGCGTCGAGCCCGCGCTCGGCCAGCTGCCGCAGCGCCGCGCTGCCGTGCACACCGAGGCCGACCACCACCACGTCGTGACGGTGCACGGCGGGGCGTCCCGCCGGCACGGTCGCCGGGGAGCCCGCCGGAGCCGTTGACGGTACGGGTGCTGACGGCGGCTCCGATGTCGATGTCGGTACCGTCGGCCCAGTACCGCGTGTGCCTGACGCGATCTCGGCCACGGCCTCGACCAGGGCGTCCAGGTCGCCTTCGTCGGTGTAGACGTGCACCGAGGCGCGTACCACCTTCGCAAGACCGCGCGGGTCCATGTCCCAGCGGCCGTGGTCGGCCGGCACCGCGATCAGGTGGACCCGCCGCAGGGCCAGTCGTCGCTGCACCTCGCCCGCGTCGAGGCCGTCCACGACGAAAGTGACGATGGCGCCGCCGGCCGCGGGCGGATCGGTGACCCGTACGCCGGGGAGCGCGCCGAGTCGCGCACGCAGCGTCGCCGCGAGCGCTGCCAGGTGCGCGAAGACGCCATCGGGGCCGAGCGTGTGCAGGTCGGCCAGGGCCGATCCCAGGCCGAGGCGCAGCGCGTGAGCAGCCTCCCACAGCTCGAACCGCCGTGCGTCCGGGGCCAGTTCCCAGCTCCGCTCGGCCGTCCAGCGGGCCCCGCGCACATCCGGGGCCTGCGGGACGAGGGTGTCCAGCAGGGGGCGGCGCACGGCGAGCAGACCGGTGCCGCGCGGGGCGCGCAGGAACTTGCGTCCGGTGCCGATCAGCAGATCGCAGCCGAGAGCGGCCATGTCGACCGGCAGCTGGCCCAGCGACTGGGTGGCGTCGAGCAGGAACGGGACCCCGTGGGCGGCGGCCAGCGAGCCGATTCCGGCGGCCGGTTCGACGAGCCCGGAGGAGGTCGGTACATGCGCCGCGGTGATCAGGGCAGCCGGGCCGGCGCACAGTGCCCGTTCCAGGGCCGCCAGATCCGTCGCCCCGTCGGGGCCGTTGGGTAGTACCTCGATGCGGACGCCGGTGTCGCGCTCGGCGGCCAGCAGGTGCAGGGCGCTGCTGACGTAGCTGGAGCGGGCGGCCAGCACCCGGTCGCCGGGCCGCAGCCGGAGCGCCGAGACGATGCGCTGCCAGCCCGCGGTGGCGCTCTCGACCAGCGCGACCTCGTCGGCGTCGACCCCGAGAAGGGTCGCGGTGTGCGCGTAGACGGCGGCCAGGTCGTCGGCGGCGAGCTTGGCGGCCTCGTAACCGCCGTACAGGCCCTCGGCGCGCAGGTGAGCGATGACCGCGTCGACCGTGTCGGTGGCCGGCAGGGCGGCACCGGCGGCGTTGAAGTGGTGACCGGTGGCGCAGCCGGGGGTACGGGCCCGCTCGACGGCCACGTCGAGGGCGGCGGTGGGGGTGGGCGAGGCGGCTGTCACGGAGGCGTTCACAGTGCGATCGTGATGCTCTTGAGCTCGGTGAACCCGTCGACGGCCGCGTCGCCGAGGTCCCTGCCCAGCCCGGACTGCTTGGTGCCGCCGAACGCCACGGCGGGGTCGAACTCGTTGTAGGTGTTCACCCACACGGTGCCCGCCTGAAGCGCCGCCGCCGCGCGGTGCGCGCGGCCGAGGTCGGTGGTCCACACGCCCGCCGCGAGCCCGTAGTCGCTGTCGTTGGCGAGCGCGATCGCCTCCTCCTCGGTGTCGAAGGGCAGGACGGCGGCGACCGGACCGAAGATCTCCTCCCGGGCGATCCGCATGCCCGGTGTGACCTCGGTGAACACCGTGGGCCGCACGAACCAGCCGGGCCCGGGCAGCGGTTCGCCGCCCGTGGCGACCTGAGCGCCCTCGGCACGGCCGAGTTCCAGGTAGCCGGTGACGCGGTCGAACTGCTCCTGCGACACGAGCGGGCCGATGTTGATCCCGCCGGTCAGGCCAGGGCCGATCTTGAGGGCTTCCACGGCCGGCAGCATCCGGTCGAGGAACTCATCGAGCACCGAGCGCTGCACCAGCAGTCTGCTGCCCGCCGTGCACATCTGCCCGGAGTGCCCGAACACCGCGCGTACGGCGGCCGGTACGGCGGCGTCCAGGTCGGCGTCGGCGAACACGATGTTGGCGGACTTGCCGCCCAGTTCGAGGGTGAGCCGTTTGACCGAGGACGCAGCTGCGGCCATGATCAGCCGCCCGACGTCCGTGGATCCCGTGAACGAGACCTTGGTGACTCCCGGGTGCGCGACCAATTCTGCCCCGGTGCGCCCGTCGCCGGTCAGCACGTTGACGACGCCCTCGGGCACGCCCGCCTCCAGGCACAGCGCGGCCAGCCGCAGCGCGGTCAGCGGGGTCTGCTCGGCGGGCTTGACCACCACCGTGCAGCCCGCGGCCAGGGCCGGGGCGAGCTTCCAGGCGGCGATCATGAAGGGGAAGTTCCAGGGCAGCACGGCGGCCACCACGCCCACTGGCTCCCGCACGCTGTATACGTGCCGACCGGGTCCGGCCGGGTGGACAGTACCGGTGAGCCGGGTGGGCGTACCCGCGAAGTGCCGGACGGCCTGGAGCCCCAACTCGACGTCGCCGCGGGCGCGCTCGATGGCCTTGCCGTTGTCCAGGGTGTCCAGGACCGCCAGCGCCTCAGCATCCCGCTCCACCAGGTCTGCGAGCCGTAGCAGCACGTCCCGGCGCCGCCGGGGCGGCAGGTTCCGCCAGCGCCCGTCGCGGTGCGCGGCGGCCGCGGCGGACACCGCGGCGTCCGCGTCCGCCTCGCCTGCGCCGGCGACGCTGGTCAGCTGTTTCCCGGTGGCCGGGTCGAGGACCGCGATCCGCCGCGTCGAGACCCCCGTGGTCCACTCGCCACCGATGAGCATGGGCTCACACTCCGGCAGCCGGGGAAGGGTGATGCTGGGGTCCAAGGTGTTCTCCTCGTCGTTCGTACCGCCGCCCGGCCGTGTCCCGGCCGGCAGGGGCCTGGGCAGAGGGACGGGCGGCGGTGGGGCAGTCGTCCGGGGCAGGGCCGGAGTGCCGGGCCGGGCCCGGGGTCAGGCCGGGCCGCCTGGCCGGTGGACCGCGCTCGGCCAGGGTTCGCGTACGGCCGTCGAGACCGCGCGGGCGGTGGTGAGCACACAGCGGTCGAACTCCGCGCGGCCGTGTGCCGCGTTCGCCTCGGTGACATCCCTGCCCCACACCCCGGTCTCGCTGACCTGGTCCATGCGGTAGTCCCAGAAGGAGTCGACGTCGACGTGCGAGGTGGCCCGCTCCATGCGCACCAGGTCGGGTGCGAGGTGCAGCATCACCGACGTCTCGAAGTAGTTGGCGTGCATCAGCGCGCGGCCGTAAGTGACATGGCCGTCGACCTCCGGCCCCGGGTACATGGTCACGTACCCCAATGCCCGCACCCGGGCGTTCTTGTGACGTACTCTCAGTTTCTCTGCGGACACGTCAAGCGCGCCGTTGTTCCAAATGTGGCCGTTCAGCAGGACGAACTGCCTCACCCCGCTGTCGTACAGCGAGTCGATCACGTCCTCCACGACGGCGATCAGGGTCTCGGGGCGCAGCGCCACCGTCCCGGCGAAGCCGCCGTGCGAGGCGGACACCCCGAAGCTCAGCGGGGGCAGCACCGGTACACCCGTCAGCGCGGAGACGCCCAGGGCGACCGCCTCGCAGATCACGGTGTCCACGGCGAGCGGCAGATGCGGGCCGTGCTGTTCGGTGGCGCCGACCGGGATGATGACCGCGTCCCGTCCGGCGACGGTGGTCTCGGCGTCCGGCCAGGTCAGTTCCTCCCACGGCAACGGCGTGCCGGTGCCGCCGAGTTGGGTGGCGAGCGCGGGCACGTCGAGTCCGGTGGGCACACGCAGGCCCTGCGGCCCGGTGATGACGGAGGGCATGACTCTCCTTTCCTCAGTGGGGTTGCGGGCGGTCACCAGCGGCGTCGGCTCTTCTCCGGCAGCAGGTCCAGGGCACGCACCGGGACCGGCCGGTCGTCGTCGACGGTCGTGATCCACACGACCGTGTCCGGGCCGTAGTCGCTGATGAGTTCGCGGCACACCCCGCACGGCGCGATGATCCTGAACCGTCCCGCGGGTTTGATCTGCACCGACACCACCGACGTGACCGCGAGTGGCGTACCGGGTGCGAGCGCGCCCCGCGCGGTGCCCAGGGCGACCCCCTCGGCGCAGATGGAACTGCGCCGACAGGAGCCCTCGACATGGACGCCGGTGTGGATACGGCCGTCCGCGGTGCGCAGCGCGGTGGCTACCTCGTGCCGGTCCCGCTGCCACACGCGATCCAGCAACGCCTGTGCCACGGTGAGCAGTTCGGCGTCGTCCGCGCTCATCTCCGGCGGGACGGTGACGGGTGCGGCGCTCATGCGTCCAGCCCCAGCAGACGGGCCATGTTGCCGCCCTCGATCAGCGCCCGGTCCTTCTCGTCCTCGACCGCCTTGGCGATCTTCATGCGCTCCAGGTCGAAGTCGGAGCCGGGCCACTCGCTGCCCATCAGGATCTGCCGGGGCCCGAGCCGGGCGTAGGCCCGCTTCACGTCGCTCATCAGCGTCGCGGACGTCTCCAGATAGACGTGCGGCTGCCGTTCGGCCACGATGATCGCCTCGGGCACGTTCCACACGGCGCCCATGTGCGCGATGATCGTCGGCACCGCAGGGTGGTCGCGGGCGATCTCCTCGATGGCGAGCGGCGCGCAGAAGGCGTCGTCCAGCGCGTTGACCAGGACCATCAGTCCGCGCCTGGCACAGGCCTCGAACACCGGGTCCAGCAGGCCGTGGTCGGCCACGTGGTAGCCGTGCAGGCTCGGGTGCAGTTTCAGGCCGACCAGGCCGGCGTCGGCGATCCGGTCGATCTCCTCGATCGCGTCGTCCGCCTGTGGCAGCATCTGCCCGAAGCCGAAGAACCGGTCCGGGTGGGCGGCCACCAATGAGGCGATGAAGTCGTTCTCGATGCGCTGGGCGAGCGAGCACACCATCGCCATGTCCACCCCGGCGGCGTCCATCCGGTCGAGGATCCGGCGCGGCTCGAAGGGCTTGTAGGGCGGGGGCGCCTCGCCCTTGCGGGCACCGGTCAGGTAGTCGGAGCGGCCGCGCACGTCCTGGGTGGTGTTGTAGGCGTCGATGATCAATGCGGCTCCTCGGTGGCGGTGCTGGTAGCGGTGGCGGGCACGGTGTCGAGCGGCAGGTGGCAGCGCACGCTGCGGCCCGGGGCGATCTCGCGCAGCTCCGGGTGCGCGGTGCGGCACAGGTCGGTGGCGCGGGGGCAGCGGGTGCGGAACAGGCACCCCGCGGGCGGATCGGCCGGGTCGGGCAACTCGCCCTGCAGCGGCTGCCGTTCACGCGGCGGGCCGGGCCGCAGCTCGGGCACGCTGGCCAGCAGAGCGCTGCTGTAGGGGTGTGCGGGGCCGGCGAAGAAGGTGTCCCGGTCGGCGATCTCGATGATCTCCCCGAGGTACATCACGGCGACCCGGTCGGCGATGTGCCGTACGACACCGAGGTCGTGGGAGATGAACAGCATCGTCAGGCCGCGGTCGCGTACCAGGTCCGACAGCAGGTTCAGCACCTGGGCCTGGATCGACACGTCCAGTGCGGAGACCGCCTCGTCCGCGACCACGAACTGCGGCGAGGAGGCGAGGGCCCGCGCGATGCCGATGCGCTGGCGCTGGCCGCCGGAGAACTCATGGGGCTTGCGCCTGCCGGCCTCGGCTCCGAGCCCGACGAGGTCGAGGAGTTCGGCCACGGCGCCCTCCGCCTCGGCGCGGCTCGCGCCCCGGGAGCGCAGCAGTGGCTCGGCGACGATGTCGGCGACCGCGCGGCGCGGGTTGAGCGAGCCGAAGGGGTCCTGGAACACCATCTGGAGCTCGGCCCTGGTCCGCTTCAGCCTCCGCCCCCGCAGCCGGGTCAGGTCGGTGCCCTGGAAGTCGATCCGGCCCGCCGAGGGCTCCACGACGCGCAGCAGCGCCCGCCCGAGCGTGGACTTGCCGCACCCCGACTCGCCGACCAGGCCCAGCGTCTCGCCCGGGGCGATGTCGAGGTCGACGTCCCGCAGCGCCCGCACCCGGCCGCCCGCACGGCCGGGGTACTCTACCCGCAGCCCACGAGCACTCATGATCACGTCACTCATGCGTCGGCTCCCGCCGCCCGGGCCCGCGCCCGGGCCTCCTGCGGCAACACACAGGCGTCCAGGTGGGCGGTGGTGCCGCCGTGACGCCGCCGGAGCTCAGGGCGTTCCGTGCAGCCGTCGTCGGCGAAGGCGCACCGGGGCCGGAAGCCGCAGCCCGAGGGCCGTTCCACTCCGCTCGGCGGGCTGCCCGGGATCGCCGGCAGCCGTTCGGGAACCGGTCCGTCCAGCGGCGGCACCGAGCCGAGCAGGCCCATCGTGTACGGGTGCTGGGGGTCGAACAGCACCTCGTCGCGGGTGCCCTGTTCCACGATCCGGCCCGCGTACATCACCGCGACCCGGTCGGCGACCTCGGCGACCACGCCGAGGTCGTGGGTGATCAGCAGCACGGACGTGCCGTGTTCGCGCTGTACCCGCTTCAGCAGCGTCAGCACCTGCGCCTGGATGGTGACGTCCAGTGCAGTGGTCGGCTCGTCGGCGATCAGTACCGCCGGGTCGTTGGCGAGCCCCATCGCGATCATCACGCGTTGCCGCATGCCGCCGGAGAGCTGGTGCGGATAGGCGCGCGCGGCCCGCGCCGGGCCGGCGATCCCGACCTCTCCGAGCAGTTCCACCGCACGGCTCGCGGCGGTGGCGCGCGGCACGTCGGCGTGGGCGCGAATGGTCTCCGCGACCTGCGCGCCCGCCCGGTGCAGAGGGTTGAGTGCGGCGAGCGCGTCCTGGAAGACGACCGCCACGTCCTTGCCACGCACCCGGCGCAGCTCCCGCTCGGAGGCCCCCACCAGTTCCCGGTCCCGGAAGGATACGGATCCGGTGATGTGGGTGCGGGGGCCGCGGTTGAGGCCGACCAGGCTCATCGACAGCGCGGATTTGCCCGACCCCGACTCGCCGACCAGCGCGAGGATCTCGCCCTTGCGCAGAGTCAGGTCCACCCCGTCCACGGCGGGCAGTCGGCCCGCTGGCACGTCGAACTGGACGTGCAGGTCATGCACTTGGAGCACTGCCTCGGGCGCGGTCATCTGGCACCGGCCACGGCCTGTGCGGCCCGGTGGATCAGGTCTGCGACCCGCTCGGGCCACACCAGGGTGGTGTAGTGGCTGCCCGGCACGTGCTCGACGGTGGCCTTCATCCGTTCGGCCATGAAGTTCTGGATCTCCGGGCGCAGGGTGCGGTCGTCGTCGGCGACCAGGTACCAGCTGGGCAGGGAGCGCCAGGCCGGGACTCCGGTCGCCTGGGTGAAGATCAGGTTCTCGGCCTTGCGTCCCTCCGCCTCGACGATCGCGCGCTGCTCGGCCGACAGGTCCGGGCCGATCTCCGCCCAGAACTCCGGGCCGGGCTCGGACTTCCACTCGCCGTTCGGGCCGCGCCGCATGTACTTAGAGATCTCCGCGGGTTCGTAGCGCTCCACGATCCCGTTGACGGTCTCGCCCTCGTCCGGCCCGAACGCGGCGATGTACACAAGACCGCCGACCCGTGGGTCGCGCCCCACGTTCGTGATGACGGCGCCGCCGTAGGAGTGGCCCGCGAGCAGCACCGGGCCGTTCGTGTGCGCCAGTACCGCCGAGGTCTCGGCGATGTCGTCGGCCAGGGAGGTCATCGGATTGGTGACCGTGAACAGCCGGTGCCCGTGGGCGGTGAGCAGTGGCTGCACCGCCGACCAGGTGGTGGGCCGTCCGCCGGCACCGTGGACCAGCACGATGTCCATCGGGATCATCCTTTGCGCAGACGCGGGTCGAGGACCGTGTACAGCAGGTCGACCGCGTGGTTGACGAGGGTGAACAGCAGGGCGATCGCGAGGGCCGCGCCCTGCACGACCGGGTAGTCGCGCTGGAGCACTCCCTGCACCAGCAGGCGCCCGACACCCGGGTAGGAGAAGACGGTCTCGGTGACCACGGATCCGCCCAGCAGGGAGCCGAACTGGAGCCCCAGGACGGTGACGATCGGCAGCCAGGCGTTGCGCAGGACGTGCCGACGCACCACTGCGCCCTCCCCGAGGCCCTTCATCCGGGCGGTGCGCACGAAGTCGTCGCCGAGTACCTCCAGGACGGAGGCGCGCACGATCCGGGTGATGAAGCCGGCCATCGACAGCGCGAGGGTCACCGCCGGCAGGATCAGGTGCTGGACCCACGGCCACACCAGCTCGGGCCGGTCCTGGAGGATCGCGTCCAGTGGCACGAAGCCGGTGGTCGGGGTGTAGTCGAGGGTGCTGGGCAGTCGTCCCAGCACCGGCAGCCAGCGCAGCCACACGCCGAACACCACGATGGACAGCACGCCGAGCGCGAACCAGGGCAGCGAGAAACTGACGGTGGCGACGGCCCGCGTCGAGGTGTCGATCCAGCTTCCCCTGCGCAGCGCCGCGACCACCCCCGTGACGACGCCGAGCAGCACCGCGACTGTCATCGCCGCGAGGGTGAGTTCCACG
Source organism: Streptomyces sp. NPDC048278 (assembly GCF_040652195.1). Taxonomy (NCBI): domain Bacteria; kingdom Bacillati; phylum Actinomycetota; class Actinomycetes; order Kitasatosporales; family Streptomycetaceae; genus Streptomyces; species Streptomyces sp. NPDC048278. Next base: position 58,398 of record NZ_JBEZLP010000041.1, read on the forward strand.
GTCGCGGGCAGAGCGTCGCCGAGCAGGCCGAGGACGTTGTTGGAGCCGAAGAACGAGGTGCCCAGCCGCAGATGGACCAGGTCGTCGAGGAAGTGCCCGTACTGCGTGAGCAGCGGCTGGTCCAGGCCCAGCGCCTTGGTGACGCGTTCCTCGTTGGCGCTGAACTGCGCGGCGGAGGCCGTGCTGCCGCCCGCGGCGAGGGAGGTCGCCGGGGAGCCCGGCAGCAGCCGTACGGCCACGAACACCAGGGAGGCCAGCGCGAAGAGCACGACGGGGATCACGGCGAGCCGGCGCAGGAACATCCCGGTGGCAGCCGACAGCCAGGCGGGCCTGGGAAGCCGTACTCGTACCAGGGCGCCCGCGCTCATGCCGTCCCCCTGGGGTCGAGGGCGTCGCGCAGGTCGTCGCCGACGAAGTTGCAGGCCACGACGAACAGCAGGGTGAGTGTCGCGGGCAGTACCACCAGACGGGGAGCGGTGAACAGGAACTCCTGCCCGGCCTGCACCATGTATCCCCAGTCCGGCTGCGGCGGCTGGATCCCCAGGCCCAGGTAGGACAGGCCCGCCGCGAACCCGGCCGCAATCGACAGCGTCATGACGACCTGGGCGAGTAGTGGACCGCCGATGTTCGGCAGCACCTCACGGACCAGGATGCGCGGCGCGCCCGTGCCGCCGAGGCGGCAGGCGACGACGTAGTCCTTGGCGGCCTCACGCGCCGTCAGGGCACGGGCCAGCCGGGCCAGTCCGGGCGCGAGGGAGACCCCGATGCCGAGGACCAGACTGACTGTGCCCGGGCCGGCGGCCGCCACCAGCAGGATCACCAGCAGGATGGACGGGAAGGCCAGCGCCAGGTCGACCAGCCGCATCAGCACCAACTCCACCACGCCGCCCGCGTAACCGGCGACCAGCCCGACCAGTGTTCCGATGCCGGCCGCGAGCGCGGTGGCCGCGAAGGACACCAGCAGCAGCGGCCGGGCGCCGTGCACCAGCCGGGCCAGCTCGTCCCGGCCCAGGTCGTCCGTGCCCAGCGGATGCCCCGGGGAGCCGGGCCCGAGCAGGGCCGAGGAGGTCTGCCGCAGGGGATCGGCCTGAATGAACAGCGGCCCCAACAGGGCGACCAGCACCAGGGCGGTCAGCAGCAGCCAGGACAGCAGCGCGGGCCAGGAGCGCGCCACGGTACGGCGGCGCAGCGCCGGGAGAAACTGCCAGCGGACCGTGCGGACCGCGCCGGGTGGCAACGTCGGCGGCGACTTCGACGGGGAGCCCGGCGGTGAGGCCGCGGGAACGGCCGCCGCGGCGTCCACCGCGGCCCCGGTCTCAGACACTGGCCTTCTCCATGTAACAGCGGTGGTTGGCCAGTGCGTCGGTGTTCATGCCCTTCACGCCCGAGCCGCTGACGACCAGGTTGCTGAAGCAGGCCAACATCGACAGGACCATGTACTCCTCGGCCCATCTGCGCTGAATCTTCGTGTAGGCAGCGGTGCGCTTCTTGGTGTCGGTGAGGTTCTTGGCGGTGTAGAGGTCGTCGACGAGGGAGGCGGCGCCCTTCAGGGTGTCCATGCCGGAGATCTTGGAACCGTAGATACCGGTGGGGCTCGCCATCGCGCCGACCATGTCGTCGGGGTCGGGGACGTAGGTGTTGCGCTCCCAGATCATCAGGTCGTGGTAGTCGTCGCTCCCGTCGAGGAGCCGGCCGAAGTAGGTGGCCGGATCCACGGAGGTGGTGGCGACCTTGAAGCCGACGTCGGTGAGGTTCTGGGCGATGATCTGGGCGGCCTTGGGGTGCCAGGAGTCGCTGGCCGCCATGAGCCGGATGGTACGCCCCTTCGCCCCGGCCTCCTCGACCAGCCGCTTGGCCTGTGCGGTGTCCTGGGTGCTGAGGTCGGCGAGCGCGGTGTCGTAGCCGGTCTGGGCCGGCGGGATGGCGTAGCCCCTGGGCTCGGCGCCAATGCCGTAGAACGCCTGCTGGAGGATGGCCTTGCGGTTGATGGCCAGGTTGATGGCCTTGCGCACCTTCAGCTCGGGGACCCGGCGGGCGTCGATCATCATGATGGCGTCGGCATTGTGCGGGGTGTCGTACACCTTCACCGCGCTGTCCTTGCGCAGCTGCGAGACGGCGGAGTACGGGGCGAACTGGGTCGCGGAGACGTCGCCGCTGAGCAGCGAGCTGACGATGGTGGACGGGTCCTGGACCTGACGCAGCACCAGCCGGTCGATGGGCGGCTTGCCCAGCCGGAAGCCGTCGAACGCCTTGAGCGTGATCGACTGGCCAGCGGTGGCCGAGTCGAAGACGAACGGTCCGGTGCCCACTAGGTGCTTGCCGATGTCCGCGCCGTACTTGTCCAGCGCGGCCTTGGAGATGATACGGCCGCCGATGTCGGAGAGTTTGCCGAGGACCGTCCGGTCGGGCTTCTTGAGGACCATCTTCACGGTCAGGTCGTCCGGAGCGGTGAGCGCGGCGACGTTGGCGCCCAGGCTTGCCAGCGGCCGGGTCCCGCCCTTGGGCAGGGTCTTGTCTTCGGGATCGAACTGGCGGCCGAGGCTGGCGAGCACGTCGGCGGAGGTGAGCGTGGTGCCGTCGTGGAACTTGACGCCCTTGCGCAAGGTGAATGTATAGGTCATCTTGTCATCGGATATGGTCCACTTCTCCGCCAGATCCGGTGTGGGCTCGTTGGTCTCGAAGGAGATGAACGTCAGGCCGCGGCAGATGCAGTCCACGGCCATCCAGTCGCCCAGGGACGTGTAGAAGGTCGGGTCGTTGACGGCGCTGGTGGCGTCGATGGCCAGGGTGAGCGTGCCGCCGCCCTTGCCGCCGCCTTTCGCATCGTCGGCCGCGGCGCCGCAGGCGGTGAGCAGGGCGGGCAGCCCGAACCCGACGCCCACCCCGAGCAGGCCTGCACCCCGGAGCATCGTGCGGCGCGAGACGTCCGGCGAGGCGATCGCCGAGACCGGCGCGGAGGCGGGCGAGGGCGATCCAGATGTGTGGTCCGACATGGGGCCTCCTCGGGCACCGATCCTGAGAATGGATGAAATCTACTCGTGATTGGATCCAAAAACATGCTCAGTGGCTCCCAATTCCCTCTTGTGTCCCATGGGTTAAAGGTGTGTGAAACGGGCCTGCGATCCCACAGGCACCGGCCAGGCCCGTCAAGGAGCCGGCGACAGATAGCGCATCCCGAGGCCGCGCTCGCTCCGTCAAAGACGGCAGGCCTCTCACCGGATCACGTCCCCGTGCCCCCAGCCGTCATCGCTGGCCGCGCGCCCATGCCAGGCCTCCGATGTCGAGACGCCGACGGGTGCGGGTGACGGCCACGTAGGCGAGGCGGGCCTCGCTGTCGCCGATGGGCTGAGCTGCAGGCGCCGGTGCGCTCTCGGGCGGGTCACTGTGGCCGGGCGGGGCGAAGTCGTCGGCGATCTTGACGCGGGACCATTCACGCCCCTTGGCTTTGTGGGCGGTGGAGACGGTGGTCTGGGCGTGCTGTTCGTCGACAAGTTGGGCAACGGCGCCAAGGATGGCATCGGTGCCGTGGGTGTCGACGAGGCCGACGAGGGGCTGCAGGTCGCGTCCGGCAGGGTCGTGGGCTGCGTAGTCCTGCAGTTCACCCCAGGAGGGGAACAGAAGCAGTTCGGGGTGGTGGGTACGGCGTCCTTCTTTGAGGTCGCGGGCGGCCTGGGCAAGAGCGCTCAGGCTGTCGCCTCCTCCGACGAGGGCGACGCGGCATCCGGCGGCCATCAGTCCCATGACCTGGGCCATGGCGCCGACGTTGGTACGGCACAGCACAGCGTCGGGCTGCGTGAGGGAGCCCAGTTCGGTGTGGAGGGTGTCGGTGCCGCGCAGGCGCAGGGGTGCGTCGGCGAGGGTGAGCCAGTGGTTGGCTTCTTCGGCGAGGTGGGGGCCGAAGCGGAAGGACTGGGAGAGGGTGAGGCGGGTGCCGTCGAAGCCGGTCATGACGTCTTTGGCGCCGCGCCAGTGGTAGATGGCCTGGGCGGAGTCGCCGACCATGACGAGTTGGGCGTGGTTGCGCTGGTTGAGGAAGATCTGTTCGACGACGGGGTTGGTGTCCTGGGCTTCGTCCAGGAGCAGGAAGTCGGCGGGCAGGACCGGCTGGGTGAGGGCCCACATCTTCAGGTAGTGGTCGTGGTCGAAGCGGACGCAGCCGTCGTCGGTGTGTTGCAGGTCGTCCCAGGCTTTGCGGGCGAAGGGCACGATGTGGGTAGCGAGTTCGCGGTGCAGGTCAGTGTCGTCGAGGCCTCGTAGTTTCGGTACGTGGTGGTGGGTGATCTTCTCGTCGGCGGTGTGGCAGAAGCGAGTGACGGTGCGCAGGACCGTGTTGGACAGGGCGCGTTGGGAGACGTCGCGTTCATCGATGCGGAGGGCTTTGGTGATGCCGAGGGCTTGTCCGGTTTGCCAGGCCGGGCGGCGGGGTGCGTTCAGGCGGCTGTGGTAGCGGTGGCCGAGGGCGGCGTAGGCGAGGGCGTGGGTGGTCTTGCACTGGACGTTGCCGGGGAAGCGGGCGGTGGCGTCGCGGGCGATGGCCCGGTTGTAGGCGAGGCAGCGGCCGCGTCGCCTGGTGGAGCGGGCCAGTTGGGAGAGGGTTTCCGTCTTGCCGGTGCCGGCACCGGCCTGGAGGACCAGGTGCTCGTCGGCGTGGAAGGCGTCGAGGGCTGCCGTCTGTTCGTCGGTGAGTTTCATGGCGCGGGGCTTTCGGGGAGTCGGGTGAGCTCGTGCCCGAGGGCGGACAGCAGGTGGGCGGGGGTGGTGTGGGCGAGCAACTGGCGCAGTGTCCGGCTGAGGCGGTCGATCTCCCGGTCCGTGTGTTCGGCCAGGGCCCGGTGCAGGGCCAGTTCCACGAATCGCTCGGGACTCTGAGCTGCGCGGTCGGCTTCGGTCCTCAGAACGGTGTGACTGGCGGGCGGGAAGACGACGTTGAGCAGGACCTTGTGGTCTGCGTCCGGGTAGTGGGTGGTGATGGCGTCGATGGGCAGCAGGTGCTCGAGTCGGCGGCGCAGGCGGTGAGCGGCCCGGTGGGGAGTCTTGGCCTGGACGAGGGCCATGAGGTGGGTGGCGTCGTGGTTGGCGGCGAGCGGCATGACGCGGGCGGCACGGTGCAGCGCCTGCGGGGGCAGGGGGCGGGTGAGGACGATCTCCAGTGCGTGGTGCGTCATCGCCGGTCCTTGCCCCTGCCCAGGGGCGGCGGGTGCGGGAGGCGGGTGTGGATGTGGGCGGCGTGCAGGAGGGGGTCGAAGACCTGCCAGTCGGCGAGGGCGAGATCGGGGGCGGTTCCGGTGGCGTGGGTGGGGCAGCGCTGGGCACGCCAGCGCAGTTGAGCGATGTAGGGCAGGTGGCTGAGGTCGTAGACGGCCATCGTGGTGTCGGGCAGGGTGAGTTGGCCGTGGCTGGGGCCGGAGGGCAGGAGTCTCCAGCGGCCTGCCAGGTGGCCCGGGGCGAGGACGGGGTGGGTGCAGCGGCGGCGTTGGCGCGTCTGGGCGACGCAGCGGATGTCTTCGACGGGGCTGGGGCCGAGATAGGGGACGAGGAGGATCCGGACGACGGGACGGGTGGATTGCCCGGCCTCGCCGGCTGGCACAGCCGCAGAAGCCTGGGGGCAGGGCTGGGGGGTGAAGGCGCCGGTGTCGATGAGGCGTCGGGAGTGCACGGCGAGTTCGCGCCGCAGCACCGTGAGCCGGGTATGGCCGGTATGGGAACGCAATGGCTGCTGGGGGCAGAGGACGGCGTGGGGGATGCGGCACCAGGCGCTGCCGTCATCGTGGGGGTGGGCGATGCCGCCGCCGATGTGCCAGCGGCAGGAAGCGGGGGTGCCGACGACGGCGACGTCCGCGGGGTGCAGGGCGATGGGGCGGTCGTCGTGGCGGGGGTACCAGTCGACGCGGTTGCCGCACTGTCGGCAGCGGCCGCTCTGACCGGCGCGCAGCAGCCGACTGGGGCTGGCCGGGGCGATCTGCAGGCTGCTGCGGCGGGGAAGGTGGCGGGGGCTGCCGTCCCAGTGGCGGTCCGCGGGCAAGGAGTGGGGGCGCATGGCGGCGACCGTGACAGGTGACGCGCCGATGGCCGGGGGCGGCTTTCGGGAAGGTCACACGATCGGCCCCATGTGCGGGAACGCCTGCGCGAGATGTGGATCTGTCGTTCGATGCCGTCTCGCCCGGGCGGGTGATTTCCTTCCCCGTCTGGTGAGCGGTTGGCGGTGCGGCCCGGTCAGGGCTGAGGTGTACCGGGGGCGGGATGCCCCTCGCACAGGGAGACGAGGAAGCGTTCGATGGGGACGTCGAAGGCGTGGGCCAGTGCGTGCCAGGTGGTGATGCTCCCGGTGCTGCGGCCGTGTTCGAGGTCGATGAGGGTGCGCCGGGCCAGGTTGCTGCGTTCGGCGAGCTGGTCGATGGTCCATCCGCGCTCGCCCCGCAGCCGCACGAGTGCGACGCGCAGCGCATTGAGGTTGGGGTCGGGCGGGATGATCGTCACTCCACCATCCGACGGTGCAGACCTCTGCCCCGTCAGTGCGGATATCTGCACTTTCTCCTCGCGGGCCCGCTCTCCCGTGGTGCAGGGATCTGCACTACCGTGCGTCCGTCCCGGAACGCCTGGCCGCAGGCTTTCCGGCCCTACGGCGCGGGCAGACAGGAGGACAGGGCCGATGAGGCTCGGCGGTGCCGCGGTGCGGCGCATCTGGACGGTGGAGCTGCACCCGCGGGCAGGCGTACCCAGCCTCGTCTGCACCCAGTGCACCGCCCGCACACCTGCATGCGGGGGCGTCTCCGCGCGGTCGGCCGCCCTGGCCCATCTGGCCTGCCACGCACAAGCCGACGCACTGCCCGGACACCTGCGCACCTGCCAGTGCCAGGCCCAGGGCTGCCGCTGGCATCCCCGCCACCGCGGCTGCGCCGGCCCGGTCCGGCTCGCCCTCACCCAGGGACGCGGCGGCCGCGCCTGGCGGCTGGCCGACACGTGTACCGCCTGCGCGGCCGCGACCAGCCACACAGCCGTCGTACCGGACACGCAACTCGGCAGTCCCCGCTCCCCCGCTCCGTCAGCGGCACGCGGCCCGCGCCGGCCCGGCGCGGAGGAGCGCCTGCGGGTGGGGGAGATGCTCACCTATCTCGCTGCCGCTCTGCCCCAGTTCACCTCTGCCGCCGCCCGCCTGCTCGCCGTGCAGTGCGCACTGCGCACCGACGCCTGCGGCCGCGCTCGCCTGCCTGCCGGCCTGTTGCGCAGCATGCGGCTCAGCGGCCGCAGGGAGATCTGGGAGGAGCTGGCCCACGGAGCCTGGCTCCAGTACCCCGATCTCAGGTCCACGCCGGTGGAGGTCCGGCTGCTCGACGCCACGGCCCTGGACCAGGCTCCCGGCCGGCCGGCGCGCTGCCGTGCGGCCGACTGGGCACTGCGCCCAGTGCCGCTGTTCCTGCCCGCGACGTCACCGCCCGCGCTGCGTCTGATCGCGCTCGTCCTTGCCGCGTACTACACCAGCGACCGCGTTGCGCGCCGTCTCGACATGGAGGTGCTCACCCGCTTGAGCGGGCACTCACGACAGCAAACAGCCGAACTGCTCGACCGGCTCGTCGCCGTGCGGGCGCTGGCTGCGTGGCGTCAGGACCGGGACACCGACGAGGTGCTGTGGGAACTGCTCGCACCTCAGCACATGGACGAGACCTGAGACATGGTGCGCGTTGCCGCCCGTCCGATGACGACAGTCACCCAGAGCAGATGTCGCAGAGAGGGGAAGCAGGGCTTCCCACCCGTAATATCGCTGCCCGGAGCATACTGCGGCAGGAGTCACTTGCCCGGCTCACCGGTATCAGCCTCCAGCGCTTCGGCCTGGTCACGACCGAGGAGAGAAGGATGCCCGAAAACACCACTCACACCACCGAGTTGGCCTCGCAGTACATCAGCCAAGTGACCGGCGATCTCGAACGCAACGCCAAGGAGCAGGAACGCATCACAGCGGAACTCACCTCGCTCCAGGAGCAGTTGGCAACCCTGCAGCAGGATCACGCCGTACTGGTCAATATGCAGCAGGCACTCGGGGTCCCCGGTGCGCCCCCGGCGTCGGCTCGCGCCGAGAACGCCGTGGTGCCCTCCCCCCGGAAGAAGCCGGAACCGGCAGCATCCGGCACGCGCCGCCCGGCAAAGAAGGCAACGGCGCAGCCGCCTGCGGGCAAGAAGACAGCTGAGCCCACGCTGGTCGAACTCATTCGGCAGCATGTGGTCGAGCAGAGCGAGCCCCGTTCCGCAGCGGAGATCGCACAAGTGCTCAGGCAGGTTCACACCGAGCGGAACATCGGCACCAAGGTGGTGCGCACCACTCTTGAGAACCTGGTAGCCAAAAGCCTCATCCACCGGACCAAGCAAGGCTCCTCGGTGTTCTACACCACCTCCGGCGCACCGGAGGTGGCCAGCTCAATCACCGCAGGCGATGAAGCCAATCGCTCGGACTCCTGACAGCGTCGCCCGAGCGTCGTCCGGGCGGGGCCAGGGCGTAACTGGTCGTGCCCAGCCACCGAACGTGCACTGCGGTGCTGGGACCTCCGCAGCGGGTGCGGAAGGCAGCGAGATCGTCCCGCGCCGACCGGACGAACGGTACCTGTCCGGACCGCGGCCCTCTGTTCGGTGGCGAATACGGCTTTCAGGCGCCGGCGGCGAGTTCCTGGAGAAGGTTCCTGGTCCGCCGCACGGAGGCGCGGCGGCTGTCCCTGGTCTCGCCGACCGGGACGATGAACGCCCAGAAGTCGGTGGCCCCCTCGTCCGCCAGCGCGTCCAGCTGTCTGCGGACGGACGTCTCGTCTCCGGTGACGGCGGCGTCAGCGGGCGAGGACTGGCCGCCGATCTCCAGGATGCGGCGGTAGTTGGGCAGGTCGCCGTAGACCGCCGCGGTCCGGGCTGCCGCCTCGCGGGCAGCAGCCGGATCGTCGTGCACCGCCACGGGCAGGCCGGCAACGATCCTGGGCACGGGCCGCCCGGCGTCTGCGGCGGCTTTGTGCAGGCGGGGTGCAATGTGGGAACTGACCGCGCGGGCCGTGGCCATCCACAGGACGACACCGTCCGCGTGTTCGCCGGCCACACGCAGCAGGCGCGGGCCCAGTGCGGCCAGCAGGACCGGCACACCCGCGTCCGGCAGTACGGCGGGCGGTGAGGTGTGCGCGGACCAGTGCTCTCCGGTGAGGTCGACCGTTTCACCTCGCAGCAGGGCGGTCAGGATGCGCAGGTATTCCTCGGTGGCAGCTCCGGGGGTGTTGTACGACAGCCCCAGCACGTCCTCGACCAGCGGCCGGTGGGCAGGGCCGATACCGAGGGTGAAACCGGGCCGGCCCATCGCGAACGGGACCGCTGCACTCCGGCTGGCCTGGAGTACCGGGTGGCAGGGGTAGGTCTGCAGTACGGCTGTGCCCAGTTCGATCGACGAGGTCGCCCGGCCGGCGACGGTCATCGCAGCCAGGGGGTCGCCGGCCACGCCGCTGGCGTACCAGAGCGAGGTGAACCCGTCCCGTTCGGCCTCCTCGGCCTGGCGCACCATCCGTTCGATGCTGTCTGCGCCGCCGGTCAGTCCGATACGCATGGTGGTGCTCCTTTGCCCGCCCTTTGGCCGGGGCGTCGGTGCCGGGAGGTCACCATCGCGGCACGGACGCATCGTCGAGTTCCAGCGGTCGGCGGTAGGACATGTCGTCCTTGTCCCGTGTGCCTTTGACGAATCCCTGTTCCTTGAAGAAGGGCGTCCGCAGCAGCGAGGCGTCCGCGGTGAGCACGAGTTCCACGGTGCAGCGGCGTACGGCGATGCGCCAGGTGCCGTCGCGGCGCTCCATACGGTCGAGGTAGCGGCCGCTCATGAGCTGGGCTGTTGTGCCGTCGCGGTGCAGCAGACCCACCAGGACGTAGCTCTCGCAGTGGGCGGTGTCCCCGTCGATCTCGCACAGGTGGGTGGTGATGTTGTGCGTGTGCAGTTCGGCGGCCCTGGAGTGCACGGCGTTCGCCCACTGTGCGTACGTGCCGGCAGGATGGACCGCGCTGCCGTGCTCGTCGAGGCCGTCCTCGTGATAGGCGGCGGTCAACAGGTCGGTGTCGAAACGGTCGTGACCGCGCGCGTGCCGGGCGATGCAGTCGAGGATCTCCTGCCGGTCGGTCAGATAGCGGACTTCGCGCTCCAGTCGCGCGAACCGTGCAGCCGAGGCGTTCGACGTGTCGCTCATGCCACCGCCTCCTCGCCAACGAAGGTGATCCGCCGCATCAGGCAGGCCGATGCCTGCCTATAGGGCAGGGCGCGGTGGAGCATGCCGGTGTTGTCCCAGATCACCAGGTCGCCGGGATGCCAGTGGTGGCGCAGCGTGAAGCGGTCCTGGGTGGACCAGTCCAGGAGGCGTTCGAGCAGGGCGCGGCTCTCGTCGTGCGCCATGCCGACGACCTGGTCGGCGGTGGCCCCGATCAGCAGCGAGGCACGGCCGTCGCTGCGGGTCCATACCAGCGGATGTTCGCGTGTGGGCACCGTGTCCCAGGCCGCGCGTTCTTTCGGTGAGGGGGCGGGGTTCGCCAGGAGCTGTGCGGCGGTGAAGCTGTGTGTGACGCGCAGCCCGGCGAGTTGCTTCTTCTCGTTGTCGGGCAGTGCTTTCCAGGCGGCGTAGGTGCTGGCGAACTCGGTGTCGCCGTCCGCGTCGGCGACCTGCCGGGCCAGCAGCATCGTGGCTTTTTGCGGTAGGTCGTCGCGGGTGCCGTCGATGTGCCAGAAGAAGGTGCCCCGGCGTACGGCCGTCAACCGGCTCTTGGCCGGGTCGAGGGTGATCGTGTCGATCTCGGGGTGGACAGGGTCGCCACCCCGGGGCGGGACGACCGGGTTTCCTAATGCCCTTCCCAGGGCGGCGAATTCACTGTCGGACAGATCGGCGCCGTGGCAGATGACGACACCGCTCGCGTCGAGCGCGGCCTGCAGCGCGGCAACGGCGTCGGGGCGCAGAAGCCCTACCCCGGTCAGCAGGCGGGTTTGTGCGCCGATCTCAGGGCTGAGGGAGGTGAAGGTGACGGACACGATCCATGCCTTTCCGCTCGGGCTGTGCAGTGGGATCGTCCAGACCTGTTTAGTCGACTGCCTAAAACCTGGTTAGTCACATGCCTAACACTCGCCGCGGCGGCTGGTCAAGACCGTTACACTGCACGCGTGTTCACGATCTGCCGCAGCCGGCCCGCCCTGCCCGGCGGGCACCCGTGAGTGGCGCCCGCTCGGGCCCTGGCGGCGACTCGGCGACCCGGGCCGCACTGCTGGACGCGGCGGCGCAGCTGATGCTGGAAGAGGGCTACGCCGCGGTCACGACCCGCAAGGTCGCTGCCCGCGCGAACGCCAATCCGGCTCTGGTCTACTACTACTTCGGCACAGTCGACGAACTGTTCCTGGCCGTGTTCAGACGCGGCGCGGAAGCGAATCTGCGTCGCCTGCAAGACGTCCGGCAGGCAGCCCATCCGCTGCGCGCCATGTGGGAGCTGAGCAGCGAACCACACAACTCCGCTCTCACGGTCGAGTTCATCGCGCTCGCGAACCACAGGCCGGCAGTGCGCACAGAACTCTCCTTGTACTTCACCCGCTTCCGACGCCTGCAGGAAGACATCCTCGCAACAGCCCTCGCCGACCGCTCGCCCGTCGGTACTCCTTCGCCCGCCGCACTGACCATCCTGATCAGCGGCATGTCCCGGATCCTCACCATGGACGACGCCCTCGGGCTGGCCGACGGCCACCAAGAGGTACGCGAACTCATCGACAACTGCCTCACACGGTTCGAGGGCACAGCACCGAACAGTCCCGGCACCTCCGCCTCCCCCACGTCCGGGAAAGCGGATCAGGACCGGACAGGCTGACCGCGCCGCAGCAGCCGTGCCCGGCTCTGCTGCGCTGCACCACGGATGCCCCGCGCCTCAGCCCCCGTTGCTGCGGGGTTCCGCCGCGCCCTCGCACGATGCGGTCCCGCCCGGCGTCACCGAGCGCGCCAGGTGCGGACATCGAGAAGGATGATCTCGGCGTCGGGGCGGATATGGCCGGTCTCCCCCAGCCACTGGTCGACGGCGGCGGTGACGTCGCCGCTGGCGGCGTCCACCCGGCGGGCGAAGTCGGCGTCGTCGAAGCCGCCGGTCCGGGCGGTGCCGTAGGAGCGCTCCTCGGTGTGGTCGGCGCGCCAGATGACGTCGCGACGGATGCAAGGCGAGTCGGTGCTGCTACCGGAGGGGTTGAAGGTAGGCAGTCTTGGCCAGGCAGACAGTGAAGGCCCTGGCGGGCTACCTCGGCGATCAGCGGGCGGAGCCGGAGGCGACGGCCTGGGCGCCAGCATGGCCGCTGCCGGAGCCGGTCGGGGTCCGATAACACCCTCCCCGTCGGTAGCTGCGGCGGTGGTCGCCTACTGACCGGGTCCGAGTGCGGCGAAGGCCTCGTCCAGGAGGGCGATGAGGTCGAGACGGCCGTCCAACTCGGTCCAGGCCAAGCCCGGCGAATTACCGCCTGTCTGATCGCAGCGCTACCCGGTGCGGTCGCGGAATGACCGACACACTGCGTCCGCCCGAAGCCACCTCGGTGGTGTGACTAGTTCGCCGACCGGGTGAACCCCCGGCCGATCATCCCGCGCAGCGCCGCCCCGGCGACTACGAAGATCACAACCTGCTCGTGATCTTCGAAACGGAGACCCGGCCGTGCGCCTCGCCCGTACCCGACGCACCCTGATCGCCGCGCTGTTCGCGCTACTCGCCCTGCTCGCCCCCACCACCGCCCACGCCGCCACCGCGGTCGCCGGGCATCTGCCCGCACGGCACGCGCCTGGCGAGACCGTCACCCTGCCGGTCCGCGACGCACTCGCCGAGCTCACCGTGGCCGACGAGAGCCGCGCCGGCTACTCCCGGGACAAGTTCAAGCACTGGACCGACGCGGACAAGGACGGCTGCAACACCCGCGCCGAAGTCCTCCTGGCCGAAGCCGTCGCCGCCCCCGAGGTCGGCCCGAAGTGCACCCTGACCGGGGGCGTCTGGTACTCACCCTACGACGACCAGTACATCAACGACGCCCGCAAACTCGATGTCGACCACCTCGGCCCGCTCGCCGAGGCCTGGGACTCCGGCGCCTCCGCCTGGACCCCGAAGGAACGCGAAGCCTACGCGAACGACCTCGACGACCCTCGCGCCCTGATCGCGGTCTCGGCGGCCTCCAACCGGTCCAAGGCCGACAAGGACCCGGCCGAGTGGATGCCGCCCTACGCCGGCTACTGGTGCACCTACGTCACCAACTGGGTCGCCGACAAGCTGCGCTACCAGCTGAGCGTCGACCCCGCCGAGCAGGCCGCGCTCGCCCAGCGCCTCGCCGCCTGCCCCGACCAGCCCATCACCGTCACCTACGCCCGCTGAACCTACAGAGGCCGGGCCCATCCGCTACGGGGGTAAGCGGTGGACCCGGCCTCTGCCACGCTCCCACACCCCGGCCCTCAGCGCAGGGTGTTCGCATGCCGTGGCTGGTCACCGGAGTGCCGCCGGAACAGATCGCTCCTGTTCCGGCGGCACGTCCCCGGGGCAGGGCGGGCCGCCTTTTCGGCGGTGCCGGCCGCCCGGGGGCGCCGGTCACCGGCGCCGCCGGAGAGGTTCAGCGGCGCATGCTGCCGCCGTTGCGGTGCTCCCCGCGGTCATCGCCGCGGTGGTCGCGGTCGTCGCCACGGTGGTGGCCCCAGGTGACCTCGTCGACGAGGCGGTCGCGGTCGTTGCGCAGGGTCGCCGTGTCAGCGTCGTTGTTCCACACGTAGGCACGGCGGTCCTGGAAGACGTCGGTGGCGCTGTCGCGGCCCTCGCCGGTGTGGACGCGGACCGTGGCCCGCCCGTCCAGGCGGAAGTGGCGGAAGGTGTAGGTGTGACCGGCCTCGTCGGTGAGGGTCCAGTGGTCCAGGTTCACCGCCCGGCGGGTGGTGTTGGTGACGTCCACCCACTCCTTGTTCAGGGAGCGCTTGGAGCGGTCGTCACGCCCCGGCGAGTCGTACTGCACGGCGCTGATGACCACGTCGTGGTGCGGGCGGGCCGGGTGCTGGCCCGCGGCCGCGGCCGGCAGCGCGAGCGTCCCCACGGCAGCGGCGGCCACGGCAGCGGCGGCGGTCAGGCGGCGGGCGGAAACGGATACGGACACGGAAGTCCCCCTTCTCGGGGCCGGACACCTCGAGCGGGCGGCGTGATGCCGCAGGTCGCTCGCGGTGCGTCGTGCGGGTTCGGCGGCCGGATTGACCGCACGCCCACACCCTGCCCACCCTGCGGAGGGGTTGTGATGGGTACGCGAAGGTCATGACAGTTTGGTCATATTTCTATGACTCTCACCTGCAACACCCATGTATACGGCGAATGCACGAGGTTGACAGGCTGTCACCGTGCGATGCCGTGCAGGCGGCGGGCAAACCGATGCCGACCGGTGCCCCGCGTTGCTTCCGCCCTGCGGGCCGTCACTCGAAAGTGAGTAACAGGCCGCGCGGCCCGAACGGGTGCCGTACGGGCAGAGCGCGACGGCGTGACCGCTGCCGCGCGCCGCCGGGCAGGGCCGGATCGCAGGCCCCGGACGGAGGGAGGCGGAATCCGGGAGGGCTCGTAGAGTGGCGCTCATGACCGGCAGGCCCAGCAGCACCATCACGATTGCGCTCGCGGCCCCGGGCGACGGGCCCTCGGCGGTGGCTCTGGGTGCCCTCGCGGTGGGCGGCCTCGTGCCCGCGCCCGGCGCAGCCCCTCCTCCGGCTCTGGCGGAGGCGATCGACGCGCACGGCGGGAAGGTCCCGCTGCCCTACGGACACGGCCGCTGTCTGGTCGCGCGCGTCGGGGATGCCGTGGCCGGGATGGTGTACACGACACCTCCCATCCGGTGGATCCGGGACCATCCGCCCGCGCAGCGGGCCGCTCTCGTCCACTCCCTCGTCGAGATCGAGCTCCTGGCCGTCGCCGAGCCCCACCGTGGCCAGGGCATCGGCAGCGCACTGCTCACCGCGGCCGAGGAGACGGCCCGCAGCGCCGGCAGCCACCTGGCCCTCGCCAAGATCCGGATCGGCGCCTTCGCCACCATGCGCTGGTACCGCAAACGCGGCTACACCATCGCCGCCCAGCAAGAACCCCTCGTCTTCCGCACCCGGGCGGGGTTCGAGTCCTGCGACGACGGATCGGACGGCCACCAGCTCGCCGTCAAAGCCCTCCAGCCGGGCGTCGTCCTGCGCCGCCGCCTGGAGCGCGGCACCTCCCTACTCCTCGCCGAACGCCAGACCTGAACCGGCCGCCGCCATGCTGCGCAAGCGGTGCACGGGACGGCTCCTCGGCAGCGGAGCACCGACGGAAGCTCGGGCGCGCCACCGGCGAAACGCCGAGTAGAGGATGATGGATACCCGCACCGTGCGAAACCATCGGAGAGTCACCGCGACATGACCAACAGCGTCTCCCGGACCGCTGCCGAGGACGGTCTCATCCACCACATCCGGCAGCACGCCGAACTCTCCGAGGCCGCCCACCGCGTCCCCGAGGACTGGAGCTACCCGAGCTCCTTCCACCTCCTGCTGGCCCTGGGCCGCCGCTTTACCCCCACGCCCAGCCCCGATGACCTCATCGGCATGCCGGACCGGCTCTGCTACAGCAACGCCGCCCGCTACGCCCTCGCCCACCGTGACGAAGACCTGGTGTACGCCGAGGGATTCGCCCTCACCCACCACGCTTTCGACATCGCCCTGCCCCACGCCTGGACCGTACGCCCGGACGGGACAGTGCTGGACCCGACCTGGGACGACTCGCCGGGGCGCGCCTACGTCGGCATCGCCATCGCCGACCCTGGGCTGTGGCCCGTCGACGGCGGAGGACTGCTCCAGGACTTCGACCGGCTCAAGCCGCTGCTGCGCAGCGGCATCCCCCAAACTGCACTCGCTGAACTCGGCCGCCCGCTGACCGAGGAAAGGACGACCGCGGGCAAAGCCCCGGGAGACGACTTCTAGCGATACGGCAAGGGCGACGTCAGAGGCGTGAGTCACCACATGCTGGCCGGTTGCTCGTACTGCGGGGAAGCCTCACCAACGTCGGCCCTTGACTGCTCTCCCTCCTGAAGGGCGGGAGACTTCCTGACCTGGCTCAGGCTGCCTGCGCCAGGCAGCGCCTCAGCAGGTCTTACGGCCTCGGCATCAGTGGGTTCAGATCGGCCCGGACCTGGATCACACGCGCAGGGTTCGTGTGCGCGGGGCGTTTCAGATCCGGGCCCCGTCGGCTGCGTTGTGGTCAGCGTGGGCGCCACGTGCGGATTTCGAGGTGGATGATGTGGGCCTCCGGGTGGATGCGTCCGGTCTCGACCAGCCACTGGTGCACGGCGGCGGTGACGTCGCCGCCGGCGGCGTTGACGCGGCGGGCGAAGTCGACGGCGTCGAAGCCTCCGGTCTGGGAGGAGCCGTAGGAGCGTTCTTCAGTGTGGTCGGCGCGTTGGATGACGTCGCGGCGGATGCCGGGCGAGTCGGTGCGGCTGCCGGAGGGGTGCACGTAGGCGGTCTTGGCCAGGCGGACGGTGAAGGCCAGGCGCAGGCCCCGGCGGGCGGCTTCGGCGATCAGGGGGCGCAGCCGGGCCGAGCCGGAGGCGATCGCCTGGGTGCCGACGCGGCCGGTGCCGGAGCCGGTGGGGGTGATCAGGACGGCTTTGCCACGGACCCGGGCCCGGCCGCCGGAGGCGGTGGTGCGCCGCTGGGTGTGGCGGGCGGCGATGGCGGCGAGTTCCGGCAGGTCGGTGATGCCTCCGGTCTCGACGGCGGCCAGGACTTGCTGTAGGGCGGCTACGAAGGCGGCGCCCTTGTTCTTCGTGTAGAACTGCGAGACCAGCGAGGGGTCTCGGTCGATGATGTGGGCGATGTCGCGTTTGGTGTAGCCGGCTACCTGCAGGCGGTCGGCCAGCCGGGCCGCCTCGTTCAACTGGCCCTGTTCTGCCGGGGTGTCGGAGCGGGAGCGGGGGGGCATCAGGCCTCCTCGCGGGCGGTGAGCGCGGTGCGTCCGGTGTCCCGCAGGGTGAGGAGTTCGTCCTCGGTGGCCGGGGCGGTGACGAGGCCGGTGAGGTGGCCGCGCAGGAGGTAGTCGCCGGGCTGGTGGTGGTAGGGCCAGTTCTGGGGCCGGGTGAGGTAGAGGGCGTCGGTGCGGAAGGCGACGACAGTGCCGGGTGGGGTGTGCAGGGCCCCGGCGTAGGTGTTGTCGTCGCGGTGGCGCTGAGTGAGCAGGGCGGCGCGGGCTCCGGACCAGATCGCGGCGGCCCATTCGGGGTGGGCGTTGGGGTCCCGGCTGAATCCGGTGGGCCGTTGCCAGGTGATGAGTTCGTCGTCGAAGCCGATGATTTCGGCGTCTGCGGGTACGTCGCGTTCCATGGTGCGGGGGGTGGTGCCGGTGACCATGCGGGGGCGCTGGGCGAAGGATCCGATGCCGTACAGGAGGATGGAGCGCACGGCGCGGGAGGCGAGGTGGGCGGCGCGAGCCTGCCGGGGGTCGCCCTGGAAGTGGGCCTGGGTGGAGAGGTTGGTCCAGGTCTCCTTGAGTTTCTTGGCCCAGTCGTCCAGCGGTTTGCCGTCGTCCCACAGGATGCCGTCGAGGATCTCGATCTTCCACGGCTTGATGGGGTTGGTCAGGGCGGTGTGGATCTCGGGTCCGCCGGCCCAGGTGGTGAAGGTGGTGCCGCCTGCGGCGGGGTAGTGCCAGGCGCGTTCGCCGGGGGCCGGGGCGGGCAGGAGGCCCACGTGGTTCCAGGTGTCGGGGACGGTCACGCGTGCCTGCCAGTGCCCGCATCCGTACAGGGCGCGCATCTGGTCCTTCTCGCTCCAGGCGGCGAAGGTCTGGGCGGTGATGCGGCGGGGGGTGCCGACGGGAGATTTCCAGGTGTGCTTGGCGTAGGCGAAGGTGCGGTCGTACTCGACGAGTTGGGGCAGCTGCTCGGGCACGCGGGGTGGGGTGATGAGTTCGTTGCGGCCCTGGCCTGCGGTGGCGTGCAGCAGGCCGCGTAGTTCCTCCGACAGGACGGGGAAGCCCTCGGCGTGCTGTCCGCGCTGGGGGATGGTGCGGGTCCACAGGTCGCGGCCGGTCTGGGAGGGGGAGCCCATGAGGACGGCGTCGTCCCAGTGGCGGCGCAGGGCCTGCCACAGGAGCACGAACGCGTCACGCACTGTGTGCGGGTCGTCGCCGTCGAGGTCGAACCACTCCCGCACCGAGCGGATCTCCACGTGGTCGTCGCCGCTTTCGCGCTGGTAGCGGCCGACGGGGTTGCGGGCGTGGACGAAGTGTCCGGCCATGCGGTCGCGGCCTCGGCCGGTGTCGGTGCGCCAGCCGGGTGTCGGGGCGTTGAGCCAGGCGGCGACGGCGTCGCGGAGGTAGGCGTGGCGGTCGGCGCCGTGGTGCCAGGGGTCGCCGGCGGTGATGTAGATGCGTTCCACGCTGTCGGGGACCGTGTGGAAGACGGCGGTGAGGATGTCCGCGGCGGAGGCGGCGCCGAGGTCCAGGCTGTGGGTCTGGTTGCGGTGGACCAGGATGCCGGTGCTGGTGTCGAGGAAGACGGTGGAGCGGGCCTGTTGGATGAAGTTCGGTCGGGTGGAGGCAAGTTGCCGGGTGTGGGTGAACCAGGCGTCGCCGGTGCCGCCCTCGGGGATGGAAGGCAGACTCCTCTCTTCCTGAACAGGCAGCGCGGTTGTGCCGTCAGCGGCCGGGGGCTCGGCGGGCCGGGCGGTGCCCGGAGCCGTGGCGGGGGCCGGGGCCTGCGCGGCAGTGGCCGTGCGGGGTTGCGTGCTGTGCGCGGCGGAGGGTTCTTCGGTGCCGGAGGGAGTGGGGGGCGGGGTGTCGGCGCCGGTGAGGTCGTCGGGGGCCAGAGCGGGGGCCAGAGCGACGACATCGGCCAGGCTCACGCCCGCGGCCGGGGCAATCCGCTCGGCCTTCGCCTTGCCGTAGGCGGCCAGTTGGGTGATCCGCTGGTCCCGGTCGGTTTCCAGTTTGGACAGTTCCGCCCTGGCCTTCTTGATCTTGTCTCGTACGGTGCGCAGTTCGCCGAGCGCGTCATTGTAGCTCTGTGCGTCCATCGGGGCTTCCTTGTCCGGGCGTGGGGTTCAGCCGGCAGCGGCGGTGGGGACGTAGGCGATGGCCCCGCCCGAGTGGGAGGCGAGCCGGGCTCCCAGCAGGAGTTCGGCAAGTCGGCGGTCGGTCTTCAGGTTTGAGGTCAGCGTGATGTGCGGGGCGGTCAGGTCCGTGACGTAGCCGGCCAGTCGTGCGTCGGGGAAGGCGTGACGGCCCTGGCCGTTCTTCTCCCAGCGCTCCAGGCCCGTCAGCACGGCCACGACGTAGCCGGAGAGTGTGACGGGCAGGACTCCACCGGCTGCGACGCCTGCCGCGTCGCAGCGCCACCAGCCGCGCAGCGCCCTCAGGAGGTCGTCGGGGGCGAGGGAAGCGGCGAAGCCGATCCAGTCCCGGTCCGGATCACCGGTCCGCTGCGCTGTGTCAACCCGCAGCACGGCGATCTCCGGAACGTCCAGCCTGTCGAGGGCTGCGGAGTGTCGTGTGCTGAGGGCTTGCACCGTGGAGAGCGGGACCATGACGCGCACGCCTCGGCGGGACAGGCCGGGCAGCAGGCCTGCATGCACGAGGCGCCGGAAGGTCGTGACGGCACAGCCCAGTTCTTCCGCGGCCTGCCCCGTGGTCAGCAGCACCCGCCCCCCACTCATATGCGAAATCTGATATCTGATTCGGCATGTACGTTACGGGATGAGGTCCGAAGCGGTCAACGGGGTGGCCGGAGAGTTACCCGCCGTACTCCCATGCCTCCTCAGCTGCTGCCCCCTCTGCGTTGATCTTGATGAGCCGACCGGCGATGCCCCCCTCGTTGCGTCCGAACTCCACGGACAGCTCGGCCAGGGATGCTCCCTGTGCACAGCGTTCAGCCAGACGCTGTTCCTCGTCGGCGCTCCAGCGCTCGTAGGCCCGGGGATGGATCTGGCGTTTCTCCTCCACGGTGTAGGCCTTGGGCTTCTCCGGTCTGGGGCGCGGGGCGGGTACCTCGTCGGCCGGGAAGGCGATGAGGCCGAGGTGATAGAGGGCCCAGCGCACAGACTTTTCGCTTCGCTTCAGGGATTCGGCCAGCTCCTGGACGGAGGTGCCGCGGAGAAATTCGGTGCGCAGACACTCTCTCTCCTCGCTGCTCCAGCGTGTTCCGCGACGGGCGGGCTTGGCCTTGGCGGGGCCACCGGCTGCCTGCGCGGGGATGCCGGTAGCAGTTGGCGGGGCTACGACTTCGGGAGGCTCAGGCAGTTCCGGCCGGCCGGATCCGCGGGCGGCGTCGAGCTGTTCGCGGAAAGCGTTGAGGAGCTGCAGGTAGGCGCGGGTGCCGGTGGTGTCGGCGGCATGCAAGCCGGCTTCCCAGGCGGCCATGGTGGCGGGGGATACGCCAAGAACGTCGGCGACTTCCTTGAAGTCGGCTCCCCAGAGTTCGCGAAGCCTGCGCCGTTCTGCAGGCGGCGGGAGTCGGGGGCCGCCTTCGAGGAGGCGGTCACGAGCGGTGGAGTGCAATGTCATGTCTTTCCTGCCGGAAGGTGCCAGTGGGGGCGCCGTCTTTCGAGGCCGGGGAGCGCGTCACGGGTACGGGAGATGGACGCGTTGAGGAAGCCAGGCGGGTACGGCCATGCCGTGCTCGGGCAGAGCGCTGCCGTGCGCGGGAAACATGTGACGCACGCGAGGGCCTCCGCCAGCCTCAACTGCGGTGTCACACACAGAGCATCAGCGGAGTGTGGCCACCGCCGATGTGCTGCGCACTAGCATGCCAGCCCGATGGTCCGAAAACGGAGCCCGATAAACGATTCTGCATATCAGCATGCCGTGTGACCTGCGTAGATGCCGCTCGGGACGGCAGCGGGTACCACTCCAACGAGGGTCTGCGGAAGAGAAGTTTGACGTAGAGGGTCGGCGGGTGCGCAGGTGGGGCCGCAGATGCAGACGCAGTCCGTCGTGCGACGTGAGGGCAGCTCTCCGGTCGTGATGCTGGGGTCCGTGTCCCGCAGGTGCCCTGGTGCGGTGCACGGACCCCAGCAGGGAATCTGGGGTCGTCACGGCCGCATCGTGCCTGGCCCGGCCAGCAGGCTCTCCCTGGCGGTTGCGCCGATGGGCGGCATTCCGACGGCAGTCGACCCGTACCGCGCGGGTCAGGCGTCTGCGGTACATGTACCTTTCCCGCGCCGGGCGCAGCACGCAGCCTCCGGCCTTCTGGCTCGGACTCACTCTTGAGGGGGTATTCCCCGCAGCACTGCAGAGGTGGAGCGTCTGTTTGTTTGCGCAGGTGACAGCGGTAGCGAGGGCGTTGAGTCGGCCCTGCGGTCTGCGCTTTCGCCCAGGACGAAGATGATCGGCGGCAGCTGTGCCCCTAAGCTCACCTCCCGCAAGAGCCTCTTCAGCATCGAGGTCGGGAGGGAGGATCGGCTGTGCAGTTGCCCGCTCTGCACCTCATGCGGCGCCAGGCCGCCGAGTTGGCCACAGCTGACAGCAGCGTCCTAGAAGCACTGCGTGAGCGTGTGCAGGAGATGGAACGCCAATTGGAAGCCCTACGGTCCGAAGAAGACTCCATGGCACGCAGGGCAGACAGTTCCGGCAGACTCCTCGCCGCTCTCGACAAACGGATCGGGCAGCAGGAGACCGGCTCGGCCGCAGCGCAGCCGACCACGGGCACCGACGAGGCGGGCCACGTGCCCCTGCACGAGAATGAAGAGGCGACGGGGTGAGCATCATGGATCGCGTTCGACACGCCCGTCCCCGTAAGGATATCGGCTCACGCCGGACGCTCCTCGCGGAGCGGGGACTGCCCGTCTGTCTCTACGACGGCGTCCTTCGGATTGATGGCGGCTGGACCATAGGCAGCCGCTGAGTCACTCGGTCACACATGCGTGAGTCACCTGCCGGGCTGGTCGAGAGCCCGGCGGTGACTCACCGTGCGCATGTTTGGCCTCACGTGCGCCCCGTCACTATACCCAGCGTGCGGGAGGGGGTGCGCTCCGTGTCATTCGCACGTGTTCCACGAATAAGAAAGGCCTCACGATCATGGAAAGTCTGTTCTCTCCCCCTCCCTCAACCGGCCCTGTGAACGCCTTCGGCATGCCCCTTTCCCTCGACGGCGCGGTCGTCGCTGACCGCCCCAGGGACAGGACCACCCCGAGCGAGCGTGCAGGTATGGACCGCCAGTGGTCCCTGTTCCTGGCCATGGCCGATTTCAGCGGTATCGGCCGCCTCACGGTCGCGAGCGTGGAGTTGGCCCGCCGGGCATCGGTGGGCGGCGAGACCGCAACACAAACGCTGCGATGGTGTTCCGACCTGGGCCTGCTGACCGGAGGGCGCGGCAAGTTCGCGGTCACCGACACCGGTTGGGACATCGCGAAGCGCTGGCATGAGGACAGGGACCACGCGCGGATGCTGTTGCAGGCTCCGTTCCTTGCGCACTGGTCGGTGCAGGCCATCAAGGAGCCGATGCGCCACGCCCCGGTGCCGGCGGAGACGCTGGCGAAGTGGCTCCAGGCCGGCCTGCCCGGGTCGCCGCGGCGCGGGATGTATCTGATCGAGTGGCTGTCGCTGGCCTTTTTGGTGCACCGGGACCAGCAGGGTCTGGTGTGGCCCGCTCCGGCACTGGGTGTGGTGGCTGCTTCGGAGCCGACGGCCGTCCCAGCCGATGCCTGCGGCCAGGAACCCGAGCAGGAGCTGAACTTCCTGATGGGCACGACCAACAGCACGCTGCGCGGCCTGCCGTGCGAGCGCTACTGCTCCGTGCTGGACAGCCTGGCCCAGGTCGTGGAGCTCATCCCGGCCTGATCTCCTGCCCCTCCCCCGCAGATGGTGTGGCTCTGCGGGCCCGGGCTGCATGCCCGGCACCGTCGTGCACGGTGATGGCCGGGACACAGGCGGCCGGGACACTGCCGCAATCCGCAGCGGCACGTGTCCTGGCATGGTGGCACCGTTAGCGGTGGGTGCCGTCGCTGCCCTGTCGCTTCCTCTTCTTCCTTTCTCCTTCTTTCGTGTCCGCGTGTGCCGTCGTGGCGTCAGCGCGGTTTGTCGGCCTGCAGCCCGCCGTCGCGGGCAGGCCGGTTCCTTTGCGGTGCCGTTTCGCAGGTAGGCCGCCCGGCCACCGCGTGGCGCCCTTGTCCTGGTTTCCCCCTGCGTACATGGGAGTTCGTTCGTGATCCCTCTGTCTTCCGCAACACGACTACAGCCTGATCCCGCCCCTCCGCCCCGTATCAGGCGTCGCCTTGTTGATCCCGCGCACATCGTGGCGCGGTTCGTGGACGCTGCCGGCATCGAGCACGAGGTGCCGTGGCTGGAGGCCGCCGCGGAGCACGCGTTGGAGGAGTGCCTGCCGGTGCGGCAGTTTCCGGCGCTCAAGGGACGTCGCACGGCGCCGGGTTGGTACTGGTCGGCGACCGACCGCCGTCTGGTGCATTACGGGTTCAAGGCCATGCGCACCCAGGTCATGATGCTGGATCACGACCCGAAGGTGGTGGCGCTGGCCTGCCGGTCGGTGGAGCTGCTGTGGCGGGGCCGGTGCGGGAAGACCGTGTCGCACGCCCCGCATCTGATGGCGCGTCTGGCGGACGGCAGCGGGCTTCTGGTCGACTGCGCGGGCCGGACCGGCGCGGGCCGACGGCTGGTGCAGCGGGCCTTTCACATCGAGGCCGCAGCCGCTGCGGGAGGCTGGCACTACCGGCTGGTGGCTCCGCCGCCTCCTGTGGTGGAGGCGAACGTGCGCTGGCTCGCCGGCTACCGGCATCCACGGTGCGCGCAGGGCCGGTTGGCCGAGGTGACCGGGTGTTTCCGCACCCCGACGGCGCTGGAGACCGGTGTGCGGCTGCTGGGTGATCCGATCGCGGCGTGGCCCGTGGTGTTCCACGCTCTGTGGCGGGGTGTCCTGCGTGTGCCGCTGGACCGCCCGCTTGATGGGCGGGCTGTCGCGGTGACCTCCTGCTCGGAGGGCGAGCGGTGAGCCGGCCCAGGCTCGAACCCGGCGCGAGTGTGCAGTACGCGGGCCGGAAGTGGACGATTGTCGGCCTGGAGGGCTCGGCGTTGGGCCCGCGGATCTGGCTGGCCGAGGACGGTGGGGAAGGCGACCTGGCGGTGGCTCTGGCGGGCCTGCTCGGCGATGCGTCCTTCGAGATGGCAGACGGTCCGCCCCGTCTGCGGGTGCCGCAGACGGGCTTATTGTCGACCGTGCCCGAGGCCCGGCAGCAAATGGCGTTCGCGATGGAACGGCACGTGCGTGAAGTGGAGACCGGCTCCCCCACGCCAGGCGGCGCCGGACCGGCCAAGCCACAGTACGATCCTGCGTCGACCACGATGGAACAGCGTGAACAGGCCAAGTCCGATGAGCTGACTGCGCGGGGCTGGGAGAACGTCAGCCGGGCGACGGTACGCCGGTGGCGTGTCCGCTACCGCGATGGCGGCGTGTGGGGGCTGCTCCCCAAACGCTGTGGTTCGACGCGTCTGGAGCGGGCCGACGCCAGGCTGGTCGAGGCGTTGGCCGGGCTGCTGCGTGAGGAGGCGCTGCGCTCCCGTTCCCGGGGGTGGAAGAAGCGGATGCGGTGCGAGACGCGGTGGCGGCTCTGTGCCAAGCACGGTGACGGGGTCGTCAAGGTGCCTCCGCAGTCCACGTTCAACAAGCTCCTGGACGATGTGGGGAAGTCCCTCGGTCTGGGCGGGACGGTGGCACAGCGGCGGGCCCGGGCGGCACGGCCCGCCCCGCCGTTCAAGCCGACGCTGGCGCTGCGTCCGGGCGAGCTGGTGATGATGGACAGCTCGCCGCTGGATGCGCTGGTCGTCCTCGATGACGGAGTGGTGGGGCGGCTGGAGCTGACCACCGCCCTGGACGTGACGACCCGGAGTCTGTGGGGGGTGATGCGCCCGGCAGGCAGCAAACTGACCGACGTGGCCGTGCTGCTGGCACAGATGATGACACCGATGACGATGCGGCCGGGCTGGCCTGCCGCCCTGTCGATGGCCGCCTCGGTCGTACCGCACGAACGGCTGACCGCTCTGGACGAGCGGCTCGGGGACGCGGCGGCCCGCCCGGTGATCATGCCGGAGACGGTCGTGGTCGACCAGGGCAAGGTGTTCATCTCGCCCTCCACCCGGGCCGCGTGCGAGAGCCTGGGTATCTCGCTGCAGCCCGTGCCCCCGGCCAACGGGCCGGCCAAGGGACATGTGGAGAGGGGCTTCGGCTCGGTCAGCGCCGAGTTCTCCCAGTGGCTGCCCGGCCACACTGGTTCGAACGTGGGCGAGCGCGGCTCCAGGGTCGAGCAGGAGCGGCTGTGGAACGTGTCCGAGCTCCAGGCGCTGTGGGAGGAGTTCCTGGTGCACTGGCACCACCGTCCGCGCCAGGGCTTGCGGCACCCGCTGATGCCGAAGAAGGCCCTTACCCCCAATCAGATGTGGGCGGCGCTGCTGCCCGTGACGGGCTATGTCCCGGTGCCGTTGTCCGCCGACGACTTCGTGGAGCTGCTGCCGGTGCGCTGGCAGGCGATCACCGATGCCGGTATCCGGTTCGACTACCGCACCTACGACGACGGCTGCCTGAACGGTCATCGCGGGCAGGACTCCGGGGTGCGGTCGAAGAAGGGCCTGTGGGAGGTGCACTACAACCCCTACGACCCCATTCAGGTCTGGGTCCGGCTGCCGGAAGGGTTTCGTGAGGTGCCGTGGATCCATGCGACCTCGGTGGCACTGCCGTTCACGCACCACGTCTGGGAGCACATCTGCAAGGCCGTCGAGCGCACCGGCTCGTACGAGGAGCACGAGGCCGAACTGGCCCTGGCCCTGGACGCGTTCCTGAAACGGGCCGCGCGCAAGGACGACCTGTCCGCTACGGAGAAGCGGGTGGTGGCGAAGTCCCGGGCCGCCGGCGCGGTGCCGGTGCCCGCGGGCGCCGTCGACGTGCTGGACGTTCCTGCGCCCTCGTTCGGGCTGGCCGGCGTCTACGCGGCACCCGACACCGACGACGACACCGTCCCCGACGAGGACGACGATGCCTTCGACGTTCCCGGCGACGATGCAGAGGCAGGCCCGGCGGCCGATGGTTCTGGCCTGTTCACCGACACCGAGGGGGAGGACGACCAGTGGCTGCCGTGACCACTGCCGTAAGCGACGACCCCTTCGACGACGGTGTCACTCCCGGTCCGGTCACCGACTGGCTCCTGTGGCAGGCGGACATCCTGCGGCCCCGTGTGGACGCACCGCCGGTGGGCGACCCGTCCTGGACCCGTAAAGCGCTGCTGGACTACCACTCCGAGTTCGTCACCCTCAAGACGCCTTCCATGCGTCAGGCCTCGATAGAGCTGAGGATGACGTTGCTGGTCAACAACCGGCAGCGCGGCACGGCCCGGCGCGGGCTGATCGTGTCCGGGCCGCCGGGGGCGGGTAAGTCGACCACGCTGATGGAGCTCGGCAGGTCCTTCGAGCTGAGCGAGCGGCGCCGTCTGGCGGGCTACCCGGGTGCTTTCATGCCCGTGGCGTTCGCTTCCATCCCTCCCACCTACACCCCCAAGAGCCTGGTCCAGGTTCTCGCCCGGTTCGCGGGCATCCCCGTGCACGACCGGATGACCGAGCAGGCCATCACCAACTCCGTATGCCATGTCCTGTGTGAGCGGCGGACCCGGCTGGTGTTCATGGACGACGTGCACCTGGTCAACACCCGTACCCAGCCCGGCGCCGACACCTCCGACCAGCTCAAGAGCCTTGCGGAGCGGATCCCTGCAACGTTCGTGCTGGCCGGTGTCGATGTGGAGAACTCTCCGCTGCTGACCGGGCCCCGCGGCGCTCAGCTCGCCGCCCGGTGCAAGCTGTTGCGCACTCCCCCGCTGCTCAACGGCACCCCGGAGCAGAAGGCGGTCTTGCGCAAGCTGCTGGGCGACATGGAGTCGGCACTGCGGCTGCCCCGGCACCGGCCCGGAACTCTGGTCCGCCTCGCCAATTACATCCATCTGCTGACCGGGGGTGTGATGGCCAGCCTGTCCCTCCTGGTCCGGGAGGCCGCGATCCGTTCCATCCTGGACGGGAGCTTCGCGATCACAAAACGACTGCTGTCACAGGTGGTCCTCGACGTCCAGGCCACGAACGCGGCCCGCGCGACGCGCAGGCGTCGCCCGGACAACTAGCCGCCCCCCGGCGGGACATTCACCTGGCCCGGCGCACGGCCGCTGCCGAACCGTGCGCCGGCTCGCCGCGCCCGCTCACCCATCTCGTTCTATCCCTTCCTCGCGGGGCCCACGAGCCGGGGCCTTGCGCCCCTGTCTGCCTTCGCCGTGCCCTCACCCACTGCCCAAGGACGCCTCTGTGCACGACCTCGTCCTCACCCCCGTTCGCGTGCCGCCCCTCACGAAGGAGCTGACCGGCTCCTGGATCAGGAGAGCGACCGCCCGATACGGTCTGCCCGCCCAGGACCTGTTGCGGGGCATCCTGGCCGGACGCGGCCGCGTGCAGGTGACAGGCACCCCGAGCACCGGCCTGGAGCTGTTCCTCAACACACCGGCACGCGCGGAACTGACCCGGTTCACCGGTCTGCCGCTCGACCGGCTCACCGGCCTGCTGCCCAGTCTTGCCGCCACCCACGAGCGGCTCGTGGACGACGAGATCGCACGAGCAGCCTGGTACGTGCCGCGCCAGGCATGGGTAGCCGCCTGTCCCCCGTGCACGGGACGGGCCTGCCAACCCGGCCGGCCCGTGCTGGTGTACCCGGAAGCAGCCGGACACGTGTGCCAGCGCCACCAACGCTGGCTCCTCGCGCATGCCGAGAATCCGGCGAGCATCCCGCTGCGGACGCTGCCGGAAGTCCTGGGTGCCCACCGCCGCCACCTTGTTCTCGTGCGGGCACACCCGTGGGGCGCGGACGCCGTGGTCCTCGCCGCGGCGGTGGTGTGGTCGTGGCAGGTGCAGGGGTGGCAGTCGGAGGCGATCTGGCAGGACCGGGTACGCCGGGTGGCCGCCGTCATGAGGTGCTCACCGACTGCCGTGATGCCGCATGCCCTGCTGCCGTATCCGGAGACGATCGCCGTCGCACGGTTGCTCGTGGACCATCGCTGGCAGCAGCGGCTGCGCGAGGCGGCTGCCGGTGACGGGCTCCGCAGCGCCGCCGGGCTGTTCCTCCAGGAGGCCGGCCGGCGGATCAACCGGCCGTGGCTGACCGACTGGCTGACCGCCCGTACCCGGGTCAGCTGCAAAGACGTCGTAGCGGGTGATCCGCTGCATCAATGGCTGCAGCGGATCACCGCTGCCACCGGCATCACCAGCGACGGCCTGTGGACGGTCAGCCAGACGGCAGCTCGACCCATCGAGTACAGCGACCGCGCCAGCTTCCTCACCCAGAGCCGTCCCCGCGCCGTCTACGACGAGGCCAAAGAAGCCTCTCTGACCGGCGGTTGGGAACCAGTGCCCTCACCGCGGCCCGGACCGGCGTCGTCCCCGTGACCTCTGCCTGCTCCCCCACCCGCCGACACGTGCCGTGTCACGTCGGCGGCCGCGGGCCGCCACCCACACCCAACCCACCACCTCTCACCTACAAGGAGATACACACCCATGGCACCGATCAGTCCGGAGTACGCCAACCAGGGATCTGTCGGAAAACGTGTCTGAAATTAGTGCCCGGATGTTGCGGGCGTCAGACGTGCTCCCGGCAGGGTTGTGACGGCAAGCTGACGGGCAGCCGTGCCATCGCCCACAGTGTAGCGGCTGGCGCAGCGGTGGCTGCGGCGTCGGTCATGCTGGCTGTCCGATGGCAGGGCTGAGGAGGCGGACAGCCCCGGTGCGGGAGGCCGAGGGCGGGTGTCGGTCGCGCGGATGACGGGTCAGACGGCGAGGTCGAACCAGCTCGGGGCCAGCGCTCGGGTGATGGAGTTGTTGACCCAGGCGTAGCCGATGTAGATCAGGAGGCCGGCGTTGGCGCCGTAGGCGGGTACGCGCTTGTGCGGGTAGCACTGGTCGAAGCGGGAGTGGCTCGACTCACTGTCCTGGCGGAATCCCTTGAGCCGGCGACCGGCAGGTGTGTCCGGTGGAACCTGCCTCAGATGTTCCGTCCTGTTGAATCGCGTCTTTTTGGTGGACGGGTCAATTTCGCGGTCTTCTTTGGTTTCGTCCATGCGAATACGGAGTTCGTGGTTTTCTCTTGAGCAGGGGATGGCGAGGCGATGGTAGAAGCGACTCGTCGTCTGCTTGCGGCGTTCCAGTTCTTCGACGGGGAGGGGTGTGTAGTAGGTCTCACCGTCCACTGTGAAGCGGCGTTCACAGACCCGCCCTTCGACGGCGAACAAGTCGTGACTGCACTTTCCCTTTCTGAAACGCTCCAGAGAGTACGGTTCGAGCCCTCCGTGCTGAGGGGTGAATACGACGATTCCTTCTGCGATCAGTGGAGCTCGGTGGACGCCGCGGAGCGCGGTGTCGTAGGTGAATGCGCGGATTCCGGGTGCCTTGCTCATGAGGTGGCGGACAAGCCGGACAACGGCAGTTCCTTCGTCCTCGCGTTCAGGGTCGCGCTTTGCCGATTTGTGGCGGACGACTTCGAGAGCCAGGATGACGCGGCTGTGCGGGGTGCGGGACAGGCGGACGGCGAGGGAGAGGAACTTGTTTCCGTAGACCCGCCGTCCTCCGCCTTCGGTGGTGTAGCTGGCATCCGGGTCCACCCGGTGGCGTCGCACTTCGCCGGTTTCCGTGTTGGTGATTTCGTGGCTGGTTTGTGTGGAGGCTGGAGCGGCGACGGTCGCGTCACCGTGAAGGACCTGTTCACGCTCGGGACGGATCCAGCTGCCGCGTGACCTTGAATCCGCCATCATCCCCATGCTGAGTGCTTGGCGGATCCATAGTTCCCGGCTCGTGTCGCGTACAGAATCGAGGTGTGCTTTGAGGTGATTCTTGAAGAAGTAATTCCATTGGCTCAGGCTGGGGCCGGTCGGTTTGAGATTATTGGATTCCTCTGGCCCTAGGTGTTTTCGCACGGCATCGCGTACAGCGTTCCACCATAAGTCGCGTTGGAGATGGCGTGCCGCGCTGCGGGCCGAGCCGAAGATGGAGATCGCGCAGAGAAAGACGAAGTAGACGTAGGGAGGGTGGCCAGGCGGGCGTCCGACGCTGCCGGGTTCGCGGCTCGGCAGAGCTTTGCGGACTACTTCGAACAGGTCGGGATTGTTCAGGAGGTACTCGAACCGTTCGTCGATCGTGAGCGGGGGCGCTTGGGGGCCTGGCGGAGGTGGAGGGGTCGAGGCGGAACCGAAGACGTCGTCGGGCACAGGGCCCATGAGCCAGCCGCGCCCTTTGGTGATCTTCTCCTTGGTTCGGCGGCGGGGACGCTTCTTGGGTGTGCTCACGCCGCTCCACCGCCTTCGCTTTCGGGGTTCCACCGGTGGTCGGCGAGCGCGGCCGCAGAGTCGAGGGAGGACAGGCCCAGGCGGTGGGCGACCTCGGAGAGCCGGCCGGTATCCGAGAAGATCTTGCGGGCGACGTAGCGGGTGACGTCTTTGGGCTCGACTCGGCGGGCATGGGTGGCTAGCCCACTGCGACGCGTGATGTCGCCGAATCCGGAACAGACGCTGGCTTGGGAGCGATAGGCGGACGAAGCCATCGTCACCAGGCGCGGTGGCGTTCCTGCCTCGCCGCGTACGAGATGGGCGTGGCGCAGCCACAGCACCTGTACGCCCCACTCGTCGAGGGGGCAGCAGCGGCCGCGCGTCCGGGTGGCGCCGTTCGTCCAGATCTCCGCCTCGCTGAGGTCGAGGTCGTGCGTGGTCGCGGCGGCGATCTCCGCGGTGTGCAGACCGGCCAGGAGGAGCGCCAAAAGGGCCGCATGACGAGTGGCGGGCATGCCGCGCTCCGCGTGAAAGCGGAGCAACTGCACGTCGGTGTCGCTCAGTTCGGTGCCCTGTTTGCGGGGGCTACGAGGAATCGGCGGGAGATCGACGAGCGGGGCGACTGTGGTGAGGCCGAGCGCCCGTGCTTCGGTGAAGAGCGCTTCAAGGGCTGAGCGGCGCTGTCGACGGGTGCCGCCGGCCGGGTTCAGGATGATGCGCTGATGGCGGTCGTGGCCGGGCGCGTCGATGAAGTACAGGGCGAGCTGGGCGGAGACGTCGTCCAGGTAGGTCACGCCTTGGGCCTCGGCGAAGCGCTGGAGACGTTCGGCGATCTGGGTGTAGAGGACGACGGTTTCAAGGCTGAGTTCGCCGGTGGCGGCGCGCTGTCGCCAGACGCGGGCGACGGACAGGAGAGCGTTCTTGATCTTTGCCCTGGGCACGGGCACCTTCCCGTTTTCCGGCCGCGTGCGGACGGCCGCGCGGCGCAGTGGTGCGACGAAGGGCCCCGGGCCCGCTACCGTGGGCGGTGCCCCTCGCCTTGGGTGAGGGCGTGCCGAAGCCCCTCGGGCGCGTGGCTGTGCCGCGCGCAGGGTGGTGGAGGTGGGGGTCCGGCAGTGCCACCCGGCCAAGGGATGCGGCGCTGCCGGACCTGTTCTTGGTACGTCGGTCTACGTCATGGACGGCCCCCTCAGCTTGGCGAGGATCGAGGCCAGTCCATGGAGGTGGCCATGCAGGGCGAGCATGTCCTCTGCGGACAGGCGTGCCAGGTCGGTCAGGAGGACCGGCGGACTGAGCAGGCGGATCAGGTCCTCCCGCGTGCTGTCTTCGGCCGGCGGGCGGGGTGAGGGGACGGGAGCCTCGGGCTTCGGTTCCGCGACCGCAGGCTCGGCGCGCACATCGGTGACCGTGGAGTCCGCCGCCCCGGTTCCGGTGGCCGGCGGTCGTGATCCGACGCGCTGCTTCGGAACGGTGGCGCCCTCGACCCAGCGCAGATAGCCGCCGTCCTCGGGGCGCAGCATGCCGACGGTCACCATGAGGTCGACCAGGATCTCCACCTTGCGGTGCTGTGCCTCGCCGCATTGGGAGAGCGCCATCAGCTTGCTCACGAGACCGACCCGAAGTGCGGGGCCTTGCGCCAGGCGGTTGCTCGCGCATCGGGCGAACCACGACGTCCGCCATGCCTCACGCAGTGCCCGCAAGCCCTTCTCCTCGCCCGCTTCCCAGGCTCGGGCCACCTTCTGCCCTGTCTCGGTGGGCCGGTAGCGCCGTCCCGACAACGGCTCGATGAGCCCATACGCCCGTAGGAAGGCCATGACGAGTCCGCAGCGGCGGGCCGGGACCCCTGTGATCTTCTCAAGATCGAGCGGGGTGAACGGGCTTTCGGTGGCGCACGAGGCCCGCGTGACCGCCACATGCTCATGAGCGAGGACACGGTCGGTCGGTAGCGGCTTTCCGGGCGGCGCGGAGCTGCTCCGGCGGGTGCTTGTCACCGTGCGACTCCTTCCGTACGGGCCCTGCTGTCGTCAGCGCAGGGAACTTCTCGCGGGCGAGCAGGGGCGTTGACACCTAAAAGCTCATGCCATTCAAGTAGCATGATCTGGGGGTGGCCGCATCCCGTCGACCTCTCCGTCAGACTGTTTGCATGCCGGGAGGAAATCGACGTGCCAAAAAGCCGTGCGCATACGTCGCCGACGGCCTTTGGCCGCACGCGGTGATGGACCGCCATCTCGGGGCGCAGGTCGCCCAGGCGGTTGCTCGTGCGCTCGCGGAAGCGATGGAGCGCCAGAAGGTCAGCGCCAATGCGCTGGCCCAGGCGAGTGACGTCAACCGGCAGGTGATCGCCAACGTGCTGGCCGGCACCGTGTGGCCGGACCTGCTGACCGTGGCGAATCTGGAGGGTGCTCTCGGGGAACCGCTGTGGCCCAATCATCTGGATTGGCCACAGGACGAGAGCGGGCGGAGGGCGCAGCCGCAGGCGGAGGGGATCACGCGGCAGCGGAGCGTGGAGACAGCGGAACGCGACGAACGTCGCCCTCGAACATGACGGGCGCTCGGGCATGACTGTTCGACCCTTCTGGGGTGAGTTGGTCGAACGCCCGGTGCGTGCTACTGGAAGCCGGTAGCGTCGAGGACGGCGACCTGCGGGCGCTGACCGCCGCTGTGCGCAGGCCAAGGGCTACCAACCAGGAGGCCAAACGCGGCGGCGGTCATTTTGCTGTGAAGTTGTAGCTGGGCTCTCGGCTCACGAGACCGTGATGGCATCGGGTCAGGGGGCCTGCCAGGATGCCGCGAGCCGGTAGAAGACGCTCTTGCCGTTCCCCTCGCCGCTGCGCCTCTCACTCTTGGCCAGCGCGCCGCGCTTGCAGAGATTGTCCAGAACGCAGCGATTCCGGCGGACAGCTTCCGTGGATTCACCAAGGGCATCGGTGACCGCTCGTGCGCTCCACTCCCGCATGCCGTCGGTCGAGATCAACTTCATGATGATCACGGATCGGGTGCCCGCGACGCGGACAACCGGATTTCCGGGGGGGAGCTGCACGTCCTCGGGCGTACCGGTCGTCTCTGGATCGGCGGGTGCCGTGGGCGGACTCCCCGAGTCCGGGACAACACGCAGGCGCGGGCCCGGCGACTGAGACCGACTGACGCGCAGCTGTCGGCCCTCCCGTACAGCCGCACGCAGGGTTTCCAGGACACGGCCGGCCTCGTCCCGATTCCGGCGGGCATGCCCGAGTTCCGCCTCGAGATCGGCGATCGAAGCGCGCAGCCGACGCAGTTGCTCCTCGTGGGACTCGATGAGCGCGTCGCATTCACGGAGCATCTGTTCCAGGTCCTGAGCCACCCAGTCCGCCGAGGGCAGGTGGCCTTCGAGCTGACTCATGGGCGCCACAGTAGAGGTGTGTCAGACAGGCCGTCTGCCCATACGGCAGAGGAGGGCAGACATGGTCAGACCTGGGCGGGGAAGGTAGGCGAGTGATCGGTATTGCACCCAGACAGAGCTTCTTCAGCCTTGTCGGGGTGTACGGATGAGGCCGACTGCGCTGAGGCATCCCCGATGGCTCACGGATGCAAGTCTTAAGAGACAGCGCAATCCGGGGTTGCTCATGAAACCTGGTCTTTCCGCCTCAATGCCGTGTCGGCTTACGCCGTTGTGACCTCATGCTGCTCACACCGTGATGGCATCGAAGTCCCGATCCGTGATCTCCTCGCATCCGGAGAGGATCGCGTCGATGGACGCGGACCGCACCAGGTGGACCAGCGCTCCTGCCCAGCCGCCAGTCCTCTCGTGCAGTACGGGCGCCAGTCTGACCAGGGAACCGGGCTGGTGACGACGCAGGCGGAGGGCTTGGTCGAGGGTTTCGACCAGGGATTCCCAGCCTGTCCCGTAGGGCAGGGGGACAGCCCGCACGTGAATCAGATGTTCCAGACCTGCCCCACGCGCAGGCGCGCCCTCGCGCCCATCCCTGGCTGTGCCGGCGTAGGCGAAGAGAGCGGGAACCTGATCGGACAGGAAACGCAGTGTCTCAATTGGATTGGAGATCCCGGGAGTCAGTGCTTCGGGCACGACGTCGTCCACCAGGACCAGGCCGGTCCCCGATGAGATCAGGGCTTCCTGTACCGCCTCGGAGACGGCGGCTGTGCTCGTTCTGTCCGGGCAAGGAGGAAGGCCGACGAGTCTCCCCAGCCGGAGGAGTGCTGTCCGGTCGCTGTCGGCGGGGTGAAGGCGGAGGTAAAGGGGTGGGCCGGCGGGAATCCTGTCGGCAGCCTTGTGTGCGAAATACCGGCTGGATCCTGGCAACGCCCGAGCATGAGCGGGTGTGCGGGCCGACGTTCGCCGGCAGCAACCATGTCGGCGGGGCCGATGCCGACTTCATCGTGGCGGGACGCCTCATCGACTGCAAGGCCACCATCCACCCGCAGCGCATCAGCCGGGACCAGCTGTACCAGCTCGCGGGTTATCTGCTCCTCGACTACGACAACCGGTACGGCATCGAGCGGGTCGGCCTGTATCTGTCGCGGCAAGGACAGCTGGTCGAGTGGGAAACCGTGCCGTTCCTGCGGTTGCTTGGCACCGGCCGTCCGCTGACGGAGCTGAGGCAGGCCTGCCGTGCGGTGCTGACATCTGCGCCAGGGTCAGTACCGCTGCCGCCACCACGACAGGCCGGTTTCGAACAGGAAGGTCTGTTCCAAACGGACTGAGCAGGACCACAGGAGACACGCCTTCGTCGGGGCGGCTGCCCTGATGCGGTGGTAGCCCCCGGCCTCCTCAGGCCTCGGCCCTTCCCGGGATGGCCACCGGACTCAGGTTGCCTGCAGCGGCGCGGTGTATGCGGTAGGCGGACGGGACCACGGGGCGCTTTTGCTCATCACTGAGGTGATGGCGGTGATGTCACCGCCCCAGTGGTTCGATGTATAGCGCAGCGTGATGCGCCAGCGGTGGCCGGCCAGACGCTGCTGCTCGGCGGCCACCGCTTCGTGCAGGGTGATCAGCCCTGGATCGAGGATCCATACGCCGTCACGGTAGGGGGTGAATCCCAGACGCGACCAGGCTCGTCCCAGGCGGGCGCAGGCTTCCTCGTAGGGGGTGTCGGTGCGGCGTTCGACCGGCCCGGGAAAGAGTGCGATGACACCGGTTCCGTTGCTGAGGTAGTCCAGGGCCATGCCGGTCAGCAAGACGCCTAGGCCGTGTCCACGCAGCCGGCTGTCGATGCTGACCGAGTCGACGATGATCGTGTTGCCCGGGCAGCTGAGGCGGTCCCACAGATCCTGCCGCAGGCCCAGGGAGGGGTCGAAGAGGGCCTTGCTGATGGTGAAGAGATCCTCGCTGAGGGCGTCGCAGGCGGCGATGGGGTCGAAGCAGCGGTTGTGGTCGACTAGGTGGAGGCTGATGCGTCCAAACTGGGGGCCGGGGCCGTCCTCGGCGAAGTGCATGCCGATGTCCCACTGCTGGACTCCGTCATCGTGGTCGGCGGCGATCCAGTAGTCGCTGTGGTAGCTGAGGATGATGTCGTCGATACCGAAGTCGACGGTGATGTCGTCGGTGGTCGGCGGTGTGGGCCGGGCGTGCGATCCGGGCATGAAAGTAAGTCCTCGGGGACAGGAGGTGTGCGCCAGTCGGTCAGCTGATGTCGTCGGTGGCGGTGCGGGCGTGCGGGACCACGGGGTGGTGGCTGTCATGTTCGGTGGTCACAGCACCGGCAAAGGGAGGCAGGTCGTGTGCGGTAGCAAGGATGATCTGAGCGCCGTCACCAGCAGTGGCGGTGACGGCCTGGAGCACCCTGGAGGCCAGCAGAGCACCTTCGTCGCCGGCGCCCAGGCCGTCGATGGAGGAGTCCAGCCACAGTGCGCGGGGCAGCCGAACGCCCGGCAGCGCACGGGCTGCCTTGAGGAATGTCAGGTGAAGCCCGTTGTTGGCGATGTTGATCATTCCGGCTGAGCGTGCGAGTTGCTTCGGAGTGCGGCCGTTCAGCTTCGGCATGAACGTTTTCGGGTCGATGCTGGCGCTGCGGATCTTGTCAGGTGCCATGGGGATGACCGTCTCGGCGAAGATCACCGACAGCTCCTTCGCGGTCCGCTCACGGACGAGCTGTGCGTCGCCTTCGGCCATCGCCCATGCCAGACGTGCCTGTTCGGCGTCGGCGGCAGCCCGCTCGGCCTGGCGCTCGAGATCGTTCATGCGGGCGAGTTCTTTGCGCCGGTCCTTCACCGCGGCGATGGCGGCCCTGTTTCCTGCCGCTGTGGCTACGGCCTGGGACTTGGCCTTTTCACGCGGGGTGATCTCCGCCGCGCGGTAGGCGTCGGTGCGGCTGACCGCCTTGTGTGCTGCCTGGGCGCGGGCGGTGCGAGTGTCGACCGCCTTGTGTGCCTGCTGCTGGGCGGTCTTGAGGTTGTTCTCGACGGCGGCCAGTGCGGCCCGGGACGTGGCCACGCGTTGCCTCTGGCGAGCCTGGCGCTGGCTGTGGGCGGCATCCGGCTGGCGGCAGAGGTAGCACACGGGGCCGAGGCCGGTGGCCTGCTGGAGCGGCTGCTCGCAGGCGGGGCAGTGGGTGCGCTGCTGAGTGTCCTGCTCGGCCTGGGCGAGCGCCGCGCGGGCCTGTCCGCGGTCCTCGTAGAGCGGGGCGAGGGCGTGCTGCGCGCGGTCGGCGGCTGCGCCGGCGTCGGCGGCGGTCTTCAGTGCGTCGGCTTGCTCGCTGGTGCGGACGGCCAGAAGGGCCAGATGCGTTTCGAGTTCGTTTTCAAGGCGCTGTACTTCCGCGTTCGCCGAGTCCAGGGCCTTGGACAGGCGGGCTTCGTCGGCATCGAGGTCAAGGGAGACGGGCAGCCCATAGGCGGTGCGCTGCTCGCGGGCCTTCTTCAGCGCGGTGGCGGCATTGGATGCGCTGCGTTTGGCGGCGGTGGATCGCGCCTTGAGTTTGGCTGTCTGCTCGTCCAGCAGGTTGAAGCAGACCTCGATGGTCACGGCCAGGTCGTTGGCGTTCGCGCCGCCGTAGACGGTGTGGCTGGCATGGACCTGTTGCAGGTAGCACAGGGCCATCACGCTGTCGAGGGTCACGCTGCCGCGGGCCGTCTCCACCGCGGGAATGCCCATGAGCTCCACGCTGTAGGAGCCGGCGCTGCGTTCGCCGCCCTCGGGGACGAGCGCAAACGTCTCGACCAGCCCGGTGGTGGTGTTGAGGAAGGAGACCTCCTGATCCAGGAGGTCGTGGGTGATGATCCAAATCCCGGATTCGAAAGCGACGGTGGCGCGCATCGCCTGGATCTGTTCGGTGACGGCTGGCAGCAGTTGAAGGG
Organism: Streptomyces sp. NPDC048278; assembly: GCF_040652195.1. Taxonomy (NCBI): domain Bacteria; kingdom Bacillati; phylum Actinomycetota; class Actinomycetes; order Kitasatosporales; family Streptomycetaceae; genus Streptomyces; species Streptomyces sp. NPDC048278. Next base: position 96,002 of record NZ_JBEZLP010000041.1, read on the forward strand.
AGACCGCTCCCAGAGTGATCCAGAAGGCGTCGCCCAGGCTGCTGCACCCAGCACCGATGCCTGCTTTGAAATGGCGGAGCCAGGCGTCGAGGCCGACACCATCCCATTCATCGTCGATGAGGAATTCCTGCTTGAGCCAACTGCACTCGGGCATACACCGCTCCGTCACGGGCTGTTGTACACGCCGCCGGGGTGGACGGCGTATTCAATGGCCCCTAACGAGCCTCGTCAGGCGGCGGCGTGGAGCGGTCGCCTGGTACATCCCATCGAGCGATCTGTTGATCATGGCTTGACCCGGGCAGACTCGCCGCCGACTTCTGCTGTCGCGCGGCCTCAGCACGACCGTTTCGGCTCCGCCGATAACGGGTCCGGACATGAACGTCCGGACCCGTTATCGGCGGCCGTCAGCGCAGTGGGTTCGTCGGTGCTGTCCGTCTTCCGTGCCCGAGCGGGCTCCGGCACGGGAGACGGTACGCAGATCGGAACGGCCTGGCGTTTCACAGGCGGGGCGGTGCAGGACGGCCGTCACGGTGGGCCTGGAAGGCAGCGGAAAGCTCCTTCAGGTCTCTCCTGCGTTCGCCGTGCAGGTCGAGCGGTTCCTGCACGCTGGTGTCCAGCAGTTGCAGACCGTTCTGGAAGGCGTGGAAGCCGATCGACTCCCACAGTGCGGCGATCTTCGTCTTCGCCGTGGCCCGGTAGGCATCGGTCACTTCGTCCTTGTTCTCGGGCCACTCGGCCATACCGGGCTCTGCCGCCACCGCGCAGCAGCCTCCCGATAGCCGGCGGACCGCTTCCGCGGCAAACACCGGCCCCAGGCCGAACCCGCGCCAGGGCCTGGACAAGAACACCCGGTCCAGGACGAGCAGATCCCCCACCGGGCGTTCGATGGCCTCCTCAAACGCGTCCGAGTACTCTGCGCCGTCGAGGACGGCGGATGCAATGCTCTCCAGATCACCGGACATGGCGTCCGCGACCAGCAAGCGATCGGCACCCGTGTAGTCGCGCAGCCGCCACAGTCTCAGGTAGCCGACCTCACTGCCGTCCTCGACGAGGATGTCGCAGGCCTTGGTGCAGCCGCCCTCGCATTCCTCGTCCTCCTCATGGAAGGCGCGGATGGAGACGTGCCATTGCTCGAGTGTGTCCTCGTCCTCGTACGGGACGGCGGGATGTTCGTGGGTGTAGACGAGGTGCAGGCGGGCGGGGTCACCGGGCAGATCAGAGGCGGGACGGCTCATGAGTGGGCAGGCTAGTGCCCACCGCCGACAGCCGGTGTGGTCATGGGGGTCTGTTCCCTCCTGTGGATACGCACGGCAGTCGCGCGGTGGCCGTCAATGCCGGCGCAACCGGCCTGGTGCGCATTGGTACTGAGGGGCCTCGCGTTTCCCGGACAGGCTTCTGGCCGTTCATTTCACGCGGCGATTCGCAACTTCTCGTACTCGGCGTGGACTTCGCGCGGAGG
>NZ_JBEZLP010000042.1:0-97324 GCF_040652195.1 Streptomyces sp. NPDC048278
GCCGGTACCCGGAGCGGGCCACCCGCCGGGGCACCGGCCGCTCGCGCACATAGGTCCCGGAGCCGCCCGTGCGGGAATCCACGCGCCACCGTCACACACCATCCAATGTCGATTAATGAACAAGGACACCGCGCCCCGCCCCGGCCCTTGGCCTATACCCTGTCAGTTTCCTTTCACATGCGGCCGGTTGGGCACGTCGAGCGCTCGAAGCCGGAGTGTTCGGTACATAAGTTGTCGTTCCGGGACGAAGATCCCTCGGTCGCCCGAGGGCGTCAGCTCCGGTCCGGAGCCGGCTCCGCCGCCGCCCGCCCCGGCAGCGCGAACATCAGCAGGAAGATCAGGCCCAGCACCGCGGCCACCCACCCGAGCGCCCCCTGGAAGGCGGTCACGAAGGCCGGCCCGATCCGATCCGGCGTCAGACGGTCGTCGACGGCGCCGTAGAAGACCACCGAGACCAGGCCGAGGCCGAGCGCGTTGCCCATCTGCTGCACGGTGTTGATCAGGCCGGAGGCGGAACCGGCGTGCTCGCGCGGCACCTCCGAGAGCACCGCGTCCGTCAGCGGGGCGACGATCAGACCCATGCCCGCGCCCATCACGACCAGCGGCAGGGCCATCTGCCAGGAGGCGATGGCGAGGCCGTAGCGGTGCGACTCCCCGATGTAGAGCAGGACGCCGAGGACCATCAGCAGCGCGCCGGTCTGGAGCACCTTGCGGCCGAAGCGCGGGACCAGCTTCTGCACGGACATGCCGGCCGCGACCGAGACCGAGATCGAGAACGGCACCCCGGTGAGGCCGGCGTGCAGCGGGCTCCAGCCGAGGCCGATCTGCATGTACAGCGTCCAGACCAGGAAGAAGATGCCGAGCGCGATGCCGAAGACGGTCTGCACGGCGATGCCGGCGGCGAAGCTCTTCACCGCGAACAGCGACGGTTCGACGAGCGGGGAGCCGTCGCGGGCCGCCTTGCGGCGTTCGTGTACGACGAGCACGGCGAAGACGACGAGCGAGCCGGCCATCGACACGTACCCCCACAGCGGCCAGCCCAGCTCACGGCCACGGGTCAGCGGGTAGAGCAGCATCAGCAGGCCGAGGGTGACCAGGGCGACGCCGACGAGGTCCAGCCGCAGCGCGCGCGGAGCCCTGGACTCGCCGATGTACCGGCGGCCCAGGAGCAGGGCGGCGATGCCGACCGGGAGGTTGATCAGGAAGATCGGGCGCCATTCGAGGCCGAACAGGTTCCACTCGGTGAGGAGCGCGCCGAGCAGCGGCCCGGAGACCGCGCCCAGGCCGACGATCGCGCCGAACAGGCCGAAGACCTTGCCGCGTTCGTGGGCCGGGAAGGTGGCGTGCACGATCGACAGGACCTGCGGGACCATCATCGCGGCCATGCCGCCCTGGAGGATGCGGGAGGCGACCAGCATCTCCGGGTTCGCGGCGAAGCCGCAGAGGGCCGAGGCGAGGGTGAAGCCCGCGACTCCGATCAGGAACAGCCGCTTGCGGCCGTGGATGTCGCCGAGCCGGCCGCCGGTGATCAGGCCGGCGGCGAAGGCGAGCGCGTAGCCGGCGGTTATCCACTGGATCTGGCTGAACGAGGCGCCGGCGTCCCGCTGGATGGCGGGGATGGCGATGTTGACGATCGTGACGTCGACGAGGTCCATGAAGGCGGCGGTCATGACGATGGCCAACGCCAGCCAGCGGTGCGGTGCACCGGGGGAGGCCGACGGTTCGAGCGCCGTCGGGGTCGGTGTGGTGGCGTCTGTGCCGGTTCGCTGTGGCTGTTCGCGCACCGCGGCGGAGCCGCTGATCGATACAGTCCCGCGCCCGTTGGGGATGTCGGTGCCGACGTCGGTTGAGGTCATGACGTCACTCTAGGAACCGATTAGGCCAGATCCTGTCCTACTGGTACGGCATCCTCGTCCGTATGACGACAGACACTCCGGCCCGGCTCCTCCAGCTGCTGTCTCTGCTCCAGACGCCCCGCGAGTGGCCCGGCGGTGAGCTCGCCGACCGGCTCCAGGTCTCCCGGCGTACCGTGCGGCGCGACATCGACCGGCTGCGGGAGCTGGGGTATCCGGTGGAGGCCAGCAAGGGGGCCGACGGGGGGTACCGGCTGGTGGCGGGGAAGGCGATGCCGCCGCTGCTGCTCGACGACGAGGAGACCGTCGCCATCGCGGTGGGTCTGCGGGCCGGGGCGGGGCATGCCGTGGCGGGGGTGGACGAGGCGTCGGTACGGGCGCTGGCGAAGCTGGAACAGGTGCTGCCGGCCCGGCTGCGGCACCGGGTGACCACGCTCCAGGCCGCGACCACACCGCTGACCAGCGGGGACGGGGCGAGCATCGCGCCCGAGACGCTGACCGTGATGGCGTCGGCGGTCGCCGGGCGGGAGCGGTTGCGGTTCGCGTACCGGGCGGCGGACGGGAGTGAGACGCGGCGGCAGGCGGAGCCGTACCGGCTGGTGTCGACGGGGCGGCGCTGGTATCTCGTGGCGTACGACCTCGATCGCGACGACTGGCGGACGTTCCGGGTCGACCGGGTGAGCGAGCCGTTCGCCACCGGCGCGCGGTTCGCGCCGCGGGAGATGCCGACGGGGAGTGCGGCGGAGTTCCTGCGGCGGTCCATCCAGCGGCGCCAGGAGACGTACGGGTTCGCCGTCGCGTTCGCCGGGTCGGCGGCGGAGGTGGGGGCGCGACTGCCGGCGTGGCTGGGGACGCCGGTGGAGGAGGAAGGGGGCGGCGGCTGGTGTGTGGTGCGGGGGGAGACCGGGGATCCGGTGGAGTGGCTGGCGGTGCGGTTGGCGATGACGGGGTGTGAGTTCGTGGTGCGGGAGCCGGAGGAACTGGTGGCGTGCGTCAGGGAGTTGGGGGGACGGTTGACCCGGGCCGGGGGTGCGGGTGGGTAGCGGGCCAGGGGGTGGGGACGCTTACCGGCGCTTGCCGGGTGCCCCCGCGCCCACCCGTGCCGCCCTGCGGCACGCCTGCCCGCAGCCAAGAAGCCCCGCAAGGGGCGCGGGGAACTGCGCGCCCAGCCCCCACCGGCCCGCAGCGGAGTGCCTGCCCGCAGCTATGTCTTTGTCTTTCAGGGGCGCGGGGAACTGCGCGAGCAACCCCCACCGACCTGCGGCCGGACCGCGACCGCTACCCGCCGGGGTGCCCCTCCCACGCGAACCCCCGTAGCGCCGCCAGGTTTTGCATGGCCAGGGCTGCCGGGCCCTCCGGCCCCGTGGCGGCGGCCGTGCCCGACGCCCAGGATTCGACGGCCACCCGCACCGCCGCACCGGCCACCGCCGCGGCGAAGCGGAGGTGGCCCGGTGGGGCAACGTTGTCGCCGGGGGCCGACATCCGCTCCGCCAGGATCGACACCAGGAGCTGGTCCGAGGACTGGCACACCTCCGCCCACACCTTGCGCAGCGCCGGGCTGGTGTCGGCCAGGTGGATCAGGGTGCGGACCCATTCCCAGGAGGCCGTGGAGACCCCGGCGCCCGGGGTCAGGGTGTGGCGGACGGCGTGTTCGAGGGCCTCCGGCACGGAGAGGGACGCGGGGGCCGACCGTACCGCCTCCGCCCAGCGGCGGGCGCCCGCCGCGTAGAGCGGGGCGACCGCCTCCTCCTTCGTGGCGAAGTAACGGTAGAACGTGCGGGGCGCGATGCCCGCGGCCTGTGCGATGTCCTCCGCGCGGGTGGCCCGCAGGCCCCGCCGTACGAAGAGGCCCGCCGCCGCCCGGGCGATCTCCATCCGGGTCTCCGCCTTGCGCCGTTCCGTGAGGGAGAGGGGGGCGGTACTGGGGGTGCTCACCTCGGCAGGCTATGCCCATGTGGCAGAATCTGCCATCCGGTGGTTCACCCCGTGGTTCAGGTACGGGGTGAACCACCGTTTCAGCATGCCCGGGGGCACCGGGTCCGGGCAAACGCGGTCCCGCACAGAGGTGGAGCCGGGCTCCGGCACCCGGGGGGGATGGGCGCCGGAGCCCGGCTCTGGGAGAGTCCCGGCGCCGGGGGGGTTGGTGCGTCGGGACGTGGCTTGTGGAGGCGGAGTCGTCGGCGTCGTCGGGGTTGTCCGCGGTGCCGTGGGTGGTCGTGAGCGGTGGCTGCCGTACCGTCAGGAGCCGTCGGTCCCGCGGAGAACGGTCCGCACTGGACCTCAACTCCCGGGCCCTGCATGGTTGTTCCCTACACGTGGAGCGCTGAAGCGGCGGTACCGCGCCATGTTTGCGCCGTCTTTCGCCACCCCGCGCACGCGCCCGGCGTGAGTGGAGCCTCGCGCACACCGGTCACGCGAGTCCCACTCGTGCGAGCCCCACTCCTGCGAACCCCCTGCTCCGCGCAACCCCCTTACGCCGCCGGCTCGAACCCGGTGGACCGGGCCAGCTTCTTCAGTTCGAGGAGCGCGTGCTTCTCGATCTGGCGGATGCGCTCGCGGGTCAGGCCGTGTTCCTTGCCGACCTCGGTCAGCGTGCGCTCACGGCCGTCCTCGATGCCGTACCGCATCTTGATGATCGAGGCCGTGCGCTGGTCCAGGCGGCCGATCAGGTCGTCCAGTTCCTCGCTGCGCAGGAGGGTCAGGACGGACTGCTCGGGGCTGACCGCCGACGTGTCCTCCAGGAGGTCGCCGAACTGGGTGTCGCCGTCGTCGTCCACCGCCATGTTCAGCGAGACCGGGTCGCGGGCCCAGTCCAGCACGTCGATGACGCGCGCCGGGGTGGAGTCGAGCTCGGCGGCGATCTCGGCCGGCTCCGGGTCGCGGCCGTTCTTCCGGTTGAACTCACGCTGGACGCGGCGGATCCGGCCGAGCTCCTCCACCAGGTGGACGGGGAGCCGGATGGTCCGGGACTGGTCGGCGATGGAGCGGGTGATCGCCTGGCGGATCCACCAGGTGGCGTACGTCGAGAACTTGAAGCCCTTGCGGTAGTCGAACTTCTCGACGGCGCGCACCAGGCCGGCGTTGCCCTCCTGGATCAGGTCGAGGAGGGGCAGGCCGCTGCGCGGGTAGCGCCGGGCGACGGCCACGACCAGACGGAGGTTGGAGCGGATGAAGACGTCCTTCGCCCGCTCGCTCTCGGCGACGAGCGCCTCCAGCTCCTCGCGGGTGGCGTCGGACGCGGACTCCTCCTCGCCGTCGAGGACCTGCTGCGCGAACACACCCGCCTCTATGGTCTGGGACAACTCGACTTCCTTGGCGGCGTCGAGGAGCGGTGTGCGCGCGATCTCGTCGAGGTACATGCCGACCAGATCGCGGTCGGCTATCTCGCCGCCATGGCCGCGAACGCCATGGGCGCGAACACTGCTTGCCGAGTCGGCCGCCTCGCCAGTGGCGGTCTTACGACGGGCGACGGCACGGGTTGCCATGCGTGCTCCCTTGCGATGGTGGGCGGGCGGGGTGGTCCTGTCGGTTCTTCTCGGTCCTTCAGTGAATGCTCAGGGTTTGGACTGTCGTCCAGTGCCCGGCATCTGATGGAAACAACGACTGGAATCCGGACAGAATTCCCATGCTGCCCCCCGATTTTTCTGATCATGCAGTACCCTGTGCGACCACGTAGGGAGGCGAGGTGCCGTCGGAACGTACAGAGGTGCAGGTCAGACCGGGAGCCGAGGGGGATCTCGTAGCCCTCACGGAGATCTACAATCACTACGTTCGTGAGACGTCCATCACATTCGACACGGTGGTCTTCACTCCGGAAGAGCGTCGTCCGTGGTTGCTCTCCCACCCGGAAGACGGCCCGTACCGCCTGATGGTTGCCACGTCAGCGGACTCACAGGAGATTCTCGGGTACGCCACATCCAGTCCCTACCGCGCGAAACCGGCCTACGCGACCTCCGTGGAGACCACGGTGTACGTCGCCCCGGGCGCCGGCGGACGGGGTATCGGCACGCTCCTCTACGAGGCCCTCTTCGAGGCGCTGGCGGGCGAGGACCTGCACCGCGCCTACGCGGGCGTCGCGCAGCCGAACGAGGCGTCCGCCCGGCTGCACGGGCGTTTCGACTTCCACCACGTCGGCACGTACCGCGAGGTGGGCCGCAAGTTCGGCCGCTACTGGGACGTGGCCTGGTACGAGAAGCCGCTCTAGACCCCGGTGGCGAAGGCGGCCGTCAGCCGAACTGGACCGACCGCTTCGCCATCCCCATCCAGAACCCGTCGATCACCGACTTCTGCGCGTCCAGCTCGCCGCCCGCCTCCGCCGCGCCCATGGTGACGAAGAGCGGGGCGAAGTGCTCGGTGCGCGGATGGGCGTAGCGGCCGGCCGGGGCCTTGTCGAGGAAGTCGAGCAGGGCGTCCCAGTCGCGGTTCTCCAGGGCCCGGTGCCCCCAGTCGTCGAACTCGGAGGACCAGGTGGGCACCCCGGCGCCGGTGTGGCGCAGGGCGGCCAGGTTGTGGGTGAAGAAGCCGGAGCCGACGATCAGCACGCCCTCGTCGCGCAGCGGGGCGAGCCGGCGGCCGATCTCCATCAGGCGGACCGGGTCGAGGGTGGGCATGGAGATCTGCAGGACCGGGATGTCCGCGGCCGGGAACATCTCCACCAGCGGCACGTAGGCGCCGTGGTCGAGACCGCGGTCCGGGATGTCCTGGACGGGGGTGCCGGGGGCGCGCAGCAGCTTGCGCACGCTCTCGGCCAGCTCCGGTGCGCCGGGAGCGTCGTACCGCACCCGGTAGTAGTGCTCGGGGAAGCCCCAGAAGTCGTAGACGAGGGGGACGGTCCGCACGGCGCCGAGGGCGAGCGGGGCCTCCTCCCAGTGGGCGGAGACCATCAGGATCGCCTTGGGGCGGGCGAGTCCGGCGCTCCAGGCGGCGAGTTCGCCCGGCCAGACGGGGTCGTCGGCGAGCGGCGGCGCGCCGTGGCTCAGATAGAGGGCGGGCATGCGCTCCGGTGCGACGGCGGCGGACATGGCGGCGGCTCCCTCCGGGTACCGGGCTGCCTTCCCGGCCCCATCCTTCGCATTCTGTTTTAACTCTCAAGCTTTCTGGGCACCAGCTTACGCCCCATTTGTTTAAGATTCAAGGAGAGGCCTCGTACAGTGGGACCCATGAATACGGCATCCGGATCCGCCACCACGCAGAGCCGCTGGCTCACCGACCACGAACAGCGCGTCTGGCGCTCGTACCTGCACGCCACGACCCTGCTGGAAGATCATCTGGACCGTCAGCTCCAGCGTGACGCCGGGATGCCGCACATCTACTACGGCCTGCTCGTCGGGCTCGCCGAGGCACCCGGGCGGCGGCTGCGGATGACCGAGCTGGCGATGCGGGCCAAGATCACCCGGTCCCGGCTCTCGCACGCGGTCGCCCGCCTGGAGAAGAACGGCTGGGTGCGGCGGGAGGACTGCCCCTCCGACAAGCGGGGCCAGTTCGCCGTCCTGACCGACGAGGGCACCGAGGTGCTGCGGCGCACCGCGCCGGGCCATGTGGCCGCCGTACGGCAGGCGCTGTTCGAGCGGCTGACGCCGGAACAGCAGCAGGCCCTCGGCGAGATCATGCAGATCGTCGCCGAGGGCCTGCAGCCCAACGAAGCGGGCGCGGACCTGCCCTGGCTCCGCTGAGGAGCTCGGGCAGGTCCGCGTGCGGGTACCCCTGCGGTCCGTCGGTGGGTCGCTCAGTGGCTCAGCGGCTCAGTGGGCGACCACCGGCACCGCCACCTCGTCCTCCACGCCGTCCCCGGAGACCACCGGAGTGGCGCTGGGCTTGCCGGCGTTGACGAAGGTCACCACGATCACCGCGGCCAGCACCAGCATGCCGACGGCGACCCAGATCGCGTTGGCGTAGCCGTGCACGGCGCCCTCCATCTGGACCAGCTGCTGCTGGGACTTGGAGGTCGCGGTCGCGATGTGGTCCTTGATGTACGACGTCGTCGCGGACGCGGCGATCGTGTTCAGCAGGGCCGTACCGATGGCGCCGCCCACCTGCTGCGAGGTGTTGACCATCGCGGAGGCGACACCGGCGTCCCGGGGCTCGACGCCGAGCGTGGCCAGGGACATGGCCGGCATGAACGCCGTACCCATGCCGAGACCGAGCAGCAGCATCGCGGGCAGGATCGTCGAGGCGTACGACGAGCCGATCTCGATCTGGGTCATGACCAGCATGCCGCCCGCGGCGACCAGGAAGCCGGGGCCCATCAGGGTCCGGGCCGGAACCCGGGTCATCAGCCGGGCGCCGATCTGGGTGGAGCCGATCATCATGCCCGCGATCATCGGCAGGAAGGCGAAGCCGGTCTTGATCGGCGAGAAGCCCTTGATGACCTGGAGGTAGTAGGTCAGGAAGAGGAACGTGCCGAACATCGCGATGACCGCGATACCGAGCGAGAGGTAGATACCACCGCGGTTGCGGTCGAGGACCACGCGCAGCGGCAGCAGCGGGGCCTTGATCCGCGTCTCGGTGACGACGAACGCGATCAGCAGCACCGCGGAGGCGACGAACAGGCCGACGGTGGTGACGTCGCCCCAGCCGTCGGACTCGGCGCGGGTGAAGCCGTAGACCAGCGAGACCAGGCCCAGGGTGGACAGGAGCACGCCGGGGATGTCGAGCGGGTTGCGGTTGCGACCGCCCTCCGGCTCACGGATGACGAAGTACGCGCCGAGCGCGGCGACGATGGCGAACGGGATGTTCACGAAGAACGTCCAGCGCCAGTCCAGGTACTCGGTGAGCACACCGCCGAGGATGAAGCCGACGGCGCCGCCGCCACCGGCGATCGCACCGTAGATGCCGAAGGCCTTGGCGCGCTCCTTGGCGTCCGTGAACATCACGGCGAGCAGGGAGAGGGCGGCCGGGGCGAGCATGGCGCCGAAGACACCCTGCAGGGCGCGGGCGCCGAACATCATCGCGCCGCTGGTCGCGGCGCCGCCGAGCGCGGAGGCCGCGGCGAAGCCGGTCAGGCCTATGACGAAGGCCCGCTTGCGGCCCCACAGGTCGGCGATCCGGCCGCCGAACAGGAGGAGACCGCCGAAGGCGAGGGCGTAGGCCGTGACGACCCACTGCCGGTTGCCGTCGGAGATGCCCAGGTCGGTCTGGGCGGAGGGCAGCGCGATGTTCACGATGGTGGCGTCGAGGACGACCATCAGCTGGGCGAGCGCGATGAAGACCAGCGCTTTCCAGCGGTTGGCGTCACCGGACGGTGCCGGTGCGCCGGGAGCCTTGGCGGCTGTTTCAGACATGGGGGTACCCACTTCGTGACTTCGTGACGGAAAGTCGATGGTTCGTGACGGAAAAATGGATCGGTGCAGGGCCGGGGCGTGTGAGGTGAGACCGGTACGCGGTCCGAAACTGATCGGCCCTACGGGACTGGGACTGTGCTGTGGCTCTCGGTCGTTCAGGCCTGGCGCAGGTCCTCCATGGTCACGGCCGTGCCCGGCAGGGCGGAGCGGGCCGGGGCCCGCAGCCCGTCCAGGAACAGCTGCAGATGACGGTGGACGAAGCGGTCACTGACCAGGCAGTCGGTGCCGAACGGAGGCCGGCTGAGCTGGGCCACGACGATCATCACGTCGCCGACGCCCACGTCCGGACGGAGCTGTCCGGCCGCCTTGGCCCGGTCCATGAGCTGCCCGATGAGCTGCTCGCACCGCTGACGTGCCGCTTCCAGGTCGGGGTGGTTCCGGTCGAAGGTGCTGGAGACCATGGGGCACAGCGCGCTGACCCGCTCGTCGGCGGACGTGTGCACGAAGTGCTCCAGCGCCTCGAAGGCGTCCCCGCTCTCCGCGAGCGCCAGTTCGGCCGCCTCGGACGTCCGGTCCATCACGGAGCAGACGACCTCGCGGACGAGCGCGTCGCGGTCGGGGAAGTTGCGGTACACCGTGGCGTTGCCGACGCCGGCCCGGCGGGCGATGTCGTCGAGCGGCACGTCGGGGCCGTACTCGGTGAACATCTCGCGGGCGGCGGTGACGATCCGCTCCCGGTTGCGCAGGGCGTCGGCGCGGGGCCGGGGTGCCTTGCGCACGGCGGGGAGGGCGGTCGCGGTCTGCACGGCGTACTCCTGGTCTGTCGGTTTCCGCGATCCGGGGAGGCGTTCCCCGTTTCGCGCGGACACAGGTCTAAACGGGGAGACGGTCCCCGGTTATTTCCCCACCTTCTCCGAATTTCACGTGACCTGAGTCACACCGCCGAGCCGTGCCGTCCCGCTCCGGTGAATCCCACGATCGGCCCCTCCAGCGCGCGCCCGCCGCCCCGCCGACACAGGGTGATCCAGAGGGTGCAGCCGGAGACCGGCGGCTGCCGTGGCGCGAAAGGCCCATGCATGCAGCCGCAGCCCAGCCGCCGTACCGCACCCCGCCGCCGTACACCGTCGTCCCGCCGCCCGGCTTCGGCCGGCGGTCGTGCGATACGGCCGGGCCGCCGCATACGCCCCCGCCGTGCGGTCTGCCTCGCCGCCGTGGCCGCGCTGATCCTCGCGGTCGGCACCTCGGCGGGCACCGGGCACCTCACGGCGGACCCCACACCGGCCGGCGCCGGTCCGATCGCGCTGGCCCGCTCGTCCGTCTACGGCCCCTGCATGATCAGCGGCGGCCACGAGATCCAGATGACCGAGGGCGTCCCCACCCCCGCCGGCTACTCCCGCTCCACCGGCACCGTGCACGCCCTCACCCTGATGGTCGACTTCCCCGACGCGCCCGGCCAGGGCAGCGCGCTCGACCGCTACCACGAGTTCTTCCCGCAGACCCAGGACTGGTTCCGCACCGCCTCCTACGGCAAGCTCGACTACCGGCCCGCCGCCCCGATCGACCACTGGCTGCGGATGCCGAAGCCGTTCAGCGCCTACGGCATAGAGCGCGGCGCGCCCTTCGACCCCGGCTACCGGCAGCTGGTCCAGGACATCGTGGCCGCCGCCGACCCCGACGTGGACTTCCGGTCGTACGACCTCCTGAACATCCTGGTCACCCCGAACGCCGGCCCCTCCGCCCTGGACACCGTGCTGTCGGTGACGTTCGCGGGCAACGGCGACGCCCCGGTCGCCGACGGCACGCCGGTCGCCAACGCCTCCTTCGTCTACTCCCGCCAGGACGACGGCTCCGGCTCCTACGCCCGCACCGGCTACCGGGTCCTCCCCCACGAGAACGGCCACGTCTTCGGCCTGCCCGACCTCTACACCCAGGAGGGCGGGGGCGCGGTCGGGCACTGGGACATCATGAGCGAGGACTGGGGCGCCGACAACGACCTCCTCGCCTGGCACAAGTGGAAGCTGGGCTGGCTCGACCCCGACCAGGTCAGCTGCGCGTCCGCCCGCGGCGGCACCGAGTACACGATCACCCCGCTGTCCCGGCCCGGCGGTCGCAAGCTCGTCTTCGTACCGGTCGACGCGCGCACCGGCTACGCCCTGGAGGTCCGCACCAAGGGCGGCAACGACGAGGAGATCTGCCGCCCCGGCGTCCTCGTCTACAAGGTCGACGCGAACATCGACACCGGACGCGGCCCGATCAAGGTGTACGACGCCCACCGCGACTCCGGCGGCTGCACCCGCAGCCCCAACGTCCAGGCGGAACTCTCCGACGCCCCGTTCGGCCCGGGCGAGAGCTTCAAGGACCCCGCGCACGGGATCGAGGTGCGGGTGACGGGGGTGGACGGGGAGGGGGACTACCAGGTGCGGGTGACACGGCGGTAGGAGGCAGGGGCAGCGAGGGTGGCGAGCGGGGCCGGGTGGGCTGCCGGACCCGGACCGGGACCCGGCGCCGGCCGGGTGGGCCACGGTCTACCGTAGGCGTGCGCTGCCGAGATCACCGAGACTGCCGAGACCGCCGAGACCGCCGACGCCCAGACCGTGGAGAACGCTGAGACCGCTGACGTCCAGACCCTTGAGACCGCCGGCGTCGAGACCGCCGAACCGCTGACGTTGAGACCGCTGACGCCGAAACCGCCGGCGTCGAGACCGCTGAGATCGCGCACCCCGTCGTATCGGAGCCGGAGAGTAGATGACCGCCCCCTTGCCCTCCTCCGCCGTGGCGCACGAGCCGCCTGCCGAGGCGGTGGCGCCGTTGATCCGGGGCGTGGCGGTGCTGGAGGCGCTGACCGAGGCGGGCGGGACGCTGAGCGCGAGCGCGCTGGAACGGCGTACCGGCCTCGCCCGCTCCACGGTGGACCGCATCACCGCGACCCTCGCCCGCATGGGATACCTCCGCCAGGACGGCCGGGACGCGGTGCTCACCCCGCGGGTGATGGAGCTGGGCAACGCCTACCTGGCCGCGCTGCGCCTGCCCGCGCTCCTCGACGCGCATGCCGACGCCGTCGCCGACGAACTGGACGAGTCGGTGTCCCTCGCGGTCGCCGACCGGGACGGCATCCGGTTCATCCACCAGGCGACCCGGCGCCGCGCGATGTCCGTCAGCTTCCGCATCGGCGACCTGCTGCCGGCCGAACGCACCGCCCCCGGCCTGCTGTTCGCGGCCGAGTGGACCGAGCGGGAGTGGGCGGACTGGCGGGCGCGGCGCGCCGCGGACCCGACGGACGCGGGCTTCCCCGCCGTACCGCCCCGGAACCCGGCCGCCGACGACGACTTCGAGGCGCGGACCGCGCGGGCCCGGCGCGGTGGCTGGGCCCTGGACGACCAGCTGGTCGAACCGGGCCTGGTCGCGGTGTCCGTCCCGGTGCGCGACCCGGGCACCGGACGGGTCGCGTGCGTGGCGAGCGTCGTCAGCCACACCAGCCGCCACACGGCGGCGGACCTGCGCGAGACCCTGCTCCCCCGGCTGCGTACGGCGGTGACGGCGATGGAGGCGGAGCTGCGCGCGGACGAGGCCCGGCCCGCGGAGCCCGGCCCGCCGCCCTCCGGCCTCGCCGTCTGGACCACCGCGTCGAAGCACGAGCTCGGCCGCGACTTCGTGGAATCGCTGGCCCGGGGTCTGACGGTCCTCACCGCCTTCGGCGAGGGCCGCCCGTCGCTGACCCTGACCGACGTGGCGAAGGCGACCGGACTGGCCCGGGCGACGGCCCGGCGGGCCCTGATCACGTACGAGCACCTGGGCCTGGTGACCGCGGACGGCCGCGAGTTCGCCCTCACCCCCCGGGTGCTGTCCCTGGGCTACCCCCCGCTGTCCCGCACCACCCTCGCCCGCCTCGCGGCCCCCCGGCTGCGCGCCCTCGCGGACCGGCTCGACGAGCCGACGGCCCTGGCGGTCCTGGTCCCGAGCGGGCCGGGCGGCGATCCGGCGGAGATCCAGTACGTCGCGGTGGCCGCCGCGAGCCGGGGCGTCCTGACCGTGGACATCACCGTCGGCACCCGGCTGCCGGCCGGCCGTACGGCACTCGGCCGGGCGTTGCTGGGCCTCACCGGACCGGACGGATACGCACTGGCGGACGAGGAGCTGGAGTCGGGCCTGCGCTCGATCGCGGTACCGGTACGGGACCGGGCGGGCCGCCCGGTCGCCGCCGTCAACGTGGCCACCCACGCGGCCCGCCGCACCCTGGCGGAATGCGTGAGCGAGGTGCTGCCCGCCCTGCACGACACGGCCGCCCGGATCCAGGACGACCTGCACATCGCGTCCCGCTTCACCCACGTCCCGCTGTCCTGACCCCGGCGCGGAGCCGGCCAGGCCGGTCGGTCGGCCGGCCGCGGCAGGCGGTGCTCTGTTCGGTCTGCTCAGGGAGGCGGGTCGGCCGGTGGAGGGGTTGTCCGTCCGGCCCCGCGCCGATTCAGGGACGGCGGACGTCCGGCGCGTTCCCTGGTGGTGCCCTGGTCACTCGGCGTGTGGGGCGGCTCGGCCGTGGAGCGTCACGAAGGTCAGCAGTGCGGAGAACAGTGCGGCCGAGCCGCAGACGACGAAGCCGATCGAGTAGCCGTGGCCGAGCGCGTCCAGGGCGAGCGGGTGCAGGTCGGCCAGGGTCGGTGAGGCCTCCGCGGCACCGTTCACCGCGAGCGGACCGCCCTCTTCCAGCACGGCCGTGCCCGCGCCTTTGAGCGCCTGCGGCAGAGCGGAGTCATGCAGGGACGCGGAGAAACTGCTTGCCGCCCGGCTCAGGGCCACGGCGCCGATGACCGCCGGGCCGAGGGTGAAGCCGAAGTCCCGCAGCAGGTTGGTGGTGGCGCTCGCCATGCCGGCGAGGTGCACCGGCACGGTGTTGACGGCCGTTGCGGTGATCGACGAGACGGTGATCGCGAAGCCCAGGCCGACCAGACCGAGCGGCAGGATCAGCGAGGTGAAGGAGGTGTCGGTGATCGGCAGCGTGGCCGCCCAGTAGTCGCCCGCCGCGATCAACAGCAGTCCCGCGCCCAGCAGCAGTCCCGGCGCCACCGTTCTCAACAGCCGTTCCGTCAGCGGCAGCATCACCAGGGTGATGCCGTTGAGCAGGACGAAGGCCAGGGCCGTCCGCATCGGAGCCTGGTCCTGCACCGGGCCGAGCCGGATGCTCACGGAGTAGGCGGTGCCCAGGAAGGCGAACATCCCGACCACGGCCACGACCGAGGCCACCGCGAAGGCGCGGTTGCGGAACAGGTCCAGGCGGAGGAGCGGGGACTTCGCGCGCCTCTCGGCCAGGACGAAGGCGGCGAGGAAGACGGCCGCCAGGACGAAGGCGACGACGATCGAGGGCGAGGCCCACCCGTCCGTGGGGCCCTGGATGATGGCGTAGAGGAGCGAGAACAGGCCGAGGCCGATGGTCAGTTGGCCCGCCACGTCCAGTGAACGTCCTTCGGGGGCACTGGAGTCGACGGCGAACAGGGCGCTGACGGCGGCACTCGCCACGGCGACGGCGGTGACCACGACGAAGGACCATCGCCAGGAGCCGTAGGTGGCGGTGATGCCGCCGAGCAGAGGGGCGAGGAACCCGCCGGTGGAGAGCAGGGCCGCCCACATCGCGATGACCCGGGCCCGCTGCGCGGGCGAGGTGGTGCCGGCGGCCAGGATGGCCAGCGAGGTCGGGAACAGGCCTGCGGCGCCCAGACCTGCCAGAGCCTGCCCGGCCCAGAGCTGGTGGATACCGGAGGCGGTGGCGCTGACCAGCTCGCCCACGGCCAGCAGTGCGGCGCCGCCGATCAGCAGCCGCTTGCGGCCGAAGAGGTCGCCGAGCAGGCCGAAGGTCAGCTCCAGTACGGCGACCGGCAGCAGGAAGGCGTCGGAGATCCAGGTGAGCTGGGAGCCGACCGGGTGCAGGTCGGACTGGAACAGCCCGTTGAGGGTGGCCGGTATGGCCAGGCCTATCTGGGCGAGGCAGACGGCGAGGAGACCGGCGACCAGGGTGCCGGTGGTCAGACTGCGGCCGACGGTGGTTCTGGCGGAGGGTTCGGTCGTCATGGACACGGAGGCTCCTGAGGCACGCGGGTTCGGGACGGGGAGAGGGCTCTCGGGGATCAGCGGGTGCCGGTCAGGCGGGGCGGCCGGAAGTCGGTGAAGGCGGCGCCGTCGAGGCCCAGTTCGTCGGCGCTGTGCTGGAGTTCGGCGGTGGTGGCGGAGTCGTCCCAGCGCCCGGTGTCCAGCCGGTGCTCCACGGCGTGCAGCCCGGCGACCACTTCGGCGGTGGTGAAGTTGCAGTGGCTCTGGCGGGCCACATAGGCCTGTCGCAGCAGCGCGGAGTCGCCGGACCGGCGCACCCGCCCGGCGAAGGCCGACTCCTGCTCGACGGGCACGAGTTGGTCGGCGGTGGTGTGGATGTCGAGCAGCGGCACGGCCAGCCCCTGGCCGGCCGTGGACGTCCGCTTCAAATGGGCCACCGCGGCCGGGTCGGCCGAGATGTCCGCACCGCGGGTGAGCCGGTTCAGGTCGGTCCGCAGATCGAGTCCTGCGTCGCGGTACAACGCCCTGACCTGCTTGGCATGGCTGGACTTGCGCAGCAGGCCGGCGTAGTCGACGCCCTTGTTCCAGGAGGTGTTGCCGCCGGCGGACTGCTCCACCGACCAGCGCGCCGGGACGATGAACCCGAGCAGGCCCTGGGCCAGCCATGCGTACTGCTGCTCCTCCTGGCCCGCGAAGTCGTCACGGGCGGGCGGCTGTTGGCCCGGGGCCCAGTCGGTCAGGTTGAGGTAGGCGGCGGCCAGGGCGATCCGGGCGCGTCCCGTGGGGGCCTGCTGCGCCGTCTCCACCGCCTTCGTGAGCCGGTCGGCGAGGGCCGCGCCGTCGGCCTGGCTGTCCAGGTTCACGAGCTCGTCGGCGTCGGCCGGGTCGAAGAACGTGGCCAGGGTGTACTCGGCGTCCAGCTGGTAGTTGTCCAGATCCACGCCGCCCGCGACCAGGCCGCACAGGCCGAGTGCGCCGTCGACGCCGTCAACGCCGTCAACGCCGTCAACGCCGTCGACGCGTCCCGCGCCGTCGCGGGCGAGCTGGGCGTTGACGAGGCCGCCCATGGACTGGCCCACCGAGATGACCCGGGTCGGCGTGCCGACCTGTCGCCGGAAGGCGGTGAGCGCCGCGAACTGGTCCCGCTCGGCCGAGTCGAGCGCCCACATCGAGCCGTTCGGGTCGTAGGAGGAGCCGACGAGTGCGTAGCCGGCGTCCAGCAGTGCCTGGCGCGCCGCGGCCGACGGGGCGTCGGCCGCGGTGGTCGGTCCGAAGCCGTGGCTGAACAGCAGCAGGCTGCCGTTCCACTGCGCGGGTCTGTCCGCGATCCAGGTGGCGCCGTCGGACAGGGTCCCGGAGTAGTGGTCGGCGCTCGCGGCATGGGCGCCGGTCGCCGGTCCGATCAGGGTGGTCGCGAGGGCGGTCGCGCAGGCGACGGCGAAGGTCGAGAAACGGGGTCGGGGCATGACGGCGGCTCCGCGAGTCGAGGGGGGACCGAGCGAGGGAGCGAGGGAGCGGAGGGGAGGAGCGAGGGAGGGGGAGCGGAGGGGAGGAGCGAGGGGGGCGAGCGCTGCGAATGTAGGGCTCTTTTTTCATAGCCGTCAATACACTGCCCAACATTGAGACAGGCGGGTCCGCGTCCGGACGCGTGGGGCCGGGCGCGGATCAGCCCAGCGGCAGAACGTCGAGCAGCCGGGCGGCCACCCGCGCGGCCGGGCGCTCCCAGCGGCCGGCCAGGCCACGGAAGACGGTCTCCGCCTCGGCGGCGGGCCAGTCCTTCGGAAGGTGCTCGGCGGGCAGATGCGGATCCCGTCGCACCAGGTCCAGCCAGTCGGTGTGCAACAGGAGCTGACCTGCGAGTTCATCGCCCGAGAGCGCCGCGGGAAGCGGGTCGGTGCGGTCCCATCGCGCCACGAACGCCCGGTACCGGGCACCGATGGCCGGCACGTCGAAGGCCTGCTCCAGCACCTCCCGGACACCGGTCGGCGACTCCACCTCCGCCCGGAACACCCGCAGGTACGGTTCCAGGCCGAGATCCGCCACCATCTCGCGGACGTCGACCCGCGCCGGGGCCACCCACAGGCCGTTCTGCAGGGGGCCGAAGCCCGCCCAGATCAGCCGGGAGCGCAGGTCGTGCCGTTCGCGACTCCACGCCTCGGGCAGCGAGAAGCCCACCATCGTCCAGCGGCCGTCCCAGTCCCGGTTCACCGCACCGGTACGCCAGATGCGGTCCCTGCCGTCCGTCAGCACCTGGACGGCGTGCGGCGTCAGCCCGAAGTAGGCCTTCCGCCCCTGCCGATGACGCTCCAGCAGGCCGCGCTTGACCATCCGGTTCAGGGTGGTCCGCACGGCCTCCTCCGTACTTCCCAGCCTCCCGAGAGCGGCGATCACACTGCCCGACGACACGGCGATGGACCGCTCCAGTACATGAGCGCCGAAGAAGGTCAGCATCAGGGACTGGGTACGCGGCTCGGGACCGCTCTCAGCGGCAGATCCGACGGCGACATCAGCACTGGTCACCGCCACAGCCTAGGCCCGAAGCGGACACGCACCGTTTCCCCCACCACAAAAATTGCCATTCTCGTGACGGCAGTCGCCATTTTGCCACACAACTCCGATCAACACGCAGAGCTGGAGCGCACACGGGGGGAGCCGCTCGGGCCCACGCCAGACACCTGGCCGACGACAGCCGACGGTCGACGCCGAAGCGGACGCCGACCACGCGGAACAAAACGAACCAACCACTCCCCCTCCACCCCTCTCACCATCCACCAACCGTTCCGCACCAACGCCAGAACCCGCAGCTCAGAACCCTCCCCTCCCATCACCGCCCCCTTCGACACCGATCCCTGCAACCCTCCCCCGCCCACATCCGCTACCCTGTCCTTGGTCAGTAGTCGGTACACCACGCCGCCCGCCCAAGCAGCAACGCGGACAACGTGACACCACCACTGACCAGTGGGTTTGTGTCTTTACCCTGGAACTGTCCCCAGGACTTTCCAACAAGGTTCTCCACAAACCCCCGCCTTCGTAGCTCAGGGGATAGAGCACCGCTCTCCTAAAGCGGGTGTCGCAGGTTCGAATCCTGCCGGGGGCACAGCGCATTACGCCGCTGACCTGCGATTTCTCCCCAGGGAGGCGCTCTATTCGGCCTCGGACTCCTCGTCCGGGGCCGTTTGCGTGAGCGGACGGAGAGTTGATCTCCGGAATTTCTCCCAGCGGATCAGTACCATCCGGCACGGACTCCTGGGCGGGATGCTGCGTGTCGTCGGGCTCCGGCTCCGCTTCGGGGGCGGTGCTCTCGGAGGTGGCGCGGGCGCGCGGGACGAGCCGGGCTGCGGCCTCTGCGATCGCCAGTCCGCTTACGACAGACTGATCGAGAACGCTCAACGAGCACTCAACCTCACTTCCCCGCCGCGCTGAGAAGTGTCCGCGTCATAGCTCCCCCCGAGTAGGCCAGCCTGGCCACCATCTGAACTCTCACCCCTCCAGAACGCGGGCTTCGTGCGTGCGCGATGCGTGAGCGGACTGTCCGGCACGAAGCGTCATGCGAGGAATCGAGTACACAGCTGCACGCTGCTTACCAGTGAAAACAGCACAGCTCAGCAGCGTCGCCCCCTCCCCGGCAAGGTTCCAATCCCTCACTGAGGCTTCAGGCAGTCCGCGCACCAGGGGGCAGGCAGCGTCGAGAGCAGCGCAAGCCCGCCAGGTCGATACCAAGACCGACAAGAGCGCATATTCGGAACCGCCCACAGCGGTCAACAAGTGTGAGTACGATCACATTTCACCCGTGCGGCAAGTCGGGCCCCGCGGGGCCTACTTACCCGCTCTCCAACTCGTGAAGGTGGATGCATGACGACTCCCACCGTCGGGACGTTGCTTCTGCGGAACAGGTACGAAATCACCGGAGGTCCGCATGCAGGTGATGGCGAATCCCAGGTCTGGGAGGCGTTCAGCGACGGCTACACGTACCTGCTCAAGACATGGACGTACGAGGGCGAGCAACCAGACCGGGTGCAACGCGCCCTATGGGACCAGGAACTGCGCACCCTGTACAAGGTCGCGAGCAGCCCGAGGTCGGACGACGCACTGGTCGTACTCAAGGACGCCGGCCTCGACCGGGACCACCAGTGCTTCGTCATGGTCCTGGAGGCACCGGGCTACAAGCGCGTCGCCGACGCGCTGCAGCACCGCGCCCGCCACCCGTGGCTCTCGAACCGCGGGACGGCCGCACGCGAACAGTTGTGGAGCGGCTTACGGCGCGTTGCCACAGGGCTGAACCTGCTGCACGAGCGACAGGTCCTGCACCGGGGCGTGGACCTCGACTCCCTCTTCTTCGACGAGGACCTCGGTGCCGAATCCCTTCGGCTCGGCGGCTTCGAGTGGTCCGTCAAACTGGGCCGTCCGGTGGGGACCCAGCCTCCCGACGGCTGGCCGGTTCCACCGGAGCGCACCACGGGAGGCGTGACTGCCTGGCGTCAGGACGACGACTGGTTCGCCTTTGGCGTTCTCTGCGCACGGCTACTGCTTGACCTCGAACGCTTCACCACCAATGCCCCGCACGAGCGTCACGCACGAGTGCTCAAGAGCATCGACGCCGCCAAGCACGAACTGACCGAGGCTGAACGCAAGCTGCTGTTGGACCTCGTCGCTGCGGATCCGCTGGAGCGCCTGACCGCGCCGTACGACATCATCGGCCGGATCCAGGACATTACGCGGACCCTGGCGAATCCCCTGCGTATCCAGCAAGAGGACGCGCAGTACGTCCTGGCACTCGATCTGCGGCGGTCCGAGTTCATCGATCACCTGATGGAGAGCGGGCTGCGTGACCACCTGCGACTCGACCCCATGGGGACCTTCATACCGGGGGATCCGGTCCACCGGAAAGAGGCGTGCGAGTTCGTCCGCCAGGACCTGCAGAGACCCCTTCTGTACGCCGTCCCGGGTCGGCCGTACTTCATCCTCGTCGGCGGTCGGCTCAGCCTGAAGATCACCGCGTACCGAGGGAAAGACGGCACGTCGAGCTGGCAAGTCGCAGACTGCCGGTCCGCCCAGCCGCTGCTCTACAGCGAGGGCGACGACAGCTTCCGCGAGCTTCCGCCCGGCCGCCTGTTCGCCTATGCCAGGGACGAGGTGGGCCGCGACCGTACGATCGCGCAGAACGCCACGTCGTGGGAACCCGCGCTTCCGAAGATCGACCGCAGTGCGCAGGTCTCACGCGAACTCGGCCGCTTCCACGAGTTCGTCCGGGTGAGCAACCAGATCGAACTGCTCCTCCTCGACTCACAGATCTTCCCGTACGAAGTCGTCCGCGCCCCGTGGCTGGAGAACGGCGTGGAGTGGGCCGTGGTCAAGGAGCGCGCGCGTCCAGAAGGACACGAAGTCTTCGAGCCATTCCGGGTGGACTTGATCGACTTCCTGCAGAAGGAGGTACGGGGCAGCGACCGCAAGGTCATCCTGTCGGGGGCCCGCGACGGCGCCCGCCTGAAGCTCCCTCCCCGGGACCGCCAATCCGATGACGACGGCAATGTGTGGCAGGTCGATGCCATGGACCAGGCGACCGAGTGCGTCACACTCAGCCGCCCGGGCCTGAGCAAAGGTCGGGTAAAGCTGGAGAAGGAGGGGTTCCTCCGCAGCGCCGGCATGCCCGGGCAGATCAGTCTGTTCCGGCGCCGCAAGAAGGCCATCGATGCCCTCGACCAGCACGGATACCTTCTGCGCTCGCTGGCCACACCAAGCCACGTCCGCATGGACACAGGTGCCACCGAGCTCCCCGTCGAACTCGACCACGAACGGGTCGACGAGCCCAAACGGGCCAGCATCGAGGACATCCTCCGGGTACGCCCCATCTACACGCTGCAAGGGCCGCCCGGCACGGGCAAGACCACCCTCGTCGCCTGGCTGCTGCGCGAGATCCTCACGGAGGATCCCGTCGTCCAGGTACTGGTCACGGCCCAGGCCCACGGAGCCGTCGACGTGCTCAGGTCGAAGGTGGGTGAGGCATTTCAGGACGTACCCGAAGCCGACAGGCCGCTGCAGATCCGGCTGCGGGGTCCGCACAAGGCAGGAACCACACTGCCGGAGGACGGCGTAGAGGGCGTGGCCAGGCAGGTGCTCCAGCGCAGCATCTCCCAACTCGGAGCCATGAGTTCGCCCAGCGAGGTGCAACTCGCCTGGCTGGAAGACGCGAAGGCCATGGTCAGTGAGATCAATATGATGCAGGAGCAGGAGGACCTCGGCCCCCGTTCGTCGGACTTCGTCGAACTGGTCAAACGCGGCGCGAACCTCACGTACTGCACCACCAGCGCCGGCGACCTGGTTGCCCTCGCCGCCGGTCAGGCGTTCGACTGGTCGATCGTCGAGGAGGCGGGCAAAGCGCACGCGTTCGACCTCGCGCTACCACTGCAAGCAGGTCATCGCTGGCTGCTGATCGGTGACCACAAGCAACTGGATCCCTACCGGTACGAGGACTACCACAAGGGAATCGACAACCTGGACCCTGTGGCGCACATTCTCGGCCGCCTCAAACTGCGAGCGTCCGGCATGCTCGACCAGGAATGGCTCGACTCGTGGGAGCGGCGCAGCCAGGCGGACCGAGACGAGTTCCGCGAGTACGCCAAGGAATGGCTGAGGACCTTCCACCGTCTGTACGAGTACTGCGCCGTGGCCACGGGTGCGGACCGTCTTGTCACGGACACCGAGGCGAAGGGAGCGTCGGCAGGGCAGTTGATCGGCCAGCATCGCATGCACCCGGACATTGGCCGGCTCATCTCCGAGGCGTACTACCAGGGGCGACTGATGAACCGTACGCTGGACAAGAAGGGCGAACCGGCCGAGCGGGTGCGTCACAGCTTCCACACCCCGAGCGGCATCCGTGACCGTGCCGTGGTCTGGCTCGACGTGCCGTGGTGCCGCAATGATGCCGCCACCCGTGAGGTCGGTCCGAACAGCGGCCAGTCGAAGTACACCAATCCGGCTGAGGCTCGCGCGCTCGCCAACTTCCTCCAGGCCCTGGGACCGGACGGCGGGTGTCAGGGCAAGCTCGCGGTGTTGGCCCCGTACTCCCGGCAGGTGAGCCTGCTCAGCCAGCAGTTGAGGGATACGCCCCTGCCTGCCGGACTGCAGGTCCAGCTGGGTCTCAAAGCCGAAGCGATCGACGGCAACTGGTTCCCCGCCCACACAGTCGACTCCTTCCAAGGCAACCAGGCGGACATCGTCGCCATCAGCCTGGTCCGCAACAACGATGAGGAGATCGGCCGCGGCCTGGGGTTCCTCGACGACCCGGGTCGGATGAACGTGCTCCTCTCGCGGGCAGAGCGCCTGCTGGTCCTCACCGGGTCCTGGGACTTCTTCGTCCACCAGATGCAAGCAGTACCGCTCGCGAATGAGGTTCATCCTCTGTGGCACTTCAAGAAGATCGTCACCCTGCTAGACGAATGGTTCCTGGACGGCAGGGCTGTGCGTATCCCGGCTGACCTCAGGGAGAACTCGTGATCGTCCTCGTACCTGTGAGCATGTTCAGCGTCAACTTCAACGTAGCTCGGGGGCGCCCGTACAGCCGTCTGGAGCAGCGAGTCCTGGAGGAGATCGCCGCACGGGCCGGTGTCGCCCCCCACGAGGGTGCGACCCTGACCTCGCTGTGCGACACCTTCCGAGTCCACGAACGACTCATGGTCGAAGCCGTGGTGACCCTGGTCGGTGCCGGCTGGGTCGCCGTCACCAGCGGCCGAGAGGCCACGTTCGTCCTCACTGACGAAGGCCAGCAGGCGTGCTCGTCCGGAAAGGAACCGGCATCGGTCGTCGTAGCACCGGCCCCGCCCTGCACGGTGGTCTTCGATCGCACAGCAGGGCAGTTGGCCAGGCGTGGTGAAGTGCTGACCGTCCCGAAGGAGGAGGCACGGCCGGACCTCAACCCGTCGACTCCCTGGCGCATCGTGCGCAGCACACTGGACGAGTCTCAGATCCAGAAGCTGTTGCCGCGCAACAGCGGCGAGTGGGTGCGCGGCATCGGACGGCCCAGGCTTGTGACCTTCCGTCGGTACGTCCCTGTGCGCGTCAACCTTGCCGACCGAGCCATCTCGGGGCTTCCCCGGGGCTGGCACCAGGCTCTGTCGACCGAGATCCTGGCAGTGGCACAGGCCAGGCAGGAGGAGCTGGAGAGCACCCCGGACCTCCAGCCAACGCCGCAGACGACCGCCAGGAAGGAAACGCCCCTTGTACCGGCTCAGCCACCTACCACCGGCCCGGCAAGGCCGACACCGCTGAGCATTGCGGCGCGCAAACCCCGGCCTACCGTGGTAGGAGCCCCAAAGTTCCCTCAGGTAGGCAGCTCCTTCCCCTGGCTGGACGGGGCCGATTCCATCGGGAACGGCGGTGACGATTCCCCGGACCAGTCGATCGAAGCACTCCTGCTCTCCGAGGTGTCCGGCGAGGAGGCCCACGACCTCCTGCTTGCCGAGGCATTGGCCACGGCGACGAGGCACGTCCTGATCGCCTCGCCCACGGTGAACGCGGAGAGCCTGTCGAAGCTCGGCGACGCAATCCAGGCCGCATTGACACGTGGGGTGCGAGTGGACGTCCTTTATGGCGCCACGGAAGAGGGAACCACCCCGCAGGATGTCGTCGACCTGCTGCACCGGCTCGGCTACGACGTCGCACAACGTCTGGGCCGGGAACTCCTGAAGCCGGCGAAGGAGCCGACGGGCAGTGGAGCCTCCCTCCTGATCTTCGACGGGAGGGAAGAAGGGCTCGAAGCGGTCATCGGCGACTACGTGTGGGCGGGGTCGCCGGGCTCAAAGCCGGCACGCTCCGTCCACGTGGGCGGAACCGAGTTCATGGCCCAGGTGGCACGGGCAGCCGCAGGTCTGTGGATGTGGAGCGGTGATCCCGATTGCGCCGACCGCTGGCGGCGCGTCGCGAACCGCTGCCAGGACGACACGGCCGTCTCCGCGGCTCGGAGAGGCCCGCTGCGGAAGGACCTGGTCCTTGCCGAGCTGATCGTGGATGACGAGCATGCCCAGGTTCCGCAGGACTCTGAGGACGGCGCCTTGCGGACCGGCGGCACATGTCTGCACGAGACCGGATTCGCAGCAGGCATCCGAGGCATCTCGGCGGTGATCCGCCGCCCGGAGACCTTGGCCACGCCGTAAGAGTGGTCTCCCGCGCCGCCGTCACGGCGGCGCGGGAGACCAGAAAGTCTCGCCGACCTGGCCAGCCGCTACTTCGACGCTCGCTAACCCCGCGGCCGTCCGCTCCAGCGAGCGCCATCTCCTGGGCCGGGCGCAGCCAGCGAATCTCAGACCAGTCCTCCACCTGGATGACCCGCTCGGCCTGACCCTCGATGAAGGCGAGGATCATCAGAAAATCGCGAGGTGGGTCACCGTTCATCCGCCGATCAGCGGTCAGGTTTCGCCCATCGCCGAGTGACCTTGGTACCGGGGACCCGTGTCCTGGCCTGCCTGAGTGAGCTGGCATGGCCGCGTGCTGCGCCTTTGCCTCAGGATGCGGGCTCCGTGCGTGCGCGATGCGTGAGCGGACTGTCCGGCACACGCCGTCATAAGCTGGATGGAGCACTCAGGGGCCGTCGCGCTGACGAGGGGGAACAGGGTAGACAACAGCGCTGAGTACCCCCCGGCAAGGATCCAATCCCACTCCTAAAGCGGGTGTCGCAGGTTCGAATCCTGCCGGGGGCACCAGGTCAGAGGCCCCGGAGCGATCATGTCCGGGGCCTCGGAGAACCGCGTCGGGCATCAACGGCGCTGGGCGCTGACGACCGGGGCTCCTTCTGAACAGTCGGTCTCCGATGTGGCTCATGACCGCACGCCGGGTCTCCTGCCCGCCGTGCGTGTACAGGTTCATGGTGACGTTGATCCGAAAGTGACCGAAGATCTCCCATCACCACGTGGGCGCGGTTCCTGCCGTTGCGAGGAGGGTGCGAAGTGACTCGGGGCACGCCCAGGGCGGGCGCGCCTCTGCGTAACTGCGGTGACCGCTACCGAAGCACGATGATCACGATGCTCCCGTTGACGAATCGGTGATCGAAGCGGCTGTTGAAGCGGTTGTTGCGCCGGCCTCTCTCCCAGCCAGGCGAGGAAGGCGAGGACGAACAGGCCCTCGACGATCAAGGGCAGGGGGCCGTACGGCGGTTCCCAGCCAGGTTCGTGGTAGCCGAACGGCAGGCCGACGGTGGGCGACAGCAGAAGCCGACGATCACGCCGAGGCTGACGACGGCCCCGGTCAGCCAGGCGGCCATGGGGCGCTTCTAGGCGACCAGCGCCGCTGCCACGACCAGCATGACGACACTGCCCACGGCGAACAGGACGCCGATGTGGAACCTCTCCTCAAGTTGATCAGAGACGAGGAGACCGTGCAGCACCACATTGCCCAAGGTGCAGCAGACTCCCGGTCTTCTCAGGGTGACTTCGGTGGCAGAGGCCGAGTTCATGATGGCTCTGCTTCTCTTGTGCACGGAGTGGATCGGCCAAGGCGCTCACCGCGCAGTTCCACGCAGCACTCGCCGGGCTTCGGGACGAGTACCGCTGGGGTCTGAAGACCTGGTTGACGGCGCAGACCAGTTCCGAGGCCTCGACGGGCATGGTGTGGAAGGAGCATGTGCCCAGCAAGGAAGAGGCGCTGCGTGCCGGCTCGAAGCCGAACTTCCCCCAGCGTCCCGACCGTCACGCCGGCTCGCGCTCGGCACCGAGGCACCGAGGCACCCAAGTGCGCCTGGTGAAGGCGAAGTCGGCCGCGTCCAGCCCCTCGAAGGGAGCGTTCTCGGTGGTGGTGCTCAAGATGGTCTCCTGGGTGAGGGCGGGGTGCCGGGTTCGGCGCCTCCCCTTCAACGAGTACGCGGGCGGGGAACCTGACCCGCCGTTTCCTATCCACAGCCGGGTCAGGCTCGCTGCCGCGCGGCGGCCCATACTCGGAGCCATGGACGGAAAGACGCGGCTCGGAGACTTCCTGCAGACGCGGCGCTCCCAACTGCGCCCTGAGGACATCGGGGTGTCCACCTACGGGGAGCGCCGGCGGGTGCCGGGGCTTCGGCGCGAGGAGCTGGCGCTGCTGGCGGGCGTGAGCACCTCCTACTACACACGGCTGGAGCAGGGACAGTCGCTGAGCGCGTCGCCCGAGGTTCTCGATGCGATCGCCGGAGCGCTGCGGCTGGACGAGTCCGAGCGGCGGTACCTGCACGACTTGGCCCGAGTGGACAGGCGGCGCACCCGGGGGCGGCGGCCGGCGCCGGAACGGGTGCCGGAGGCGCTGCGCCAGTTCCTGGAGGTACTGGGCGACGTTCCCGCGATCGTGCTCGGCCGACGCAGCGACGTCCTCGCGTGGAACCGTCTGGGCCATGCGCTGTTCGCCGGGCACCTGGACTTCGATGCGCCCGACCGGCCGGCGCGGCGCCCCAACATGGCCCGGCTGGTGTTCCTCGACGGCCACGTCCGTGACCTGTACGCGGACTGGCGCAGCAAGGCCACGGCCGTGGTCGGCAACCTGCGCCTGGTCGCGGCCCAGTATCCGGAGGACGCGGCACTGCACTCCCTCCTGGGCGAACTGTGCGCGAAAAGTGCTGAGTTCGCCTCGATGTGGGCCGACCACCGGGTCAAGGCCTGCACCGTGGCCGACTACGAGATGCGCCATCCGCTGGTCGGGCCGCTGACTGTCATCCAACAGACCATGAGCAGCGGGCAAGGTCCCGTCGTCGTGGTCGCCACCACAGAGGCGGGCTCGCCGTCGCGGGCCGCTCTCACCCTGCTCGCCCAGGCCACCGGCGAGTGTGCCGCCCAGGCCGACCTGTCCTCCGACGCGGTGCGGCCACGGCCCCGCGCCGACAGGGGCTGATATCCACACCGTCGCCGGGCGTTGTCTCGACGAGCCGACGCCCGTCCGCTGCCGGCCCCGGCCCTGACCCGCCTCACCTCAAGGCTCCTGCGGGACACCACCCCGCGGGAAGAACCACGTATCCCAACTCATGCGTCGGCGTGTTGCCGCCGCATGCCTGAAAACAGCCCGAATACGAGAAGGAAGCCATGTTCAAGAAGCTCTCCATATCCGCTGCGGCGGTCGGCGCGCTGGTCACCGCCGCTGCGACAGTGCTCAACTCCGCTCCCGCCTCAGCCGCCTCCGCACCCCTGAGCGGTGCGCGGATCGCCGCGCACTTCGACCTGGCCCAGGGCCAGACACCGGAGAACGTCACCCTGGCACCGGACGGCCGCGCGTACGTCACCTTCGCCAAGGCCCGCCAGGTCGCCGAGGTCTCCCCCGAGGGCACCGTCCGGATCCGGGCCACCCTGCCCGAACCCGCCGACGGCGGCGTTCACACCCCCGCTCTCGGCTTCCCGCTGACCGTCGGCATCACCCGCGCCCACGACGGAACCCTGTACTTCCTGTACGCCACCGGCACCGCCGACCTCACCGGCGTATGGCGGATGCGCCCCGGCGGCCGACCGGAGCGGATCGCCGCGCTGCCGGCGGACGGCCTGCCCAACGGACTGGCACTGGACGCGCGCACCCACACCCTCTACGTCGCCGACTCCGTGCGCGGCAGCATCTGGAAGGTGCCCACCACCGGCGGCACCGCGACCGCCTGGTCCACCGCTCCCGAACTGGCCCCCGCCGGCTTCCTCGGCGCCAACGGGCTGAAGGTCCACAACGGCGCGGTCTGGGCCACCAACCTCGACCGGGGCACGGTCCTGCGCATCCCCGTCCTGAGGGACGGGCGCGCCGGCCGGGCGCAGACGCGGGCCGACGGCATGCCCGGAATCGACGACATCGCCTTCACCGGCCGCGGCGACCGGCTCCTGGCCGCCCTGGACGGGTCGAACGAGGTCGCGCTCGTCCAGCCCAACGGCAGCCACTCCACCGTGCTGAGCTCGGCGGACGGTCTGCAGAACCCCACGTCCATCGCCCTGCACGGCGACACCGTCTACGTGCTGAGCGCCGCCTGGAACACCGCCGAGGACCCCAACCTCGTTCTCTCGCGCCTGGTCAGGTAGGACAGCAGTAACAGCAGAGACCCGCCCCGTACCGCGGTCGCGGTCGCGGTCGCGGTCCAAGGATTCCGTCAACGCTGGGAGCTCAGGTAGTAGGGCCGGTTGTGGGCAGCCACCGGGGGTGACTGGTAGGTCCAGGCGCCGACGGCGGGGGTGTCACCGAGCAGGCGGTGGATATCGCGGCCGAGGTCGCCAACGAGGGAACCTTCATGGATGCTGCCCAACGTGGCCTGACGGCCGGTGAGGCCGGAGCTGCCACGGAATACGAGATGTCCGTGATCGCGAGGGCGCTCGCCAATGGTCAGCGCGTCAGCGCACGTGGAGTTCGATCAAGTTCTACTCCCCTCGGGTCCCGATGGAGCCATGGTGCTGGATGCCCCGACAGCCATGCCGGATCTGTCGGTCCTGAAGGGAGACCTTCGCTCCGTGAAGGGTTCGGTCATCGGTTACTGCCACTGCTGAGGAGTTGGCCATGGATACCCGCCGGAACGACCCGTATCCGGACGTGACCGCCGCGGGCGGTCTTGTATCAGCGCTGGGAAAGGCCGCGAAGCTGGTCATGGGCGAAATCTGGCCAGTGCCCTCGCCCACCGACGACATCATCGGTATCGAGACGGCAAGAGGGATCCTGTCGGTCGTCCTCGCGACCGAGGAGCGACTGTTCCGGGTACGTGTCCATATTCCCGGAATCCTCTGGGAGACTCCGGGGTTCACTTGGGAGATCGGCTCGACGGACGAGTTCGGGTTGCTCGTCGAGGCGGTCGTCGCATGGCGGCAAGGCGTGCCGTTCGACGGGTTGGCGGCGAGATTCACGTTCCTGGAGCTCGAAGGATTCGCCAGGGCGCTCGATGAGGGAGAACCCACTTCTTTGCAGTGGGCCGGACTCCTGTCGGCCGAATTCCACCGGAAGCAATGGAACCTGCTGCGTCGCCTCCGCACGGACGAGGTGCTGCGGAACATGTTCCCGACGATCACACACGGCGCCGTCCGCCTGTGTGCGGATCCGCTCGTCCGAACGAGCCGTCAGGTCATGGTGTACGAGCCGGAAGAGGACCGTTACGAGGTCATTCGCCCCGGGGTATCCGGAGCCGACTGGGTCGAGGTGCCGACCGGTGATCTGATCGCCCACCTGCGAGCCGCCATGAACCAGGAGTGACCTCGACAGATCGATGAGGTCGAACCCCGCCGGGCAGTCCCTGGCGGGGTTTCTTGCACCGCCCGCCACCTCACCACCACAGGTGGAAAGCGTGTGGGCCGGCGGCTGCCATAACTGCCTCGCCAGGTCGGACTGCGCCCGCATACCGTCACGCGTAGGGGCGTCTGGCTGAAGCACGGCACGGACGGTGCCGGGGGCAGGGGGACCGTGAGCAGACGACGTTACGTTGCCAGGGGCGTGCCCGGTGGTTACCGGATCTGGGACAACCGCGGACGTCGATGGTGGGGCGATCACTACGAGTTGTGCCCCGATGATCTCGTGGCGGAACTCAACGGCCACGCGGACCATGCACGGATCACCACGCTGATGAAGCGCTACCGAGCCCAGAAGAGGTAAGAGCCGCCGAAACGGCATTCACGCATGCGCGCACCACAGCCGCACCGGCTCAGGCGGGAAACAGCGGGGAATCACGGTGCGAGCAGCCGAACCCAACGGGTCTGCTCCCCGCCCGTTCGCGCAGGCCAACGCTTGCGCAGCGTGCAGATGACCGCAGCTTCCCGAGCCGATGGCCCGACAGTTCAGTAGGGCCGCGGAATATCGTGCTCGGCCAACGCAGCCTCGTACCGCGTCAGCAGAGCATCCAGGCTCGCAAGGAGCAGGCCCGCGGACTCCCGCGCTTCGTCGAGGTCGCCTCGCTCGCATGCTTCCACTACCTCGGCCACGTCGCTGCGGAGGATGCGAAGGGAGTCGCCCTGCACCAAGACCCCGGGGAACCGTCTGCCGGGCATGCGCACCACGGCGTCGTTGCCACCGTCTGTGAACAGCTCGGCCTCAATACGCTCCATCAGGCCATCCAACCTGACATCACCATCTGACATGAAGTGCTCGATCGAGCTCATGGCATTGACCGGTCCAGGGCGCCGTCTCACGATGATCGGCGTGACGTACCTCGCTGTTCTTGCCGGCTCCGCTCCGGCCGGCGCTCCTCCCGGCACGGCCAGTTCCCTCTTCCTCATCATGGTGGGGGTCGGCTTGCTGTGCGGACGGGCTGTCATCGCCACCGACTACAGGAGGGCGGCATCCCGCCTCTACGCGAAGGCGATGCGTACGCAGCGGAACAAGTCGGCTCGTATCTACGGCGGTCCTCCAGCAGGGCCGTCGTATCTCCGAGTGATCGGGCTCTTCCAGATCCTCGGCGGCACCAGCGTGGCTGCTGTCGGCGTCTACTTCCTCAGCCGATAGCCGGTAGCCGGTACGGGTTCCCGATATGGCCGGCCTGCCGGGCACACTGAATGGCGACGCCTGCCAACCAGCCTGACCTCAGCTGTCGGCAGGCACACCCTCCGGGCTGGCGTAGGCCCCTTGGCCGTGTTCGGGAAGAGGGTGCCCCGGGGCGGGGGGGATGAGCGCCCCGGGGCTGTTCAGGGTGACGCGCTCAGGTGGCGCGCCCGGTGGTTTCAGGGGCGCCCCAAGGCGCGGTACGTCCACCCCGCTGTGCGCCAGCGGTCGGCGTTCAGGGCGTTGCGGCCGTCGATGATGTGCGGGTGGGCCACCGTTTCGCGCAGGGTGGTGGGGTCCAGGTCCCGGAACTCCGCCCACTCGGTGAGGTGGAGGACGACGTCGGCGCCGGACAGGGCGTCCTCGGCGGAGGTCGCGTAGGACAGGGTCGGGAACGCCTTGCGGGCGTTGTCCATGGCCTTGGGGTCGTAGACGCTGACGTTGCCGCCCTGGAGGTGGATCCGCGCGGCCACGTCGAGGGCCGGGGAGTCCCGGATGTCGTCGGAGTCGGGCTTGAAGGCGGCGCCCAGGACGGCGATCCGACGGCCGGGGAAGTCGCCTCCGACCGCCTCGCGGGCCAGGTCCACGACCCGGCCGCGGCGGCGCATGTTGATGTGGTCGACCTCGCGGAGGAAGGTCAGCGCCTGGTCCACGCCCAGCTCGTCGGCCCGGGCCATGAAGGCACGGATGTCCTTGGGCAGGCAGCCGCCGCCGAATCCGACGCCGGCGCGCAGGAAACGGCCGCCGATGCGGGTGTCGTGGGACAGGGCCTCGGCGAGGAGGGTGACGTCGGCGCCGGCGGCCTCGCAGACCTCGGCCATGGCGTTGATGAAGGAGATCTTGGTGGCCAGGAAGGCGTTGGCCGAGGTCTTCACGAGTTCGGCCGTGGGGAAGTCGGTGACGACGACCGGGGTTCCGTTCGCGATGACGGGGGCGTAGACCGCGCGCAGCCGCGCCTGGGCCGTCGCGGAGTGCACGCCGAAGACCAGCCGGTCGGGCCGCAGGGTGTCCTCGACGGCGAAGCCCTCCCGGAGGAACTCGGGGTTCCAGGCGAGTTCGGCGTCCTCGGGCAGCATCGCCGCGAGTCGCTCGGCGGTGCCGACCGGAACGGTGGACTTGCCGACCACCAGCGCGTTGCGGCCGGGCAGGAGCGGCGCCAGGTGCTCGATGACGGCGTCGACGTAGCGCAGGTCGGCCGCGTTGCCGCCGGGCGACTGCGGGGTGCCGACACAGGAGAAGTGGACCTCGCCGAATTCGGCGACCTCCTCGTACGAGGTGGTGAAGCGCAGCCGCCCGGTCGCCACGTGTGTGGCCAGGAGCTCTTCCAGACCGGGTTCGTAGAAAGGGACCCGGCCGGATCGCAGTGCGGCGACCTTGTCCGGATCGACGTCGAGTCCGAGAACCTCGTGGCCTATTTCCGCCATACAGGCAGCATGCGTGGCACCGAGATATCCGGTACCGATGACTGTCACACGGGCAGACACTGAATCGCCTTCCGCACATGGTGCTCAGTGACCCTGTCGAGGGTCTGTGGAGAGCGGAACCATAACCCGGGGAAGTGCGCTGATCGGCCACGTCGTCCCATGTCACGCAAACGTCACACGAGCGTGATCTTCCACGCTTTGAACGTGTAACCCTCACACATCTTTCACATCTCTGTTGAATAACGAACGATCTTGATCGTACGTTTTGAGCTGTTTTTCATGATTTAGCACACCGTAACTCCTGCTAACTTCCGGCCAGTTGGCGAGATCAGCGTCGAAGTCGCCGACACCAGGAGCAGGAGGGCGCCCAGGGCCGCGCAGCCCCGGCGGAGCAGTCGGCACGGCCTGCCGGCGGAGGACCTCCCGTGCCTTAATCTCCGATTCCACGGCTCAGGGAACGTCATGCTTGCGTATTTGCTGGAATTGAGAGAATGGCGGAACAACGGGGCCGTCTACCCGTTCGCCGTTTTCATGACCATGGTCTGGTCGCTCTGGATCATCCGCATTCTGCTGGCCCGCCGCTACAAACCGTGGAAACGCCCCTGGCAGACGACGACCTCGGTCATCATTCCCGTCGTCGACGAGCCGGAAGACCTTTTCCGTTCCGTACTCCAGCGGATAACCGAGCAGCGGCCGACCGAGGTCATCGTCGTCATCAACGGCCGGCGCAACCCGGTGCTGGAGCACATCTGCACCGACATGGGCGTCGCCTGGCGCTGGACCGAGACACCCGGCAAGCGCAACGCGCTGCGGGTCGGCCTGGCGGAGGCGACCGGTGACATCGCCGTACTCGTCGACTCCGACACCATCTGGACCACGGACACCCTGGCCGAGTTGGTGAAACCTTTCCGCGATCCCGAGGTCGGCGGTGTCACCACCCGGCAGCGGATCCTCGACCCCGGGCGCTCGGTGCTCACCCGCTGGGCCGACTGGCTGGAGAGCGTCCGCTGCCACTACTCGATGCCCGCGATGAGCGTGGTCGGCACGGTGGGCTGCCTGCCCGGCCGGACCATCGCCTTCCGCCGGAGCATCCTGGAGGACTGCATGGAGGACTTCCTCAGCGAGAAGTTCCTCGGCGTCTTCCTGGAGGTCAGCGACGACCGGACGCTGACCAACTACACCCTCAAGGCCGGGTACCGGAGCGTCTACCAGTCCACCTCGCTGGTCTACACCGACGCCCCGCTGGAGCTGCGCAAGCTCGCCAAGCAGCAGTACCGCTGGGCGCGCGGCTCGCAGTACAACACCCTGCGGATGTTCTGGTGGATGCTGCGCCACGCGAAGATGCTCTGGCTGTTCTACATCGCCGACATCCTGGTGCCCTTCGTCCTGCTCGGCACCTTCGCGTCCTGGGCCGTCGCCGCCTGGCAGCGCGACAAGCCCGGCATCTACAACCAGCTGCCGCTGCCCCACACCCCGTGGCACGCGCTGGTGTTCGTCCTCGGCCTGGCCGCCCTGATGTCCCTGATCTCCATGGCCATCCGCTTCGGCCGCCACTTCGCCTACCGGCCCAAGGACATGGTCTTCCTGCCGGTCTTCATGATCATCAACACCCTGCTCCTGCTCCCGGTGCGCCTCCTCGGCTTCTTCCGGATGGCCCACAACGCGAGCTGGGGAACCCGCGCCGACAGCTTCGCCGGCGAACGCACCCGCAGCCCCCTCGTGGTGGTCCCCTACCTGCTGGGCGCCGCCCTGCTCTTCGGATCGGTGATGATGAGTGTCTGAGACAGCCCGGTCCTCCGGACGGTCCCGCGCCAAGCGGCTGCGCTGGTGGAACCGCGGCAGCGGTGTCCGGCTGCGGCTGTGGATGGCCGTCAACGTCGTCGTGCTGTCGCTGCTCAGCTACGGCGTCTACCTCCTCGCCAACTCCAGCTCCGAGCCGGTCTACCAGGGCCTCGGCGTCCCCGCGGCCGAGCCCGGCATCAAGGACCGGCTGACGTCGGGAGCGTCCACCGCCCGCGCCACCGTCCCGGAGAAAGCTTCCTTCACCGCTCCCGAAGGCAAGTACTTCGGGCTCAGCAGCACCCAGATCCCCTGGTCGTCGAAGAAGACGAACGCCCTGGCGAAGGCGGCCGGGCAGCGGCCGACCATGTCCGAGTACTTCGTCAACTGGAACGAGGACTTCGACCCCGCCGCCGTCGACGCCTCCTACCGGCAGGGCATGCTCCCGGTGATCTCCTGGCAGCCCTGGGCCGGCCGCACGTACGGCACCGACCAGCCGAAGTACGCCCTCTCGAAGATCGCGGGCGGCACGTACGACGCGTACGTCACGCGCTTCGCGAAAGCCGTCGCCGCCCACAGGTGGCCGGTCGTGATCCGCTTCGCGCACGAGATGAACGGCGCCTGGTACCCCTGGTCCGAGCGGCGCAGCGGCAACCACAAGGGCGACTACGTCAAGGCCTGGCGGCACGTCCACGACCTCTTCGAGCAGGCCGGCGCCGACAACGTCGTCTGGCTGTGGAGCCCCAACATCCTGCGCCCGGTGCCCGGGGTGAGCCTGGCCGCGCTGTACCCCGGCGACGACTACACCGACTGGGTCGGCACGGTCGGCTACGCCGTGCACGAGAAGACCGCGGCGGCCGTCTTCGACCCGACGCTGAAGAAGCTCCGCAAGCTCACCGACCGCCCCATCGTCATCACCGAGGCCGGCGCGCAACCCGGCCCGTCGAAGGCGCCGTGGATCAGCGACTTCTTCACCTGGCTGAAGAAGAGCGCGCAGGACGACGTCATCGGCTTCATCTGGTTCGAACGCGACCGGGAACAGGGCGGTGGCGCGGACTGGCGCTACACCGAGAACGCGGCGACGCTCAAGGCGTTCCGGCGCGGGCTCGCGCAGATCGACCTGACCGGGTCGGCGGACCTGCCCACGTCGGGAACGCCGACGGCCGCCGCCCCTACGACCGGCTGATCCGCGCCAGCCGTACGGTGTCCAGCCCGCCGGCGAAGGCACGCGTGGTCCCCGGGGTCTGACTGAAGCGCCAGTCCTGGTGACCGCCTTCGGCCCGGCTGCGCTCGAACCACACGAAGCCGATCACCTCCGGGTGGACGGCGAACCACCGGAAGAAGGCGGCGATCCAGGCCGCCTTCCTCTCTCCGGGCCGGGCCCCGGTCTCCGCGATCAGCACCGGGCGGCCGGTCAGGCCGCGCAGCCGGGCGAGGGTCGCGTCGAACACCGCACCCGCCGTGGACTCGCCGTCCTGA
Organism: Streptomyces sp. NPDC048278; assembly: GCF_040652195.1. Lineage (NCBI taxonomy): Bacteria > Bacillati > Actinomycetota > Actinomycetes > Kitasatosporales > Streptomycetaceae > Streptomyces > Streptomyces sp. NPDC048278. The sequence continues at coordinate 35,281 of NZ_JBEZLP010000042.1, forward strand.
TAACCCGTCATCCCGACCAGGTCGACGTAGGCGTCCCCGGGGTACAGCTCCCGCAGCGGCACCGTGGGCGCGTCCCGCACCACGTTCGGGCTCCACAGCCAGACGACGTCGTCGGCGCCGGCCCGCTCGAAGAGGTCGTGGACGTGCCGCCACGCCTTCACGTAGTCGCCCCTGCGGTTGCCGTTGCGCTGCTCCGACCACGGGAACCAGGTGCCGTTCATCTCATGGGCGAAGCGGATCACCACCGGCCGGCCCTGCGCGCGTACCGCCTTCGCGAAGCGCGTCACGTAGGCGTCGAAGCCGCCCCGCGCGATCCGCGTCAGTGCGTACCGCGGCTGCCGGGTACCGGCGCCGGAGCCGGCCCAGGGCTCCCAGGTCAGCAGGGGCACGGCGCCCTGCGCGTACGACTCCCGTACCGCGGCCGGCCGGAAGTCCTCCGTCCACTTGACGAAGTACTCCAGCATGTTCGGCGCGTGGCCCGCGTTCCGGGTCACCGCGGCCGTCTCCGCCCGGGACCACGGGGTCTGCCGGGTGCTCACCCCGAAGTACCGGCCCTGCGGTGCGGTGATCCGCCGCACCGCGTCGTCCGCCGGCCGTACGGAGCGCGCCTGCCCGGAGGCACAGCCGGTGAGCAGCAGCCCCAGGGCGAGCATCGGGGCCGCCACGAACCGTGCTGCGGATCCTGCCGTCACCACGGCATGATCCCACTCCGCCCCGGGGCCCTGCGGACTGCCCGCCCCGGGGCCGACGGTCGCCGCTACTGCCAGCCGCCGGTGAAGTCGCTGGTGAGCTGGGCGTCGCAGATGTTGTAACCGCCGGACGCGTGCCCGGACTTCGTCTGCCCGTCCACGGTCACGCTGCAGTTGATGTCCCCCGAGCCCTGCAGCTGGGCGTTGAGCGTGAAGTACATGGCCCCCTTGTTCTGGGGCAGGGTCGCCTCGAACCTGCCGTTCCTGAAGGCGCCCTGGCGGGTGTCGCTGTCGGAGCCGTAGGTGATGTCGAGACCGCCGAGCACTCCGGCCGGTGCGGTTCCCCAGACCTTGAAGACGACGGTCTTCGGGGCGCCGGCCTTCTTGCTGTCGGCCTTGGTGTCGGACTTGCTGTCGTCGGCGGTTGTCCCGTTGCCGGTCGTGGTGGTGGACGTGGACCTCGAAGCGCCGCCGCCTGAGTCGTTCGAGCCGCTGCCGCCGGCGACCACGCCGGCGATGCCGAGGACGACGGCCACGCCGACGAGGCCGAGACAGCCGAGACCGATGGCCTTCCCCGCGCCGGGTCCCTTCTTCGGCGGCTGCGGCAGGAACGGCGACTGCCCGTACGGCTGCTGCGGGCCGCTCCATCCGGAGTGCTGCGGCTGCTGGTTGTTCATGGGTCCCCCTGGGGTGTCTGCCGTCGAAAGCAAGATGTGTGACATGTGCAGATGACGCGCGGTTGCCGCATACCTGCCCGATTCACCCCATCGTGGTAAATCCGGCAGGCAGCGCGTCGCGCCCGGTTGATGGCGGCGCGGTACGGGACGGACGGTCGGACCGGGCCTCCACGGCGTGTTCGGTTCTGCCGGGCGCGGGGCTGTGGCGGCCGGTGCCGGCGGGCCGGTCGGGCGCCGGTGGTCGGGCGCGGAGGGGAGCAGGTGCCGGGGCTGTTCCGTGTGGGGTGGGCCGGCGGGCCGTCGGCGGGGGGGGTGCGTGGCAGGATCGGGGCCGACTCGGAGGGTCAGGGGGGCGGACAGGGTGGGGATCTTCAAGCGACGGCACGTGGACACGGCGGCCGTCGAGGCGGCGGCTCTCGTGCAACGCATCGAGCGGGCCGTCTCCTCGGGCGGGGCGAACGCGACCACGGAAGAGGCTCGGGCGGAGCTGCGTGAGTGCATGGCCGAGGCCGGGAACCGCCTCGGTGACGAGCATCGCGCGACGCAGCTGGCCCTGTACCACCTGGGCGTCGCGCTCATCCTCCACACCAGCCAGGTGGCCGAGGCGGAGGCCGGTTTCCGGCGGCTGCGGAGAATCCGGGGGCGGGCCGTGACCGACCGGGCCACTCCGTCCCTGCTGCGGCTGCACGCCGCCGCCCTGTCCCGTCTGGGCCGCCACGAGGAGGCCGCCCGCGAGTACGAGGTCGTCGGCGACCAGCTCGGGGAACACGTCGACGAGCTCAGCTCGGCGTGGCTCGGCGTGCGGGCCCTGCGCGCCCCCGAACTGTGTCACCTGCGCCGGTTCGCGGAGGCCGAGGCCGACGCGCGTGCCATCATCGAACGGAGCGTGTTCACCCGCGCGCCCACCGGCCTCTTCGTGCGGTGGATCGCGACACACGCACTGTCCTACGCCCTCACCCGCCAAGGGCGGCCGGAGGAGGCGGAGTCGACCGCGCGCCAGGCCCTGGCGGCGATGCGGGTGCGGCAGGACGGCAGGGGCGACCTGGTCTTCTCCCTGGAGCTGAGCCTCGCCCACGCGCTCAGCGCGCAAGGCCGCCACGCCGAGGCCCTCGACCTCGTGACCGGTGCCCGCCGGGCCTACGACCCCCCTCTGCACTTCGACGCCGCCGAGGTCCACACGGCCGGCGTCCCCATGGCCGAGGCTCTCCTCGGCCTCGGACGCCACGACGAGGCGGCCCAGGCCGCCCGCGAAACCGTCACGACGCTCACGGAACTGTTCAGCCCCGACCACGCGTGCGTCCGCGACGCCCGGGAACTGCTGGAGCGCGCCACGAGCCCCACGACACCCTGACCCCCGCACGACCTCCCCGGCCCGCCCGTCCGACGGGTGCCCCGGCAGGGCGGCACGCACTCGGCCCTGGTTCGCTCGCCCGGGACGCTTGTGCTTGCTCTCCGGGTGCCGAGGTGTGCCGGTTCCCATGGTCTTTCGGGGGGAAGGGGAGCGCGAGTCGATCAGCCGCTTCTTCTGGTGGTCCGTAGGCGGGGGGCCGGACGGGGGCGGCCCGGGCCGTGCCCGGCGCTGATGTCGTCGCCTTCGAGATGCGGTCGGCGGCTGCCGCTGGCTACGCTCGCTGGGTGGCCGGGTGACGTTGCCCCGGGCCCGTTGGCGCAGTCCAGACCTCTGCAGTGTTCACGCTTCCACGGGAGGAAGGTTGCGATGAGGTTCACCCGCATGCGCATGCGTACGGCGCACGCCGCGGCGGCGGCTCTGGTCGCCGTCCCGCTGGCGCTGGCCGGTACGGCGTCGCAGAGCCACGCACAGGACGCGACGCCGAGCCCGTCGGCCACGGGCACGTTCGGTCCCGGCTGCGAGGCGCTCGCCCAGAAGGTCGGTACGGCCAAGGACAAGGTCCTGGAGGCCGCGGCAGCGTATCCGCAACTCAGCCACCTGGTCTCCGCCGTGGTCAGGGCGCGGCTGGACGGCACCCTCGACGGGAAGCCGGGCATCACCGTCTTCGCCCCTGACGACCAGGCCTTCCAGGCGGTGACGGTGGCCCAGTTCGCCTCGGTCCTGGCCGACCAGGGGCAGTTGAAGAAGCTGCTGACCTACCACGTCGTGGACCGGCAGATCACCCCGGACGAGCTCTCCCACGGCTCCTTCAAGACGGTGGAGGGCAGCAAGCTGACCACGTCGGGCTCGGGCACCGACTTCAAGGTCAACGGCAAGGCGAACATCGTCTGCGGCAACATCAAGGCCGCGAACGCCACCATCTACGTCGTCGACGCGGTCCTCCAGCCACCCTCCTGAGTTCAGCGCCGGAGCCGGTCGAAGCGGAAGGGGTTCAGGGCCTCGGGGCGGCGGCCGGTGAGGACGTAGCGGGTGAGGTGGTGGCCGGTGACCGGGCCCAGGGTGACGCCGAGCATGCCGTGGCCGGTGGCCGCGTAGGCGTTGGCGTGGCCCGGGACCCGGTCGACGACGGGGAGGCCGTCGGGGAGGAAGGGCCGTCCGCCCACCCAGGGGTCGCGGATGAGGCCGACCAGGTCGTCGGGGTCGTCGAACCAGCGGCCCAGGTAGTGCCGGCTGGCGAGGGCGACGGCGACGACGCGGCGCCAGTCGAGGCGGTTGTTGTTGCCGCTGAGTTCCATCGTGCCGCCGATGCGCGTGGTGGTGCCGATCGGCGAGGCGACGGCCCGGCGCTCGCCGAAGTAGAGCGGGTGCCGGGGTGCCGGGTCCAGGTCGACCGAGAAGCTGTAGCCCTTGCCCGCCTGGAGGGGCAGCGGACGGCCGAGGTGGCCGAGGAGGGCCGAGGAGCGGGTGCCGGCCGCGATGACGACGGCCGCGCAGGGAATGTCGCCCTGGGTGGTGCGCAGCGCGGTGACCTGGTCCCCCGAGGTGCGGAAGCCGGTGGCCTCCGCGTTCTCGTGGAGTTTCACCCCGGACGCGGCGAGCGTCTCGGCGAGCGCGCGGGCGAACGCCTCCGGGTCGACCACGCCCTCCCCCTCGACGAGGTAGGCAGCGCGCACCCGGTCCGAGAGTGCCTCGTCAAGGAGCCGGGCCGCGGATCCGGTGACGATGTCGGCGGGGAGCGGGTAGCGGCCGTCGGCCATCTCCCGCTGGACGGCGAGGTGGTGGCGGGCCTCGGCCGGGGAGAGGAAGGCGTGCACCATGCCGGGGCGGGTCAGGGTGGTGTCGACCCCGGCCGCGCGCAGCCCGTCGAAGAGGTCGAAGGTGTCGCGGTTCAGCTCGGCGATCGCCGCGTAGCCGTGCCGGAAGGCGGCCGGTGTGCTGCTGCGCCAGAACCGCCACAGCCAGCGGGCGAACGCCGGGTCGGGCAGCGGCCGTAGGTAGAGGGGCGAGTCCGGGCGGCCCAGTGAGCGCAGTGCGTAGCGGACGACGCCGGGGGCCGGGACGGGGGTGGAGTGGCTGAGGCAGACCCAGCCCGCGTTGCCGCGGGAGGCGCCCGAGGCCAGGCCGCGCCGTTCGACGACCTCCACGGGGATGCCGGCCTCGGCCAGGTAGTAGGCGGTGCAGAGGCCCACCACACCGCCCCCGACCACCACCACGGGGCCGTCTCCCACCAGACCGGACGTGCCGGGAGTGCCGGTCACGCCGCTCATGACGCGGATCCGTACGCGGCGAGGAACTCCCGGGTCCGGGCCTGGGCGGGGTGGTCGAGGACGTCCTGCGGCCTGCCCTCCTCCACGATCCGGCCGCGGTCGACGAAGACGACGTGGTCGGACACCTCGCGGGCGAAGGGGAGTTCGTGGGTGACCAGCAGCATGGTCATGCCGTCCGCGGCCAGCTCCCGCATCACGCCGAGCACTTCCCGGGTGGCCTCCGGGTCGAGGGAGGAGGTGGGCTCGTCGAAGAGGAGTACCGCGGGCCTGAGGGCGAGGGCCCGGGCGATGGCGACGCGCTGCTGTTCGCCGCCGGAGAGCATCTCGGGCTGCGCGAGCGCGCGGTGGGCCACGCCGACCCGGCGCAGCAGCGTGACGGCCCGTTCCAGCGCCTCCGGTTCGGGGATGCCTGCCGCGCGCTGGGCCAGTACGACGTTCTCCACGGCGGTGAGGTGCGGGAAGAGGTTGAACCGCTGGAAGACCATGCCGACCGTGCGGCGCAGTCCGGGCAGGTCCCGGCAGACCTTGCGGCCGGCCTGGTGCACCACTTCACCGGCGACTTCGACCGTGCCGTCGTCCGGGGATTCGAGCAGGTTGACGCAACGCATCAGCGTCGTCTTCCCGCCGCCGCTCTGCCCGATGACGCTCACGATGCTGCCCCGGCCGACCTCCAGGTTCACGTCGTCGAGGACCGTGCGGCCGTCGAAGGCCTTGCGGAGCCCTCGTATGCGTACGACCGCCTCGGTGGGCGACGCGCACGGGGTGTCGGTCCCGGCGGTGGTCACGGGCTCGGTCATACGACCGCCTCCTTCCGGTCGGTTGCCGCGGTTCCGGTGCCGGTTCCGGTGCCGAGGTCGGCGGCGAGCAGGGCGCGGGCGGCGCGGATCCGCCGCCGGCGCCGGGGGGACAGGGGGACGCCGGCCCGTACCTTCCGCTCCAGCAGCAGGAGCAGTTGGGAGAGCGGGTAGCACAGGACGAAGTAGACGGCCGAGATGACCAGGTAGACCTCCAGCGCCCGGAAGGTCGCCGAGGTGATGAGCCGTCCCTCCGACATCAGCTCGGCGGCGGAGATGGTGACGAGCAGTGAGGTGGACTTGAGCAGGTCGACGAGCATGGTGTTGGTGCCGGCCAGGGCCAGCCGGACGGCCTGCGGCAGGACCACGTGGCCGAAGATGCCGGCCCGGCCCAGGCCCAGCGCCTCGCCCGCCTCGGTCTGTCCGGCGTGCACGCCGCTGATCGCGGCGCGGAAGATCTCGGAGAGGTAGGCGGCGTAGAAGACGACCAGGCTCAGGCAGCCGGCGGTGAACACGTCGAGCCTGATGCCGGCCGAGGCCAGGCCGAAGTAGGCGAGGAAGATGATGGCGAGGAGGGGGACGTTCTTGAACACCTCGGTGTAGACGGCGGCGAGGGCCCGGGCGGGCCAGACCCGGCTCAGCCGGAGCAGGGCCACCGCGAGGCCGAGGACGACCGCGCCGGCGAAGCTGACCACGGTGTACGACACGGTGCGGCCGAGCGCGGCGACGAGGTCGGGGCGGTAGTCGGACCAGGGGACCTGGAAGAAGCCGGACATGTCATCCCCTCACTGGCCGGCGGAGCCGATGGTCGGCGGGGTCCAGTCCGCGGGCCGGTCGACGCCCCGGCGTGCGGCGGCCATGTCGGCGGAGGGCTTGAGGAACTGCTCGGGGTCGCCGCCGTACTTCTTGATGAGCTTGGCCAGTTCGCCGTTCCGGTACATGGCGTCGATCTGCGCGGAGATCGCCTTCTCCAGCTTGGGCTCCTGCTTGGGGAGGTAGAAGCCGGTCTGGTACGGCTGGAAGTAGGAGTACGCGGGCTTGGCCTTGACCTGCGCGGCGGTGGGCGGGGTGAGGTACTCGGTGCTGATCTTGAGGTCGGGGCGTTCCTTCTGGGCGGCGATGATGAGCAGCGGGTCGAGGAAGCCGACGTCGATGCGGCCCGCGCCGAGGTCGTCGAAGACGCCGTTGGCGTCCGGGTAGGCGTGCAGCTTGGCGCCGGGCACGGCCTGGATCGACTTGACCCAGACGTAGCCCTCGACGGTGCCGAGGTTCAGGTGCTCCAGGTCGTCGACCGTCTTGTAGGTCTTGCCGTCGCGGACGGCCATCGCCGGGGGCGAGTAGTAGGGCGGGTCGGTGAACAGGCCCTGCTTCTGCCGGTCGGCGGACCAGGCGACCCCGCCGATGGTGATGTCCACCCGGCGGGACTGCACCCCGGCGAGCATGCCGGCGAAGTCCGTGACCTGGGGTTTGATCTCCAGGCCCAGCTTCTTGGCCGCGTAGGCGAGGATGTCGCCGTCCAGGCCGACGATCTTGCCGCCCTTGACGGTGGTGTACGGCGCGTACGGTTCGACGGCGACCTTGATGACGCCGGGGGTGAGGGTGCCCAGGGCGGCCGTCTTCGCGGAGACGTTCTTCGGGGCGTCGTCGCCGCCCGAGCCGCAGGCGGCGACGGAGGAGAGGAGGAGGAATGTTGACAGAGAGGCGGCGACGGAGCGCACACGGATCATCGGCACGAGCCTTCCGTTCCGGCTGAGGGAGCCCGCCGTTCACCGCGTCGTGCCCCCGGCGGGGAGGATTGGGGCCATACGCTAGGGAGCGTCCCGTCGTACGTCACCGGTCACTTCGTACACAGTTGTGGCCGGAATCGTTCCCTCCCCTGTACGGTGCGTCCAAGCCCGGCCCGCCCCGCGACGGGAGGAACGCCCGTGCTGAGCCCGTCACTCGCGCAGGAGATCGCCGGGGACACCTCCGCCGTCATCGGCTTCAACGTGCTGATCACCGATGCGGAGGGCATGGTCATCGGCAGCGGCGACAGCAGCCGCGTCGGCACCTTCCACGAGGCGTCCGTGCAGGTCGTCCGCACGCAGGAGGCCGCCACGCACGACGCGTCCCAGGCCCAGCTGCTGCGCGGGGTGCGCCCCGGCATGACGCTGCCGCTGATCGCGGGCGGGCAGGCGGTGGGGACGGTCGGGATCACCGGGACGCCGGCCCAGGTCCGGCGGTTCGGGCTGCTGGTGAAGCGGCAGACGGAGATCCTGCTGCGGGAGTCGGTGATGCTGCGTTCCCGGCTGCTGGCGGAGCGCGCGGGCGAGAAGCTGCTCGCCGACATCGCCGCCTACGACCCCGAGGTCGTCGAGGGCGACTTCCTCGTCTTCCGGGCCGCCGAGCTCGGCTTCGACCTGCGGCTGCGGCGGGTCGCGGTGGTGTTCGAGGTGACCGTCCCCGCCGCGACCGCGCACGGCCAGGGCGCGCACCGCCAGGCCGCCCCCGCCCTGGCGCTGGTCCGGTCCGAGCTGCTCCGCACCGTCGGCGAGGTCTTCGCGGACCCCCAGGACATCATCGCCGCCACGGCCCCCGGCTGGATCGGCGTCCTGCACCGGCTGCCGGCCGGCTGCTCGACGGAGTCCCTGGCCGCCGGCTGCCGGCGGGTCACCGACGTCATCGCCGCCCAGGACGGCCTGGCCGCCCGCGCGGGCATCGGCGAACCGGCCGGTTCGGTCGGCGGGCTGCACGACTCCTACCAGGACGCGTGCGAGGCGCTGCGCCTCGGCACCCGGGTGGCGGACGGGACCGCCGTCCACCTCATCACCGATCTGCGGGTCCACCAGATGCTGACCGCGGTGAGCCAGTCCGCCCGCAACCGGCTGGTCGACCTCACCACCGCGGACCTGCGCGCGCAGCCGGACTGGCCGGCGCTCCGCGACACGATCACCGCCTGGTGCGAGAACGGGTTCAACCTCGTCAGGGCCTCCGAGGCGCTGCACGTCCACCGCAACACCGTCGTCTACCGCATGCACAAGATCGAGCAGATCACCGGCCGCCCGCTGCGCGAACACCGGACCACCATGGCGCTCTACCTCGCCTGCCTGGCGGACCGGCTGGGTGGCGGTGACGGCGTTTCTTCTCGCACAGGCGGCAAGGAAAGAGCAAAGCCCTAGCAAAGGGGCGGCCAGGCATCGCCACCGCGCTGATCAGCAGCAAATGTGACGTCGGCCAAATGCTTTGCATTTCGCTCGTGGAATGCCTAGCCTCCAAGTGTACGAAACGGTTTCGATCAGCTGGTGGGCCGTCCCGGCCACGAACACCGCCGCCCCGCCCTTCCCGGACACCGTGACCCTCCCGGTGCCCGTCAGCACGTGATCCACTCGCTTCGGAGAGCCCCCACATGTCATCCACTTCTGTCGACTCCGCAGACGCGCGCGCCGGCGCCGTACCGGCCCAGTCCTCGTCAGCCCGCGGTGCCAGGCACCAGGCACCGCACCGGTGGATGGTGCTGGCCGTGATCGGCCTCGCCCAGCTGATGGTGGTGCTCGACTCGACGATCGTGAACATCGCCCTGCCGTCCGCCCAGCAGGACCTGGGCTTCTCCAACGACGGCCGGCAGTGGGTCGTCACCGCGTACTCGCTGGCGTTCGGCTCCCTGCTGCTGCTCGGCGGACGGCTCGCGGACTTCTTCGGCCGCAAGACCACCCTGCTGATCGGCCTGGTCGGGTTCGCCGGTGCCTCCGCGATGGCCGGCGCCTCGCAGAACCTGACGATGCTGATCGTCGGCCGGGCGGTCCAGGGCGTGTTCGGCGCGCTGCTCGCGCCCGCCGCGCTGTCCCTGCTGACCACGACGTTCACCGATGCCAAGGAACGCGCCAAGGCGTTCGGCGTCTACGGTGCGATCGCCGGCAGCGGCGGGGCCATCGGCCTGCTGCTGGGCGGTGTGCTGACCGAACACCTCAACTGGCGGTACACCCTCTACGTCAACCTGCCGATCGCGGTCGTCGCGGTGATCGGCACGATGATCTTCGTCCGCCGGCCCGCGAAGGCCGTGCGTCCCCGCCTGGACGCGCTGGGCACCGTACTCGCCGCGGGCGGCGTGTTCTCCCTGGTGTACGGCTTCGCCAACGCCGAGACCCACCCGTGGGGCAACTGGATGGTCTGGGCCTTCCTGGCCGCCGGTGGTGTGCTGCTGGCCCTCTTCACCTTCTGGGAGACCCGGACCAGCCATCCGCTGCTGCCGCTGCGGGTGCTCGCGGACCGCAACCGCGCCGCCGCCTACCTCTCGGTGTTCGTCACCGGCGCGGGCATGTTCGGGATCTTCCTGTTCCTGACCTACTACCTGCAGGAGACGCTGCACTACTCGCCGGTCAAGACCGGTCTGGCCTTCCTCCCGATGATCGGCGCGCTGATGGTGTTCGCGCAGCTGGCCACCATCGTCGCGGTGCCCCGGATAGGCGCCAAGCCGATCGTCCCGGTCGGCGCGCTCCTCGCGGCCTCGGGCATGGTCTGGCTCACCCGGCTCGACCTGCACTCGGCCTACACCTCGGACGTACTGGGACCGCTGCTGATCATGGGCGCCGGTATCGGCATGGTGATGCCGCCCGCGATGAGCCTGGCCACCCTCGGCGTCGCCCCGCAGGACCAGGGCGTCGCCTCGGCGACCACCAACACCATGCAGCAGGTCGGCGGCTCCATCGGCACCGCGCTGTTCTCCACCCTGGCGGCGACCTCGGCGAGCGACTACGTCAAGGACCACCACCCGGTGACCCCGCTGGTGAAGGCCGACGCCGCGCTGCACAGCTACGCCACCGCCTACTGGTGGGCGGCGGGCTTCTTCGTCGTGGCGGCCGTCCTCGCGGCGGTGCTCTACCGCAAGGGCAGCCCGATGGCCCAGACGCAGGCCGTGGAGACCGGGGACAGCGCCCCCGCCGCCTTCGAGGAGACCGGCACGGCCGAGACCGCGCCCCTGGTCCGGCCCCGGACCGAGACCACCGTGGAGCTGCCGGATCCGACCGGCGGCCCGGTGGTGAGCGGCCGGGTGCTGGCGGCCGGCGGCGGGGTGCCGGTGCCGGGTGCCGTGGTCACGCTGATCGACCCGAAGGGCCGCCAGCTCGGGCACGCCGTCGCCGACCTCGCGGGCCGCTACGCGGTGACCGTCCCGGCCGCGGGCCCGTACGTCCTGGTCGGCTCGGCCGCCGGGCGCCAGCCGCAGGTGGCCACCCTCGCGGTGGGCGACTCCCCGGTCGAGTACAACCTGGTGCTGGCCGGCACCGCCGGCATGACCGGCAGCGTCCGCTCCGGCGGCCTCCCGGTGACCGGGGCCCTGGTGGTCGCCACCGACCTGTTCGGCGAGGTGGCGGACTCCACGGTCACCGGCGCCGACGGCGGCTACCGGCTCGGCGAACTGGTCGCCGGGGAGTACGTCGTGACCGTGACCGCCGAGGGCCACCGGCCCAGCGCCGTCGCGGTGACCGTCGGGGACGCCGGGGCCGCCCAGGACGTCCTCCTCGCGCCGGCCGCCGCGGTCCGCGGCACCGTCCGCGGCGGGAACGGCTCGCCCCTGACCGACGCCCGGGTGGCCCTGCTGGACTCCGCCGGCAACGTGGTCGCCTCCCGCACCACCGGCGAGGACGGCGCGTACGCCTTCGCGGACCTGCCCGGCACCGAGTACACGGTGGTCGCCTCCGGCTACCCGCCGGTGGCCGCCCCGCTCCGGCTGACCGGCACCGGCCAGGACGGCTTCGACCTCTACCTCACCCACGAGGACCCCGGCCACCGGGACATCCCGCAGTCCGGCCCGGTGGGCTGACGCCGGGCGGGCGGAACCTCCCCGGCAGAGCCGGGCGGCACGGGTACGGCACCCGCGGCGCCCGGCTCTGCCGCGTTTCCGGACGTTCCCGGGCGGTACCGGACGGGATCCGGTGGCCGGATCCCGGTGCCGTCCCGGCGGCCGGCGGGGCAGTCGTGGCGTCCCTGGGGCGCGGATGGCGGGAACAGGCGCCCCGAAGGGCTCGGTAGTGGGCCGGAAGCGGATCGGAAGCAGGTCGGTTCTGGCCACGGAAGCGGCGGTGCTGGTGATCTCGTAGGTGTCAACCGCCTTGCCCTGTCCCGCTGTTCACCGTCCGCTCACGACGGCCGGGGCGGGGCGCGGTGCACTGCCGTCACCGCTGGAGAACCCCATGACCGATGCAGCTCCGACGCCGCCCGCCCGGCGTCCCGACCCGCTGTCCACCCATCGCGCGCCGCCCTCCTACCAGGCACCGGGACTGATACCCCCGGGCGGACCCGCCCGCACCTGGGGGCTCGTGGTCATCGCCACGCCCCTGCTGCTCGCCCTGATCCTGGCCCTGATCGGCGGCCTGGCCGGGGGGTCGTCCGGGTCGTCGTCCGGAACGTCCGGCACCGGCTCCGGCTCCGGCGTCTTCGGCGCGGGCACCTCCGGCTCGGACGGCGGTGCCACGGCCGGTACGGACGACCAGCCGGTCTACACCGACCCGACGACGGCGTCCGCATGGCCGTACGGCGACACGGCCACCCCCGAGGCGACCGCGACCGACGGCTACTACGGCGACCCGACGGACACCGAGACCGCCTCCCCGAGCGCCACCGCGAGCGGCGGACCCGGCGACGTCGTCACCGCCTACTTCGCGGCGATCAGCGCCCGCGACTACCGGACCGCCTGGTCCCTCGGCGGCAAGAACCTCGACTCCAGCTACGACAGCTTCGTCTCGGGCTACGCCACCACCGAGCGGGACACCGTCACCGTCGTGTCCGTGGCGGGCGACGAGGTGCAGGTGACCCTCGACGCCGTGCAGACGGACGGCACGACGAAGTCGTTCGACGCCACCTACACCGTCCAGAACGGCGTGATCACCAGCGGCACGGCCACCCAGACCGGCTGACACCCACCGGGGCGTGCCCGAGAGGTGCGCCCGCACGAGCGGAGCGCTGAACCACCATGGCCACACAGATACTCGACCCCAGTCCTCCCGGCCCGGCACCGCAGGACCCGCCGGAGCACCGCGCGTACGCGCGCACCCGGGCCACCCGGCTGCTGTCCGCCGGCACCTACCTGCACACCGGCTACCGGCGCGCCGTCATCCGGGAACTGCTGCACAGACGGTTCCGGGTCGTCGCGCCCTCCTACGGCTACGACGCCGTGTCGGTCCTCGCCCACGCCCTCGCCGCACGGCGGCTGCGCCGCATCCAGTGGGCGGTCGCGGCCGGCGTGGACCTCGCGGTCCTGCTGCTGCTCAGCAACGGGGTGCTCAACGCGTTCGTCGGTGTCGTCCTGCTGTGCTGGGTGCCGTGGGCGGCGGCCTATCTGCGCCGGATCGCCACCCTGCACCTCCTGATGACCCGGGTGCGGGAGAGCGGCCCGGACGGCGGCTTCGACGGTGCCAGCCCGGCGCACGCCAAGCTGACCGACGCACTCGCCCGCAAGATCGACCACGAGCAGGCCGGCCGCAGCGGACTGGTCTTCTACGGCGGCTACCGGCCCTTCGTCGGCGCGGGCCTGCCGCTGCGCGACTGGTCCAACGCGCAGTTGCTGCTCGGCGCCCCGAAGACCCGGATCATGGCGCGCAAGAGCGCGGACGGCACCCCGCCCGACCTCGACACCGTCGAGCGCCGACAGGTCGTCCCGTTCACCGTGCACGAGATCACCAGCCAGGTCGCCGCCCGGCTCGCCGCCGACCTGCGGGACGAGACCCGCCCCGAGGAGCGGATCGAGGGGCTGACCGTCGAGCAGCGCCGCTACACCACCGCGATCCGCAGCAACGACCGCACCCAGGGCGCCGGCTGGTCCCAGCTGCCCGGCGTGGACGACCTGCCCGGCATCCACTGGCGGGAGGACTACGACGCGGCCCGCGAGTACCTGTGCGTGCGGGTCGGGTCGTGGAACGAGGAGCTGGTGACCTCGATCTTCGTCGGGTTCGACATCAAGGGCAACACGCTGCACACCGAGTTCTACACCTACGTACTCGGGCCGCTCGTGGGCGACTTCCACCTGGTGGACCAGCTGCCCGCGGCCGTCGACGGGCGGCTTGCGGTGCGGGTGGCCTGGGACATGTTCACGTCCCTGGTGCGCTGGTGGCTGACGCTGTGGATGTGGCCGCTGCTGCTGGTCCCGGAGCGGTTCCTGCCGGGGTGGGCGGTCCGCTGGACCCGGCCCTGGCGCGCCCGGAGGGCCAGGCGGGCCGCGGCCGAGCTGCTGCTGTCGGACCGGGTGGAGGACACCAGCGAGTTCCGGCTGGGCCGTTACGTCAACCGCTGGGTCAACTGCGGCGCGTTCGCGAGCGTCCGGGAGCTGGCCACCAGCGAGACGTACCACCACTTCTTCCAGCAGTCCGACGCGGTGAAGTACATGCAGATCGTCCAGCGCCGGCTGCTCCAGAACATCCGCGCGTTCCTCGACGAGCACGACGTGGACCTCGCCGAGCACGACCGGGCGCAGACCAACATCCTGCTGGGCGACAACAGCCAGAACTTCTTCGGCGGCCAGCAGAGCAACTTCGGCTACAACTACTCGCCGTCGAGCGGCGGTTCGTCAGAAAGTGCGGGGACGTGACCATGAGCCAGGGAAACACCGGCGGCGACAACAGCCAGAACTTCTTCGGCGGCGAGCAGCACGGCTTCGGCTACAACGTCCACAACGCCCCGCAGGAGGACCCGCAGTCCGCCGAGCGGGAGGCCGCGCGGGCGGCGCAGGCGCAGGCGGACTACGGCCGCAGGCGCAGCGTCTTCGTCGTGCACGGCCGCGACGAGAAGGTCCGCGAGGCCATGTTCGGGCTGCTGCGCCGGCTCGACCTGCGTCCGCTGGAGTGGGAGCGGCTGGTGCGGAGCACCGGCGGGACCGCGCCGTTCCTCGGCGAGGTCATCGAGAAGGCGCTCTCCCAGGCGCAGGCGGCGCTCGTGCTGCTCACCCCGGACGACGTCGCCAAGCTCCACCCGCACCTGCTGGGCGACAACGAGCCTTCCTACGAGACGCAGTTGACCGGTCAGCCCCGGCAGAACGTGCTGATCGAGCTCGGCATGGCGCTGATGGCCTACCCGGAGCGGACGATCATCGTGGAGGTCGGCCAGGTGCGGCCCGCCGCGGATCTCGGGGGCCGCAACGTGATCCGCTTCGACGGCTCCGAGACCGCCGTCTCGAAGATCGTGGAACGGCTCAAGGGTGCCGGGTGCGACCTCGACGACACCCGGCCGGACTGGCGTGACACCTCGCACTTCGAGAACCTGGCGGCCTATCGCCGACTGGCCTGACGGGCCGTACGCGAGGGGGGCGGGGGCCACGGGCCCCCGCCCCCCCTTCCGTGCGCGCTACCCCTGTTGGCCCGACGCCAGGGCGGCCAGGAACGCGGCCAGCTCGCGCATGTCGATGCCGTCCAGCTCCTCGGGCCGTACGACGAGGCGCAGTTCACGGCAGATCGCGGCCTCCCGGGAGCGGGCCACGAAGGACATCAGGACCAGCCGGAGCAGGCTGTCCCGGTCGAGGTGGCCGAGGCGGGCCAGCCCGGACCCGGTCAACGGCATGGCCACCCGCTCCAGTTGGGCGTGCGCGCGCAGCGCGTCCCACAGCCCGGACAGTCCCCGCCACAGGTCCTCCACGCCGGAGGAGGCCACGTAGTCGTTGCCGATCCGGCTGTAGGCCACGCCGAACACCAGCCGCGGCCGGGTGCCAAGGACCGCCACCGTGCCGACCGGGTAGCGGTCGAGCTTGCCGAGCGGCTTGTCCGCCCGCGCCTCCCGGGCGACGGGCTCGGCCGGGGCGAGCGCCGCGTCCAGTTCCGCGTCCAGGCGGGCGACGTCGCCGTCGTAGAGGCGGTCGAGGAGCTGCGCCTGCACGCTGTCGCCGTTGATGACCCGGCCGCCGGCCGACAGGGTGTCGAAGGTGTCGCAGAAGCCGACGACGAGGTGGGCCGGCTGCTCGAAGAGGTCGCCCGTCTCGACGACGACCGTCATGTCGGGCCGCCGGAACACCTGCCGTACCCGCACCGCCGGCCGGGCCCGCAGCAGCCCGTAGCCCAGGCAGGCCCCCACCGACAGCCCGACGACCGCGCCGGACGCGCTGTACGGCACGAACGGGCCGACGACCTGGGACACGGCGGACAGCCCGCCGAACGCCACCATCGTGTCGCGCACGAAGGCCTGCCGCGCGCGCCTTGTACCACGCCGGACGGCGCCCCGGGGCCGTATCGGGTGCATCGGGTCCAGTCCGGCGGAATCACCCGAACTCATGGATTCCCCAAGGCATCATGATAATCTTTCAGTCACTATGGCTGACGCAGAGTGACGCAGAACCGCCGGGGGGCGACGCGGATGGCCGGTGTCAGAACACGTATCCGGGTGAAGGTACTGGGCCCGGTCCAGCTCGAGGTCGACGGGGTTCCGGTCCGGCTGACGCCGCTGACCGTACGGCTGCTGGTCCGCCTGGTGGCGGCCGGCGGCGAGGCGGTGCCGGTACGGCAACTGCGGCGCGACGTGTGGGGTCTCGCGGACGAACCGCGCCACCTGGACCAGCGCAACCGCAACGAGGTGCAGAAACGGGTCCTGGAGCTGCGGCGGGCGCTGGCCCCCGGCGCACCCGGCACCCCCGGCGAGGACGGCGTGGGCACGCAGGTCCTGCGCACCGAGCAGCAGGTCACCGTGCAGGGCCCGGAGACCGCCTACCGGCTGGTGCTGCGGCCCGAGGAACTGGACAGCGCACGGTTCACCGCGATCGTCGGCGAGGCCCTGCTCGCGCCCCCGGCCACCGCCGCGCACCGGCTGTCCGAAGCGCTGTCCCTGGTACGCGGCCGGCCGCTCGCCGAGGTGAACGGCGAGGGGTTCGCGGTGCCCTTCGTCCGCCGCCTGACCACCCTTCAGGACGCGGCCCGCCGTGAACTGGTGCGCGTGCAGACCGACCTCGGTCGGCCCGAACTCGCCCTGCCGGTCGCCGAACTGATCGCCCACGAGCACCCCGACGACATCGAGGCCGCACGCGTCCTGGACGCCCTGCGCGCGGAGCTGCGCGCCCGGCACGGGGCCGAACTGCTGCGCCACCGCGTTCCGTTGGAGGGCCAGCGGGCCGATGTAGTCCTGGTGCGCGGCGACTTGTTCGACCAGGCGGACTGCAACCTGGTGATCGGGTTCACCGACACCTTCGACACGGAGACCGCCGAGGACCTCGTGATCAGCCGGGAGAGCCTGCAGAGCCAGCTCGTCGACCGGCTGTTCGCCGGGAAGCGGCGCCTGCTGGACGACCGGCTGCGGGCGGGGCTGCGGGCGGTGAAGTCGGTGGGCACCGAGACCGTACGGACGAAACCGCTGGGCCGCCGGGTGCGCTACCCGGTGGGCACGACCGTGGTGGTACCGGTCGAGGGCCGCCGGGTGTTCGCCACCGCCTACTCGCGGCTCGGCAACGACCTGGTGGCCCGGTCCAACCACGCCGACCTGCGGCTGAGCCTGGACAGCCTGTGGGCCTCGGTGGCGGTCAACGGCCTGTTCAAGCCGGTCGCCGTCCCGCTCATCGGCTCCGGTCTCGCCCGGGTCACCGACCTGGACCGGGGCCAGCTGGCCGCCCTCATCGTGGACTCGTTCATCGAGGCCTGCCGCCGCCACCCCGCCCTGACCCCCGAACTCCGGATCGTCATCCTGCCCCAGGAACTGGCCAGGACCGACCTGACCCCGGTGGAGCAGCGCTTCGAGGACCTGGTGCTCGGCCTGCGCGCGGCCGACTGACGACGGCGGTGAGACCGGGCGCCGGCCCGGACGTGTCCCCCGGGCCGGCAGGCTGCTCCGCATCTGTCCGTTCCCCCTTCGCGGCATCACCCGCCGTCCGCGCCGCGCGCCGCCGCGCCCGGCCTCACCTCCGTCCACGAGACCACCCCGGCCGCTTCCGCAGGCACCCTCCAACCGCTTCCGATCCGGTTCCGGCAACCGCGGACGGGCGTCCCCGCCCCGCAACCGCAGGGGGCCGGACAGGACGGGCTCTCCCGACCGTTGGGTCCCGCACCGAACGGGTCTATCGTCGGAATCATGAGGCCAGGAGGAGGAGGACGGCCGGTGATGCCGCAGGACGAGGCCGTGATCGGCTGCACGGGGATCGTGCTCATCGGAACCCGTGGCGCCACCGGGCCCGGCGAGGTCCTGGTGCGGGTCAGGGGTGGCTCGGAGACCTTCCTCGCCTGGTCGGAGGAGCCCCTGCCGGTCGGCGCGACCGTGCTCGTGATCGAATCACGGGGATGCCGGGAGGTCGGCGTCATCGAGTGGGTGGATCCATTGGACGCGCTCGGCGACAGCGCCGAGGCCGGCTGAGGAGAGACAGGAATGTTCGGATACCGCGTACCCGCTCCCGACGAGGCGATGTTGATCTCGGGGGGCAGGCGGGGACTGGGGGGCGCGCCGTTCCGAGTGGTCACGGGGCACGGCAAGTTCGTGCTGCCGGTCGTCAGGAAGGTACGTTTCCTCACCCTGTCGATGTGCGAGTCCGAGGTCACCGAGACCTGCGTGACCAGACAGGGCATCGCGCTGCACGTCCGCGCGGTCATCGCCTTCAAGGTCGGCAACGACCACGAGAGCATCATCAACGCCGGCCAGCGCTTCCTCTCCGACCAGGAGCAGATGTCGGTGCTGACCGGCCGGATCTTCGCCGGTCACCTGCGGGCCATCATCGGCTCGATGACCGTCGAGGAGATCGTCACCGAGCGGCAGAAGCTCGCCGCGGAGGTGCTGGACACCTCGAAGACGGAGATGGCGAAGATCGGCCTGATCGTCGACTCGTTGCAGATCCAGTCCATCGACGACGGCGACACCGGCTACATCGACGCGATGTCCGCGCCGCACAAGGCGGCCATCCAGCGGCAGGCGCAGATCGCCCAGGCGCAGGCCACGCAGGCCTCGGTCGAGGCGGAGCAGGTCGCGGCCCGCAACCAGGCCGAGTACGCCCGGCAGACCGCGATCGTCAAGGCCGAGTACTCGGCCGAGGTGGACCGCGCCCAGGCGCAGGCCGCCCAGGCCGGGCCGCTGGCGCAGGCGCACGCCCAGCAGGAGGTGCTCGCCGCCCAGACGGAGCTGGCCCAGCGCCAGGCCAAGCTGCGCCAGGAGCAGCTGGTGGCCGAGGTCGTCAGGCCCGCCGAGGCCGAGGCCGAGCGGGTCAGGATCCTCGCCGCCGCCGAGGCGCAGCGGATGAAGATCCAGGCGGAGGCGGCGGCGTCGTACGACCGGGTCGCGCTGGACCGGATGCTGATCGACCAGCTCCCGCAGATCGTCAAGGAGGCCGCGGGCGGCCTCGCCGGAGCCAACGTCAACGTCCTCAACGGCGCGGACGGCCTCGGCGAGATCGCGGCCGGCCTGGTCTCCCAGGGCCTGACGATCCTCGACTCGGTCCGGCAGAACCTGGGCGGCCAGGACTCCGACGGGCAGCGGCCCGGGGACCGGCGCTCCGAGGGCGCGCGTTCCGGGGAGGACGGGGGCGGCAGCAGCCTGCTGCAGCTGCCCACCGGCAAGGGGCGGAAGTCGGACGACGGGCCGGTGGACGTCGACTAGGCGCTGCGCTCGGCTGTAGGCGCCGTGACGGCCGTCGGTCGGGTGCGGCGCCGTCGTGGCTGGTCGCGCCCGCGCGGCGGTAGCCGCATATTGATACAGCCCCGCGCCCCTTCGGGGGCGCGGTTCTGTTTCGGGGGCGCGGTTCTGTTTCGATGGACTCGAAAATCGAACACATGCTTGAATCTGGGCATGCGATCGTTTCCCGTGGATCTGGCCCGGGCGCAGCAGGAATGGAGCGCCACCTATCGGCAGCTCGCCGTGCGGCCCGGGCGTACCGAGTTGCGGCGGCGGCTGTACCGGCTGTCGGCGGAGGTGTTCTTCCATCCCTACTGGGGGCAACGGCGACCGAGCCCCGCCGCGTGGCGGGAGCTGAGGGAGGGTTCGGATGGCGGGCTGGAGTGCGGGACCGTACGTCCCGGACGATCCTGAAGGCATGTCCGGACCGATACGGGTGATCGTGCATCCGCCGTCGCCGACGGGTGGCCGGCGGCTGCGCGTGGACGGCGAGATCCTCGGGCTCGCGCACAACGTGACCGACGTCGCCGAGTTCCTCCGCCGGGCCGGGCTGGAGATCGACCCGGCGGAGGTGGCGCAGGCGCCGTGGATCGACTGGCGGGGCGGCGGGCCGGAGTGGTGGGGGCCGGAGACGTGACGGTCCCCGGCGGCCGTCTGCGCCGGGGTGCCCCGGGTGCCGGACAACGCACGAGGCCCGTCCAGTGTGTGGACGGGCCTCGGGATGGAGCGCCGGGCAGGCCTTGCACCTGCATTTCCCCGCAGGAAGCGGGGCGTCTTTCCTTGGACCACCAACGCAGCACCGGGCGGACCGAATCGGGCCGACCAGCTCTGGATTGATCATAGCCCATCCGGGGACCCGCCTTGTTTCTTTACGTACTCCTGACGCCGGGACCCGCATCCCGGGAGGGCCCGGACGTGTCCTCTTCCTTGTCCGGATTCTTGTCCGGATCACGTCGAGAATGGAGTGTGTGCCCATGGACGGCGCCGTCGTAGGGGTCGTACTGGTGGTCGTGGCGGTCCTGCTCGTGCTGCGCAGCGGGATGAAGGTGGTCAACCAGGTCGAGCGTGGGGTCGTGTTCCGCCTGGGCAAGGCACAGCCGGACTTCCGGCGGCCGGGGATCACCTTCCTCGTCCCGTTCGTCGACCGGATGCGCAAGGTGAACGTGCAGGTGGTCACCATGCCGGTGCCCACGCAGGAGGGCATCACCAAGGACAACGTGTCGGTGAAGGTGGACGCCGTCGTCTACTTCCGGGTCACCGACCCGGTCCGCGCGGCCATCGAGGTGCAGGACTACGTCTTCGCCGTCGGCCAGGTCGCCCAGTCCTCGCTCCGCTCCATCATCGGCAAGAGCGACCTGGACGACCTGCTGACCGACCGGGAGCGGCTGCACGAGGGGCTCGCCCTGATGATCGACAGCCCGGCCGCCGAGTGGGGCATCCACATCGACCGCGTCGAGATCAAGGACGTACAGCTCCCGGAGTCCCTGAAGCGGTCCATGTCCCGGCAGGCCGAGGCGGAGCGGGAGCGGCGGGCCCGGGTCATCACCGCCGACGGTGAGTTCCAGGCCGCGCAGCAGCTCGCCAACGCCTCCCGGATCATGTCGGAGACCCCGGAGGCGATGCAGCTGCGCCTCCTGCAGACGGTCGTCGAGGTCGCCGCCGAGAAGAACTCCACGCTCGTGATGCCGTTCCCGGTGGAGCTGCTGCGCTACTTCGAACGGGCGACCAAGCGGCTCGACCAGGAGGTCGAGAAGAACGAGCGCGAACTGGACGGCCCGGACGGGTCGGCCGCGCTCAAGGCCGGGATCGAGCAGATCGCGGCCGTCGCCGACACGTTCGGGCCGGCCGGGGAGCTCACGGCGCCGAGGGAACCGGCAACGGAGCCGCCCGCTCCCGTCGAGCGGCCGTAGCCAGCGACACCGTCACGACCAGCGACGCGACCGCCATGAGCGTCATCGCGGCAGCGGGCGAGGTGAGCTGGGCGACCGAGCCCGCCAGCGTGGCGCTCAGGCCCTGGAGGGTCAGCATGCCGGCCGAGTGCAGCCCGAGGGCGTGGCCGCCGAGTCCGTCCGGGGTCAGCTTCATCAGCCGCTCCTGCTGGACCAGGCTCGCGCCGAAGCCGACGGAGGCGACGGCGGCGCAGCCGGCGGCGAGCACCAGCGGCGGGTGCAGGACGAAGACCAGGTAGGGCGTGGCCAGGAGAAGCAGCAGCGGCGTGGCCACGCGGGTGCGGACCGTCGGCGGCAGCAGCCGGCCGACGGTCACGTCCCCGGCCAGCATGCCGAGGGCCGCGCAGGCGAACAGGGTGCCGGCCGATCCCGGGGCGTACGACACGAACAGCGACTCGCAGCCGACGACCAGACCGTTGGGCAGCCACAGCCCGAGATAGGTCAGACGGCGCGGGCGGGACGACCACAGCAGGGCGTTGGTCCGCCAGGTCGCCGCGACGGAGGGCCGGCCGGCGGCCCGGGGCGGCCGGGCGCTCAGGCCGAGGCGGAAGGCCAGGGCGGACGCCAGGTACAGGGCCGCGGCGAGCAGCAGGCACAAGCGCGGGGAGACGGCGGCGAGCAGGGCGCCGCCGGTGGCGTAACCGGCGATCTGCACCAGCCCGCTCATCATGTTGAACAGCGAACGCCCCGGCAGATAGCCGTCCTTGTCGAGGATCTCGTTCAGCAGCCCCCAGCGGACCCCGCCGCCGAGCGAGGCGACGAGACCCAACAGGAGGACGACGGCCAGCAGCGCGCCGGCCGGAAGGCCGGGCAGCGCCAGGCCCGCGGTGGCGGCGGTGAAGGCGGCCGAGATCGCGGCGAGGGTGGTGCGCGGGGGCAGCCGGTCGGCACCGGAGAGCAGGAAGGTCGCGCCGAGCACCTGCGCCAGGGAGGGACCGAACATGCTCAGCGCGGAGAGCAGCGGCGAGCCGGTGGAGCGGTAGACGAGCGTGCCGAGCGCGAGACCGCCGACGGTACCCGCCGCGTTCTGGGCGGCGGCGCCGAGGAAGAGGGGGGTGAACTCGGGGGTGCGGAAGAGGGATCGGTAGCTGATGGGCATGGCCGGGAGTCTCGGGGGTGCCGGACGCGGGCGTTACTGTTTCGCACGAGCGCGAAAGGTTCCGCCGGCAACGGCTCCGGCGGCGGCGCGTCCGACAGCGGGGGGACCTCTTGGGTTGGTGGCAGCTCAACGCGGACACGCTCGCCCGGAGCCGCTTCGTGCTCTCCCCCTACGCCGAGACCTTCGCGAGCCTCAGGCTGCTGCACGGCGGCAGCGCCGCGCACCCCGGCGAGCGGCGCTGGCTGGACGAGCAGCTGCCCGGCTACCGGGCGCGGCTCGCCGCCGACCCCGTCACCGCGCTGCTCGTCCGCGCCGGGCTCGGCCGGGTGTGGACCGCCGACTTCCTCACCCCCACGCCCCGGGACCGGGAGAGCGCCGAGGCGGCGATAGCCCGGGTACGGGCCGTCCGCCCGGACGCCGCCCGCGCGCACCTGCGGCTCTCCCTCGGCGGCCCGCTGCCCGCCGCCCTGGACCGCGACGACCTGCCCTGCCGGGCGGCCGAGCTGCTGACATACGTGTGGGAGGCGGCCGTACGGCCGTCCTGGGACCGTCGGCGGCGGATCCTGGAGGCCGATGTGGCCGCCAGGACCGCGCAGGTCAGCCGGGGCGGCTGGGCGGAGGTGCTGGACTCGGTGCGGCCGGGGCGGACCCGCTGGCTCGGTTCCAACCGGCTCCAGGTCAACCTGCACGAGTACCCGCCCCGCGAGATCTCCGGCGCCGACCTCCTGCTCGTCCCGGTCACCCCGAAGTCCGGCTGGGTCTCGTGGGAGGAACCGGACCGGTACGCGTTGGTCTACCCCTGTGCCGGCGCGCTCTCCGACCCCTCGGAGCGGGCGGTTCCGGCCGGCCTGGAGACCCTGCTGGGCGCCGCCCGCGCGGGGGTGCTGGTCCTGCTCGACGCCCCCCTGAGCACGACCCACCTCACGGCGGTGACCGGGCAGGGCCTCGGCTCGGTCGGTCGGCATCTGCGGGTGCTGCTCGGCGCGGGGCTGGTGGAGCGGCGGCGGGTCGGGCGGGTGGTGCTGTACTCGCGGACGGTGGCGGGGGACGTGATCGTGGAGGCCGGAACCCGGGCGGCCACCCGGCGGAGTTAGCATCCGGATATGACGACTTCCGAGAACAACGGGTCCGTGCTCGACGTGGAGATCGGTGCGCTGCAGGGCGGCTCCGCCGCTCTGCCGGGCTACGGCGGCAAGGCCGTGCTCATTGTCAACGTGGCCTCCAAGTGCGGCCTGACCCCGCAGTACAACGGCCTGGAGAAGCTCCAGGAGCGGTACGCGGCGCAGGGCTTCACCGTGCTCGGGGTGCCCTGCAACCAGTTCATGGGCCAGGAGCCCGGCAGCGCCGAGGAGATCGCCGAGTTCTGCTCGGCGACGTACGGCGTGACCTTCCCGATGACCGAGAAGGTCGAGGTGAACGGCGAGGGCCGGCACCCGCTCTACGAGCGTCTCGTCGGGTTCGCCGACGGCGACGGGCACACCGGGGACATCCGCTGGAACTTCGAGAAGTTCCTGATCGGCCGGGACGGGCAGGTCGTCGCCCGGTTCTCGCCGCAGACCGAGCCCGAGTCGGCCGAGGTCGTGGCCGCGGTGGAGGCCGCCCTCGCCTGACCCCGGGTGGGCCCTGCATCTGGGGCGGGGCGGGGCCGAGCCTCGTGGTCACCGGGCGGAGCGGATCCGCCCGGTGACGGGCACAAGCCGAGCCCCCTCGGCAAGGACGGCGGGCTGGTCGAGAGGGCTCTGTGTGACGCTTGTGCAGTTGTTTTCGTCGGGAGCGTGAAGCGGTGGGTCAGCGAATGCCCCCTTACGCCTTGACCGAAGCGACGAAGGTGTTCCATGCGCCGGCCGGGAACGCGAGGACCGGGCCCTCCTCGACCTTGGAGTCGCGTACGGCGAGTCCCGCGGTCGTCGGCGACTTGACCTCGACGCACGCCCCGTTCCCTGCGGAATAGGAGGACTTCGTCCACGTCTCCGTGGCGCCCTGAAGCAGTGCCATGTCCACTCCTGTTGCGAGATTGCTGTGGTGCTTGCTGTAGTGCGATTCACGCCAACCTTTCTGACCGGTTGGCGTGATCGACGCTACTAGCCAACTTCCTCGCCTGGAGTACCCGTTCACTCGACCGGGTGGCATATTCCGTTGGAGACTTCCGCTGGACCGTGGCACCGGTGTACAGTCCGCCGCTTCCTCAGCGGGCGTACTCCTTGGCCGCGTCGGCGATGAACTGCCGGGACTGCTCGACGTTCAGCGACTGGGCGCGCAGGTGCTCGTACATCACGGCGTACTTCTGCACGTCGTGGGCCTTCTCCAGGTAGAGGTCGCTGGTGACGCCCTCCAGGTAGACGACGCTGGAGTCGGCCGCGTCGGCGAACTCCAGGATCGCGTACTGGCCGTTGAGGCCGGGATGCGCGCCGCACTCGAAGGGCAGCACCTGGACGGTGATGTGCGGCTGCTGGGACATCTCGATCAGGTACTCCAACTGCTCCCGCATCACGAGCCTGTTGCCGACGAGCCGGCGCAGCGCGGCCTCGTCCAGCACCACCCACAGGCGGAGGGGGTTGTGCTCGGCGGTGATACGTTCCTGTCGCCGCATCCGCACCTGGACGCGCTTCTCGATGTCGGCGGCCGAGGTCTCCGGCAACGCGCCCTGCACCAGGGCCTCGGCGTACGCCCGGGTCTGCAACAGCCCGGTGACCAGCTGGGGTTCGTACACCCGCAGTGACTCGGCGTCGGTCTCCAGACCGATGTAGACGCTGTACGGGATGTCCCCGAACGCGTGCCACCATCCTTGCTGCCGCGAATCCCTGGCCATCTCCATCAGGGACTCGACGACCCGCTGGTCCTCGACCTCGTACACCCCGCACAGGTCGCGGACGTCGCGCTGGCTGATGCTCCGGCGCCCGTTCTCCAGCCGGCTGATCTTCGACTGGGAGACGAGCAACCGCTCCGCCACCTCCTCCGCCGTCATGCCCTTGAGCTCGCGGAGCCTGCGCAGCTCCTGGCCCAGCCGGCGTCGCCTGACGGTGGGATTGACATTGGACGCCACGGGACGTGCACCTCCGGCTGCCTGCCTGTAACTACCACTTTGCGTATCTGCTGTTGAGCAGACTGCCACCAAGGTGGTTCCTACCGCTGGGAAACAGCGGATATGCGGCGCGTACGCGTCAGTTCGGGCACGTTCCGGATTCTCCGGACGGCTGCGGACGGCTGCGGACGGCTGCGGACGGAAATGCCGAGCGGGGCGGCGAGGCGCGTACTGCGTACGCCTCGACCGCCCCGCTCGGACCAGCGGCTCCCGAACCGGGTCTCAGGGGTGCTGTGTCGCCGGCCGGGGCCGGCTCTGTTGCTGCCGTGGAACTGCGGCTCAGTGCACCACGGCACGCGCCATCGCGCCCGCACCTCGGCGCGGTTGCATCGGAACACCGCGTGCGGGTTCCGGCGCGGCGGACCTGACGCCCGGTCCGGCCGGGGCCGGGGCGCGGCGTGGCTGGGCAGCCGCGCCGTTCTGCACGTCCATGACGGCGTGGGCCACGAGCCCGCCCATCGGGTCGTGCCGGATCAGGTCACGCAACCGGGAGCGCGAGGAGCGGCCCTCGTTCCCCGGGTACAGGTGCTTGCCGAGACCGACCGCGTGGGCCAGGGCGGCGAGCGCCGCGGTCCGCGGGTCCGGCGGAACGCCGGTGCGGATCGCCGAATCCAGCCGGCCACGGATCTCCCGGGTGACGGCGTTGTCCGTCGCCTGGTAGCGAGTGGTCGGCAGCACCCCGCACATCTGACCCGCCACGGCGGCGACCATGCCGCACCGTTCCAGATGCGCGAGATAGACCTGGCGCAGGCCGAGTCGAGGCCCGCCGATCCAGTGCACAGCCCGTACGGGAGCGCCGCGCCTTCGCAGCAACTCCAACGCACAGTCCAAAGTCGGATCTCCAGTCGGCCGTGGCTGCACCACGGCGATACGATCCCCGTCTGGGGCTATCCGTCCGGCCAGCGCCAGCTCTACTAGCTGTGCTCCGGCCAGACCGAGGTCGAGCGACTGCGGCTGTGCAGTGGTACCCGTGGCCGGGTCCAGTGCCAGCAGCAGAAGCTCCTCCGGAATTGTTCTGCGGCTCCTGCCCATCCATGCCTCCCCGCGTGGATGAATGACAGGGTGACCCCTCTCACATTGGTCTGTCGAGGGTGCGTGACCGGTTCGTAAGGGAACCGGTAGGTATGTCGTTCTCGTCTACCGCAGGGGCTAAGCCCGCACACAGGACACTGGTACATGGTTCGGACAGCGCACGGCAACGTGCGAAGCGTGGAGGAGGCATCGGTGGCGGGCGAGTCCCCCGACAGGTCGAAGCAGCGCGAGTCGTCGGCAGAACCGACGCCGGGGAGCGCGGAATCGGTTCCCGAAGCGCGCGACCCACGACTGGCGGTGGCCGCCGGGAAGGAGACCGCCGGCGGCGTGGACACCGCCACCCGGATCTTCTCGGTACGGGACCTGAAGACGACCGGCGAGACCGACGAGACCGGCGAGACCGGCGAAGCCGGCGAGACCGACACGAAGCTCCGTGCCGCGGTGGCGGCATGGGTGCGCACGGGGGGCGAGCCCGCGGAGGACGCGGCGGCCCCTGAGGCGGCCACGGAGGCCGAGGAGGGCCCTGAGGCCCCCGCGGACGCCGAGCGGGCGGAGAAGGCGCAGGAGCCCCGGAAGAACGCCGACAACACCGCTACGGCGCCCGGGGCCACCCCGGCAGAGCCGGAGGACACCCCCGCCGAGCCCCAGGACGCCGCCCCCGAGGGCGAGTCGGCGACCACCGAGGACCCCACCCCGGAGGACAGCCCCGAGGCCGCCACCGACCCCGAGGACGCCACCCCCCAGGACAAGTCGGCCACCACCGACGAACCCCAAGACGCAAAGCCCGAGGGCAAGTCGGCGACCACCACGGCCTCCGACGCCCCCGAGGACGCCGCGCCGGAGGCAGCGGCCGACCCCGAAGACGCCAAGCCGGAAGCCGCGGCCGAGCCCGAAGACGCCAAGCCGAAGGCAGCGGCCGAGCCCGAGGACACCAAGCCGAAGGCAGCGGCCGAGCCCGAGGACACCAAGCCCGAAGCCGCGGCCGACCCCGAAGACGCCAAGCCCGAAGCCGCGGCCGACCCCGAGGACACCAAGCCCGACGCAGCGGCGGAGCCCGAAGACACCGAGCCCGGAACCGCCTCCGAACCCGAGGACGCCAAGCCCGAAGGCACCGCCGAACCCGAGGACGCAAAGCCGGAGGCGGCGGCCGAGCCCGAGGACGCCAAGCCCGAAGCCACCGGCGGAGCCGTGGGCGCCGATGGTGAGGACGCGTCGCAGGGGCCACTCGCGGTTGACGACGATGGCCGCACGGGTGGTGCGGGTGGGAAAACCGGCGGCGGCGAAGGCGAAGCCGAGTCCGCCGTCGATCAGCCGACCACCATGCTCAAGGCCCCCCGCCCCCCGCAGGTCGACCAGCCCACGACCACGCTCAAGCTCGGCGGCACCGGAACCGGCACCGCGACGCCCAAGTCCCCCGCCGCCGACGCCGAACGCACCAGCAAGTTCGTCGCCCTCAAGTCGGACATACAGCAGGGCCCGAAGCCGGACGCCAGGCCCGAGCCCGCCTCCACCACCCGCACCACCGTGCTCCCGCAGGTCGGCCCCGAGCACACCACCCAGCAGCCGCTTCCCCCGAAGCCCCCGCTGGACCTGCTCGCCGAGCTGACCAACACGCCCCCGCCGCCGGAGACCCCGGTCAGGACCGCGGTGCGCCGGGTCAAGATCTGGACGCCCCTGGTCATCCTCCTCGTGATCGTCTTTGCGGTCGTACAGGCTTTCCGGCCGCTCCCGCAGCCCACCCTCGACCTCACCGCGAAGGACACGTACACCTTCGCCGGCGCCAAGACCGACATCCCGTGGCCGGCCGACGGCCAGGCCGCCCTCGACGTCCAGGGCATCGGCACGTTCGGCTCCTCCGGCGAGCAGAAGCCGGTGCCGATCGCGAGCGTCGCCAAGGTGATGACCGCGTACATCGTCCTGCGCGACCACCCCCTGAAGAGCGGCGCCGCAGGACCGAAGATAAAGATCGACCAGGCGGCCCAGGACCAGGCGAACGCCGGCCAGGAGTCGACCGTCGACGTGACGGCCGGTGACTCGATCACCCAGCGCGAGGCCCTGGAGTCCATCCTGATCGCCTCGGCCAACAACGTGGCCCGCCTGCTGGCCCGTTGGGACGCCGGCTCCGAGAAGGCGTTCGTGGCGAAGATGAACGCCACGGCGAAGAAGCTCGGGATGACGAACACGACGTACACCGACCCGTCGGGGCTCACGGACTCCACCGTGTCCACGGCCGTGGACCAGGTGAGGCTGGCCAAGGCCGCGATGGCGGCCGAGCCGTCGTTCCGCGAGGTCGCCGCGATGATGTCGTACGACGACTACAAGGGTGTCAACCACTCCAACTGGAACCAGCTGGTCGGCCACAACGACGTCGTCGGCATCAAGACCGGCACCACCACCTCCGCCCTCGGCAACCTGGTCTTCGCGGCGAAGAAGACGGTCGGCGGCGAGACCCGCACGGTCATCGGCGCGGTCATCCGGCAGCCCGCGGGCGGCGTCGACAACACCATCCTCAGCGCCGCACTCACCGGCGGCGACAAGCTGATCCGGGCGGCCCAGGGCGCGCTGCGGTCCGCGACGATCTACAAGAAGGGCGACGTCGTCGGGTACGTGGACGACGGGCTCGGCGGCCGTACCGCGGTCGTGGCGACGAAGGACGTCACCGCCGTCGGCTGGTCGGGGCTGAAGGTGAAGCTGTCGTTCGCCCCGCAGGAGGTGCCGCACACCGCGAAGGCCGGCACCACGGTCGGCACCCTCACCGTGGGTGACGGCTCCGGCTCCGCCGTCCAGGTCCCGGTCGCCCTGGCGAAGGAACTGGCCGAGCCCGGGTTCACGAGCAAGCTGACCCGCCTCGGCTGACCCATAACGCACATACCGTCACCGCACCCCGCCGATGGCGGCCCACCCCAGGGCCCCGCGGCGGGGTGCGTGCTAGCGTCACGAAACGGGGCAGGTCGTCGGCACGCCGGGACACGGCCGCGAACTGGACGGAAAGCAGCCGCCAACACCGTGGAACGCGGCCGAGAACAGAAGACGGGACACGGGGAGTGCCTTCAGGTGGCCACAGCGGAGCCGACACACGCCGACGACGCCGATCCGGGCCCGGTAGCCGGCCCGCGAATAGCCCTGCCGCCGGCAGCCGCGGACGCCACGGAGCGTAAGCCCGTCGAGCGTCTGCTGCGGGCCGCCGAGCCGCTGCGCCGGCAGCTGCTGCGCCATCCGGTGCTGTCGGTCACCGCCCTCGCCGGCGTCCTGCACATCATCTGGTTCTTCACGTTCGCGAACAGCGGCGGGGATCTCGCGGCGCAGGACGCCTGGGCCGAGTTCGTCGGCCGGCACCCGGACTCGGCGTACAACCTCGCCTGGTACGGCGGCATGCACCCGGTGTCGTACAGCGTGGTCTCGCCGTACCTGATGTCGCTGATCGGCGTCCGTACGACGTTGATGCTCGCCGGCACCGTCTCGGCCGGCCTGCTGACCCTGCTGCTCATCCGCAGCCGGGCGGTGCGGAACCCCCTGTGGGCCGCGCTCGCCGGGGTGTTCGCGCTGATCTGCAACGCGCTGTCCGGCCGGGTCACCTTCGGGCTCGGCACGATGTTCGCGCTGGCCGCGGTCGGGGCGGTGTTCTGCTGGCCGTACCGGTGGCGGTACAAACGGTGGGCGAAGGCGCTCGTCGCCGCGCCGTTCGCCGCGCTCGCCACCATGTCCTCGCCCGTGGCCGGGCTCTTCGTCGGCCTGGTCGCGGTCGCGCTGTTCCTGCAGAAGCGGCGGCCGGGCGCCTGGGCGCTGGGTCTGGCGCCCGCGGCCGTGGTGGCGGTCTCCGCCTGGCTGTTCCCGTTCTCCGGCACCCAGCCGATGGGCTTCGGCTCGGTCGTCATGCCGCTCACGTACGGCCTGCTCTGCCTCTTCCTGGTGCCGAAGGAGTGGAAGACGGTCCGGCTGACGGCGGCCGTGTACAGCCTCGGCGTGGTGCTGGTGTGGCTGGTCAGCTCGCAGATCGGCTCCAACATCTCGCGGCTGCCGATGCTGTTCGCGGGCGTGACGCTGATCGCGGCCCTGCCGTACACGG
This sequence comes from Streptomyces sp. NPDC048278, assembly GCF_040652195.1. Classification (NCBI taxonomy): domain Bacteria; kingdom Bacillati; phylum Actinomycetota; class Actinomycetes; order Kitasatosporales; family Streptomycetaceae; genus Streptomyces; species Streptomyces sp. NPDC048278. Next base: position 65,817 of record NZ_JBEZLP010000042.1, read on the forward strand.
TCCCGCGCTCGCGCAGGTACTACACGGTCGTCCTCGCCTTCCTCGGCGTCTGCGGCTGGATCAGCTACAAGTCGGTCGACGACATCATCCACACGACGCCGACCGCGTCCTGGGCCCGCGAGCTGGCCCCGCTGGTGCACCAGCTCCAGCAGGTCGGCGCCGAGAAGGGCCGCGTCGAGGTGGTCCCGGCCCGCTCGCACCGCGAGGCCTCGGCGCTCGCGCCGTACGTGAACCTGGCCCGCGGCTGGAACCGCCAGGCCGACATGGAGCGCAACCCGCTCTTCTACGACGACAGCCTCAACTCCGCGAACTACCACGAGTGGCTCCAGCGCTGGGCGGTGCACTTCGTCGTCGTGCCGAAGGACAACCCCGACGGCGACGGCGGCGGTGACCGGGAACGCGCGCTGGTGCAGCGCGGGATGCCGTACCTGAAGCAGATCTGGGGCGACGCCAACTGGCAGCTGTTCCGGGTGACCGACCCGGTGCCGCTCGCCGAGCCCGACGCGGCGGTGGACAGCGCGGAGCAGGGCGAGCTGACCATCGAGGTCCGCAAGGCCGGGCGGATCCTGATCCGGATCCCGTACTCGCCGTGGCTGAGCATCGTCGACGCGGACGGCAAGAGCCTCAAGGCGCCCCAGGAGACCGAGGCCTCCAAGCACCGGGCCGACGGCGAGCCGAAGACGTACACGAACGTCAACGGCTGCCTGACGGAGACGCCGGAGGACGCCAAGGGGGACAAGTGGACGATGCTGCTGGCCCCGCGGGCCGGGACGTACCGGCTGGCGTCGCCGTACCAGCTGCCGCGGGGGACGCCGTGCCCCGACGAGCTGAAGTGACCGGCTGCCGCGCCTGACATGACACAGCGGATGACAAGTGGAGGGACTGGGTTGACTCTCTGGGTCAACTCCTAGCTCTCGCACATCTTCCCAGCTCAGAACCGTCCTTCAGGAAACTGTCAAGGTCCCCCATGACCCCCGTTCGCCCATTTTCTTTACTTTTTACTTGACTCTCGATGACGGGCTCAGTTGACTGAATGGCGTTGATTCGTCAGCCGAGGAGGCAGCGCAGTCATGGGGGACGAGACGTTAGGGATAATCCTGGCGGGAGGCCGGGGCGAACGCGCCAAGCCGCTCACCCTCGCCTCCGCGGACTACATCCGCAGCAAGGCGCTCATCCCGTTCGCCGGCCGGCCGGTCGTCGAGTGGCTCGTCGAGAACTGCCGGGACCAGGGCATCCGCCGCTTCCACGTGGTCGCCCAGGGCGCCGAGAACCACAGCCAGATCAAGCTCGTGCTGGGCCGCGGCGAACGGTTCGGCGTCGAGATCCACTACTCCCGGGCCCGGCTCGACCGCTACAACGTGGGCTCGGGCGCCGCCACCCTGCACAACCTCGAACGCTGGGACCTGACCGGCCGCGCCCTGGTCATGCCGGTCGACTCCGTCTTCGAGTTCTCGCTCCCCCGCCTGACCGACGCGCACGACGCCGCCGACGCCGTCGTGACCGTCGCCTCCGTCGCCCGCACCGCCGAGGAGATCGCCGGCAAGTACGGCGTGATGCAGACGTCCGCGGACGGCACCGTCTCGGGCTTCCTGGAGAAACCCGACCTCGACCGCATCCACCGCCTCTTCCCCGAGACATCGTTGCCAGGCAACGGCTTCACCCTGCCCACCAACGCGGGCATGTACCTCGTCGACTGCGGGCGCCTGCGGCTGGCGGCCCGCACCCCCGAGATGATCCGGCTCGCCCAGCAGCGCCTCGACTGGGGCGGCGACCTGCTGCCCTGGCTGGTCCGGCGGAGCCTGCCGGTGGCGTCCGCGCGCATCGAGCGGCTCGGCGACCTCGGCAGCATCCCGGACTACCTGGCCACCCTCGGCGACGTGCTGCGCGGCCGGTACCGGTGGATGAGCCGGGCCATGGGCGCGCCGGTGAGCACCGACCCGCCGTACTGGATCCACGAGTCGAGCCTGCGCACCAAGGACAGCGTGCAGGGCACGACCCTCGCCCAGAAGATCTCCGAGGGCAGCGTGGTGCTCGGCCCCGCCGTGCGCATCGGGCGGAACGCCGAGATCGGCCCCGGGGTGAAGCTGCGGTACACGGACGTCGGCGACGACGTCGACATCGACGAAGGGGCCCGGCTCAGCCGGTCGGCGATCGGCGACGGCGCGGTCGTCGGGGCGTACGCCCGTGTCACCGACTCGTACGTCGGGCCGATGGCGCAGGTGCACTCCTCCCGCGACAACCCCGTCCGGCTCGTCCACTCGGCAATCGGCGAGGCGGCCGACCTGCGCCCCGGCACCCGGCTCTCGGGGGTGAGCGTCTACCCGCGGCTGCGGGTCCCCGCCGTCACCGGACTGCCCTCCGGCACCCATCTGACCAGCTCCGACGACATCCTGCGCTGGATCTGACGCGATCCGGCCGGACCCGAACGGATCAAGCGCACGCCCTGACGCATCCACCTGCTCCTTCCCGCACCCCAATCGTCCGGCTCGTCTACAGCCTGGGGAGTTTTCTCGATGGACAGCCCGATCGCAGTCATAGGAGGGACCGGCCGGGTCGGCCGGCTCGTCACCCGCCGGTTGCTGGCCCGGGGCGAGACCGTCCGGGTCATCGGCCGCAGCACCCAGCGCGCCCGGCGGCACATGCCCGCGCAGGCGCAGTACTTCACGGCCGACGTGCGCGACCCCGGCACGCTCCGCACCCCGCTGCACGGGTGCGCCGCGGTCGTCTACGCCGTGGAGCCGGGCACCGACGCCGCCGGCCCGGACAGTCCGGAGTCGACTCTGCACGGCGGCGTCCGGCACGTCCTCGACGTCCTGGGCGCGGCCCCGGCCGGCCGGCACTTCGTGCTGGTCAGCCAGCGGCACGTCACCCGCAGGGACCACCCCATGAACGCCTACGGCAGGATGCTGGACTGGCGGCTGGCCGGCGAGGACGCGGTCCGCTCCTCGGGCCTGCCCTACACGGTGATCCGGCCGGGCTGGCTGACCGACGAGCCCGGCCACGGCGTGCTCCACCTGGAGCAGGGCGACGTGGGCGACGGGTACGTGGCCCGCGAGCATGTCGCCGAGGCCTGCGTCCGGGCGATCGACTCGCCCACGGCGCACGGCGTGACGTTCGAGATGCGCAGCGAGGCGGGCCCGGCCTCCGGTCCCGTGCCCTGGGACGAGCTCTTCACCGGGCTGCGGGCCGACGCCCCGGCCGGGACCAGGGCGGTGTTCGCATGAGCGCCCCGCCCGAGGCCCAGGACCAGCCGGCCGCCACCACGACGACCGCCATGACGACCGCCACGACGACCACCGGCACGACCACCGCGAACGAGTACATGACCCTGCCCGCCGACCAGGCTCCCGACACCCTCGACCTCGTCCAGCCGGGGGTCGCCCCGGGCCACCCGCAGCCGCTGGGCAGCACCGTCGACGCCGACGGGGTCAACTTCTCGGTCTTCTCCGAGCACGCCACCCGCGTCGACCTGCTGCTGTTCGAGCACTGCGACAGCCCGCAGCCCTACCGGACGGTCCGGCTGCACCCCGAGCGGCACCGCAGCTTCCACTTCTGGCACTGCCATGTGCAGGGGCTCGGCGCCGGCCAGGTCTACGCGTACCGCATGGACGGGCCGCGCGACCCGGCCGCCGGGGGCAGCCGCTTCGACCACCGCAAGGTGCTGGTCGACCCCTACGCCCGCGCCAACGTCAACAGCTGCTGGGAGCGGACCCGAGCGATCGGCCCTGGGGACAACGTCGAGCACTCCATGCGCAGCCTGGTCGTCGACCTGGACGACTACGACTGGGAGGGCGACACCCCGCTGCGCACCCCGATGGCGGACACCGTCGTCTACGAGATGCACGTCCGCGGCTTCACCGCCTCGCCGACCTCCGGCGCGGAGCACCCGGGGACCTTCTCGGCCGTCATCGACAAGATCCCGCACCTGAAGGAACTCGGCGTCACGGCGGTGGAGCTGCTGCCGGTCTTCGACTTCGACGAGACCCAGGTGCTGCGCACCGGACCGGACGGGAGGGAGCTGCGCAACTACTGGGGCTACGACCCGTACGGGTTCTTCGCCCCGCACACCGGGTACTGCTCCAGCCCCCATCTGGCCACCCACATCACCGAGTTCCGCGACATGGTGAAGGCGTTCCACAAGGCGGGCATCGAGGTCATCCTCGACGTGGTCTTCAACCACACCAGCGAGGGCAACGAGTTCGGGCCGACCATCAGCTTCCGGGGCGCGGCGAACGAGGCCTACTACCACCTGTGGCCGCAGGACCGCTCCCACTACATGGACTTCACGGGGTGCGGCAACGCGATCAACGCCAACCACCCGATCGTCACCAAGTTCATCCTGGAGTCGCTGGAGTACTGGGTCTCCGAGCACCACGTCGACGGCTTCCGCTTCGACCTCGCCTCGGAGCTGTCCCGCGGCCCGATGGGCTACGAGATGGCGGTGCCGCCCGCGCTGTGGGCGATCGAGCTGTCGCAGATCCTCGCCGAGACGAAGATCATCGCGGAGCCCTGGGACGGCGGCGGGCTCTACCAGGTGGGCCGCTTCCCCGGGAAGCGCTGGGCGCAGTGGAACGGCCCGTTCCGGGACGACGTACGGCGGTTCGTGCGCGGTGACGCGGGCATCGCCGGCGAGGTCGCCTCCCGGCTCGGCGGCTCGGCGGACCTGTTCGCGCCGCAGGAGGAACTGCCCACCAACAGCATCAACTTCGTGACCTGCCACGACGGCTTCACCCTCAACGACCTGGTCAGCTACAACACCAAGCACAACCACGCCAACGGTGAGGCGGACGCCGACGGGACCAACGAGAACTACAGCTGGAACTGCGGCTCCGAGGGCCCCGCGGACGACCCGGAGGTCGAGGGGCTGCGGGTGCGGCAGGTCAAGAACCTGCTGTCGGTCCTCATGCTCAGCCGGGGCGTGCCGATGCTGCTGGCCGGGGACGAGTTCCGCAACAGCCAGGCCGGCAACAACAACGGCTACTGCCAGGACGGGCCGCTCTCCTGGCTCGACTGGGACCAGGCCGACAAGGAGCGGGAGACCCTCGGGTTCACCCGCGACGTCATCGGGCTGCGCAAGCGCTACCGCACCTTCCGGGAACCGCAGTTCTTCTCCGAGCGGCTCAACCCCCGTCTCCTGCCGGACATCACCTGGCACGGCACGCGACTGCACCAGCCGGGCTGGGAGAACCCCGACGCCCACGTGCTGGCGTGCACGTACGGCGGTTTCGACGGCGACCCGGACCTGCACCTGATCCTCAACATGTACCACCTGGGCCTCGAGTTCGAGCTGCCCGAGCTGCCCGGCCACCGCTGGCACCGCGTCCTGGACACGGCCCGGCCGGCCCCGTACGAGATCCTCCCGCCCGGAGCGGAGGAGCCGGTCGACGGTCCCACCTATCACGCTCAGGGCCGCAGCATCGTGCTGCTCGCGGCCCTGCCCGACGAGAAGGGCACGCGACGATGAGCGCACTCTCCCAACGACGCATCACCTCCGACACCCTGGCGGGGTACGTCACCCACTACAGCCCCACGAGGCGCATGTTCGGCCTGCGCAGCCCGGACGGGCGGGAGTTCACGGTCCACCTGACCCACAACGCCGTCTCCCGCATCGTCCGCAACCTCGGCGACTCCTACCACGACACCACGGCCCAGACCGTCGACATGCTGGCCGAGGGCCGGTTCCTGTTCGCGTACGGGATCCTCTACGAGTGGGAGGGCGGCGCCCGCTTCGACGCGAAGGAGATCACCTTCCCGGAGGAGAGCCGCGGCCAGTACGTCTTCGAGCACCCGAACTGGTGGGTGCAGCAGGCCGCCGCGATCGCCGACTTCTACCTGCGCGGCCAGTTCCCGGACGGGAACTACGACTGGCGCAACTTCCGCACCCACCTCACCCTCAGCGGCACCCACTTACCCGACTTCCACGGGCAGGACGTGCGCCAGGAGACCGACACCATCTCCCGGCTGGTGTACGGGCTGGCCACGACCTACCTGCTGACCGGCGAGGACCGCTTCCTGGAGGCGGCGCAGTCCGGCACCGAGTACCTGCGCGAGCACATGCGGGTCGACGACCAGGCCGACGGGATCACCTACTGGTACCACGGCATCGACATCACGCCGGGCGGCCACCGGCCCGTCTTCGCCTCGGAGTTCGGCGACGACTACGACGCGATCCCGATGTACGAGCAGATCTACGCGCTCGCCGGACCCACCCAGACCTTCCGGATCACCGGCGACCCGAAGATCCTGAACGACATCGACCGCACGGTCGCCCTGTTCCAGAAGTACTTCCGGGACCCGGTCGAGGGCGGGTTCTTCTCGCACCTGGACCCGATCTCCCTCGACCCGGGCGCCGACTCGCTGGGCCGCAACCGGTCCCGCAAGAACTGGAACTCGGTCGGCGACCACGCCCCGGCCTACCTGATCAACGCCTACCTGGCGACCGGCCGTCCGGACTTCGCCGCGCTCCTGGAGGAGACCGCGGACACGATCGTCAGGCGGTTCCCGGACGAGCCCAACTCCCCGTTCGTGCAGGAACGGTTCCACGCCGACTGGAGCCCCGACCGCACCTGGGGCTGGCAGCAGGACCGCGCGGTGGTCGGCCACAACCTGAAGATCACCTGGAACCTGACCCGCATCAAGGCCCTGCACGACAAGCCCGAGTACCTCACCACGGCGGAGCGGATCGCCGAGCTGATGCCCTCGGTCGGCAGCGACGGCCTGCGCAGCGGCTGGTACGACGTGGTGGAGCGGCAGCCCGACCCGGACAGCGGCATCCACCGCATGGTCTGGCACGACCGCAAGGCCTGGTGGCAGCAGGAGCAGGCGATCCTCGCCTACCTCATCCTGGCCGGCACCACCGACGACCCCGAGCACCTGCGGCTGGCCCGCGAGGCGGCGTCGTTCTACAACGCCTACTTCCTCGACTACGAGGACGGCGGCGTCTACTTCAACGTCCTCGCCAACGGCATCCCGTACCTGCTGGGCACCGAGCGGCTCAAGGGCAGCCACGCGATGGCCGGCTACCACGCGCTGGAGCTCTGCTACCTGTCGGCGACCTACACCGGTCTGCTGCTCGGCAACGACCCGGTGACCCTGCACTTCCGGCCGCGCCCCGACGACCTCCCGGAGCGGCTGCTGCGGGTGGCGCCCGACCTGCTGCCGGCCGGCTCGGCCGAGCTGACCCGGGTGTGGGTGGACGGGCAGCCGTACCAGAACTTCGACGCCAAGGACCTCACCGTACGGCTGCCCGAGGGCACCGAGCCGGTGCGGGTGCGGGTGGAGCTGGAGCCCGCGCAGATGCGGCTGCGGATGCGCAGCGAGTTCGACGGCGGCACCGCGCACATCAGCTGCCGCGGCGTGATCGACGCCGCCGAACTGGGCAAGTTCCGCCGGATCCTCGGCGAGGTCATGGCGGCCACGCCCGGGCGGGTGGAGTTCCACCTGTGCGAGACCAGCGAGATGTGCCGGTCCGCCATCAACGAGCTGCTGTTCCAGCGCACCAAGGCGGGGCTCGACGTCGACTTCGTGATCGTGGGCTGTGCCCTGCCGGAGGTCGCCGACGCGCTGCTCGCCACGGACGCCTTCCTGCTGGAGGGTGGTGACGACTGCAACCATGAGTGATCTCGCGACCCTCGCACTCCCGTTACCGTCCGTGCGTACCCCGGGTGCCCCGCCCGGTGCCCGCGACCTGCCGGCCTACTGCGGCGAGCTGTTCGGCCAGTTCACCCGGGCCGACCAGCGGCGCTGGGGGGAGGTCTACCTGCGCGGCCTGCTGGCCGTCCCCGGCCGCAAGACGCCGGGCCGGATCACCGAACAGGTGCTGGGGCGGCGGGCGGTGCAGCAGATCCAGCAGTTCGTGAACCAGAGCCCGTGGGCGTCCGCGCCGGTGCGCGGCCGGCTGGCCGGGCAGATGGTCCGGGCCTTCCGGGCCGAGGCCTGGTCGGTCGACGAGGTCGTCTTCGCCAAGAACGGCGACCGCTCGGTCGGCGTGGCCCGCCAGTACGCGACGTCCCAGGAACGCACCGTCAACTGCCAGCTGGCGCTGGCGACCTCGCTGGTGGGGCACGCCGGCGGGGTCCCGGTGAACTGGCGGCTGGTGCTGCCGACCCGCTGGGACCGCGACGAGGGGCTGCGCGGCCAGGCCCACCTGCCGGAGCACGAGCGCTGCCGCCCGCGGTGGAGCTACGTCCTGGAGGCGCTCGACGAGATGCTCGACGAGTGGTCCCTGGAACCCCTGCCGGTGCTGGCCGACTGGCGCGGCGACGGGGACCCCGACCCCCTGCTGCGGGGTCTTGAGGCCCGTGGTCTCGGCTATGTGGTCCAGGCATCGCCGCACACCCCGGTGCTCCTGCCCCGCGGCCGGGCCGGCGGCACCGGCGGCACCCTGGCCGACCTCGCCGCACACGCCGCCCGGCACACCGAGCGGACGTCGGTGACCTGGCACGACCCGGTGACCGAACGCATGTGGCACTCGGAGTTCCTGACCGTTCCGGTGCTGCTGCGGGCCGAGCGCTCCCCGGAGGGCGGCCCGAGTGCCGCGCCCCGGGCGCGGATGCTCCTCGCGGACTGGCCCTACGGCCGGCCGCAGCCGCGGGCCTACTGGCTGACCAACCTGCCGGTCCGGCGGCTCGCGGAGATCGTGCTGCTGGCCCGGCTGCGCAGGTTCGCCGGTGAGGCGCTGGGCCGGATGCACGACGAGTTCGGCCTCGGTGACTTCGAGGGCCGCTCCTTCCGCGGCTGGCACCACCACGTGACGCTGGCCTCGGCCGCGCTCGGCTTCGACATGGTGCGCCAGCAGGCCGACGAGAGAGCCCTGAGCACACCGCATGCCTGAACAGCGCCACCGGCACAGCCAAGACGGCCCCGTGCGGACACGTCCGCACGGGGCCGCCGTGCGCTCACTTCTCCCAGCCGACCTTCGCGAAGTCGATGTCGCCGAGGCCGGGGACGCCGTAGTTGGCGAGGCCCTTGCGGACGGCGAGGATCTGGGGGCGCTGGTAGAGCTCGATGTCGTGGCCGAGCCGCCAGATCTGCGCGTCCGCCTCGTTGTAGAGGCTCTGCGCGGCCCGTTCGTCGAGGGTGCCGGCGGCTTTGTCGAGGAGTTCGTCCACCTGGGCGGAGCCGACCCGGCCGTAGTTCTCGAAGACCTGGCCGCCGGCCGGGCGCCGGTAGATGGCGTAGGCGGAGCTCGGGTAGGTCAGGCCGGTGAACCGGAAGATGGCGAGGTCGAAGTTGCCCTTGTCGAGGTACTGCGGGCCGTAGGCGGTGGCGGGCACCTTCTCGATGTCGACGCGGACCCCGGCCCTGGCCAGCATCTGCTGGACGAGCTGGGCGAGGTCCTCGCCGAGCCGGTTGGTGCCCTCGCTCAGCACCAGGCGCAGGGTGAGGCTGCGGCCGTCCTTGGCCCTCGGCTGCCCGTCGCCCCGGCTGCGCCAGCCCGCGCGGTCCAGGGCGCGCTCGGCGGCCGTCAGGTCGAAGCGGCCGTACGGGCCGGAGTCGTCGGCGTAGCCGGGCTGGTTGGTCATGAAGAAGTGGTTGCCGAGCAACGGCACCTTCACCGGCAGCCCCGAGGCGGCGACCTCGGCCAGCGCCGGGCGGTCCACGGCCTGCTGGAGGGCGTTGCGCACCGCCCGGTCGGCCAGCGGCCCGCTCGCGCCGTTCAGCGTGATGTGCACCTCGTCCCAGGCGGAGCCGACCCGGATGGCGGTGTCCTTCGCCTCGGCGAGCTGGGCGTAGGCCTCGCTGGTGGCGGCGTTGACGACGTCGACCTCGCCGTTGAGGAAGGCCTGCAGGGCGGCGTCGGGGTCCAGGACGCGGAAGACGATCCGGTCGAGCCGGGGCCGGGTGCCCCACCAGCCGGAGTCCGGGACGAGGGTGAGGGTCTGTGCGGTGCGGTCGACGGAGGCGAGCCGGAAGGGGCCCGCGGTGACCGGGAGCCGCCCCTGCCAGTCGGAGTCGAAGCGCTGCGGGCTGTCGTAGGCGACGGCCGGGAAGAGCGGCGTGAAGAGCCTGCGCCAGTCGGCGTACGGCTGCTTGAAGGTGACCTCGACCTCGTGCGCGTCGGCGCCCCGGCGGACGTCGGCGATCCGGTCGTAGCCGCTCGGGTCGGCGACCAGGTACCGGTCGTCGCCGCCGCCGACCGCGTGCCACTGGGCGGCGAAGTCCCGCCAGCTCAGGGCCGTGCCGTCGGACCAGCGGGCCTTCGGGTTGAGCCGGTAGGTGACGACCTGCCGCAAACCGGCGGTGGAGACGGTGGCCGAGGTCAGGTAGTCCGTGACGATCCGGGGGACGCCCTCCGCGTCGCGGGTGAAGAGCCGCGGCTCCGTCATCGTGTCGACGGTCCACACGTCGTCCAGGGCGCCGTCGACGTGGTTGAAGTTGAACTGCGTGATCATCTGTGTGATCGGCACGGTCAGGGTCCCGCCGGAGCGGAGGTCCCCGGACGGCAGGGCGTTGATGTCGTAGGTGCCGTAGGTCGGCAGCGCCTGGTGCCGGGAACCGTCGTGCCCGCCGGACGCGGTGCATCCGGTCGCCGTGAGGACGATGAGCGCCCAGACGGCCACCCATGCGGGCCATCCCCGTAATCGCTCCACCTGTCAGCCTCTCCGGCGTCACGGGACCGCCAACTACCCTCAATGCCCTGGGAATTGCGGCGTCGGAGCTTAACATCACGGTGTTTCCCGCACATGAAGAGAAGGCAGACTCCCCTCCGTCAGGAGTGCCATGTTCTTCCTGGTCGCCAGGCGCCTGGCCCGCTGTGTCGTCCTGTTCCTCGTCTCCCTGGTTATCTCCTACGCCCTCGCCTCGACGGCGCTCGATCCCCGCGCGTACTTCGAGGACCGCAGGCCCCCGCCGCCGGCCCGGGTCGTCGACCGCGAGCTGTCCCGGCTCGGCATGGACGACCGCGCCCCGCTGCCGGAGCGCTTCGCGCACTGGGCGGACCGCGCCGCCCACGGCGACCTGGGCCGCACCATCGACGGCGACTCGGTGAGCGCCGAGTTCGGCCGCCGGATCGGCGTGTCGGTACGGCTGCTGCTGGTGGGCACGGTGGCCGGTACGGCCGTCGGCACGCTGGCCGGGCTGTGGGCGGCGGTCCGGCGCGGCGGGCTCGGCGACCGGGCGCTGGCCGGGTTCTCCTTCGCGGTGCTGTGCGTCCCCACCTTCGTGCTGGCGCTGCTGCTGAAGACCGGGGCGCTCGCGGCCAACCGGGCCGCGGGCCGCACCGTCGTCAAGTACACCGGGGAGCACACCCCCGGGTTGCAGGGCGACTGGACCGTCCACCTGCGGGACACGGCGGCCCACCTGGTGCTCCCGGCGCTCTGCGTGGCGCTCGCGGCAATCGCCCTGTACAGCCGCTACCAGCGGGCCGCCACCCTGGACGTGCTCGGCGCGGACTACCTGCGCACCGCCCGTGCCAAGGGGCTCACCCCGGGACGCGCGCTGCTGCGGCACGGGTTGCGGATCTCGCTGGTGCCGATGACGGTCTTCTTCTCCTTCGGCGTCCTCACCCTGGTCACCGGGGCGGTGTTCACCGAGCGGGTCTTCGGCTGGCCCGGCATGGGCAGCTGGCTGATCGACTCGGTGGAGAAGGGGGACGTGAACTCGGTCGTGGCGGTCGACGGCTTCGCCGCGGCCGTCGTCCTGCTGGCGGGGCTGGTCGCGGACGTCCTGCACGCGCTGCTCGATCCCCGGGTGCGGGAGCCGTGAGAACCGGGCGGCGGGAGCGGGTCCTGCTCGGGCGGCGGGGGCGGGTCCTGCACAGCCGGCGGGGGCGGGCCGTGCGCGGCCGGCGGGGGCGGGCCGTGCTCGGGCGGCTGGCCCGGCACCCGGGGGCGCTGTGCGGGCTCGCGCTGCTGCTGGCCCTGGTGGCGCTCGCGGCCCTGGGGCCGTCCGTGTGCCGGTGGTCCTTCACGGACGTCGACTACACCGCGCTGCGGCAGCCGCCGGACGCCCGGCACTGGATGGGCACGAACCGGATCGGGCAGGACGTGTTCGCCCAGGTCGCGCACGGGCTGCGCAAGTCGCTGCTGATCGGCGCGCTGGTGGCCGCGGTCGCCACCGGGCTGGCGGCGGCGGTGGGCACCTGCGCGGGCTACTTCGGCGGCTGGACCGACCGGTTGCTGATGCTCGTGGCGGACCTGCTGCTCGTGCTCCCCGGCTTCCTGGTCCTCGTGGTGCTCGCGCCGCGCCTTCGGCGCTGGGGCTGGCTCGCGCTGGCCGGGCTGCTCGCCCTGCTGGGCTGGATGGTCACCGCGCGGGCGGTGCGCGGCATGACGCGCTCGCTGAAGGAGCGGCAGTTCGTGGTGGTGGCGCGGCTGACGGGGGTCGGGCCGGTGCGGATCATCTGGCGGCACGTGCTGCCGCACCTGGCCTCCTTCCTGGTCACCGACGCGACCGTCACGGTGGCCGGGGCGGTGGTCAGCGAGGCCGGGCTGTCCTACTTCGGCTTCGGCGTCCAGCCGCCCGACGTCTCCCTGGGCACGCTGATCGCGGACGCGTCCGACGTGGCCCTGGTGTATCCGTGGATGTTCTTCTTCCCGGCGGGCCTGCTCGTCGCGTTCGTGCTCGCCGTCGGCCTCCTCGGCAACGCCCTGCGCGACGCCCTGGACCCCACGACGGTACGGCCCGCCGGGCCGCCCCGCGGTGCCGTGTCGGGGCTCGCGTGACGGGCGCGGGCCCGGCGGCGCACGGACCGGGGGCCCCGGTCCTGGAGGTGCGCGGCCTGACGGTCGCCTTCGGCGGCGGACGGCGCCGGGCGCCCGTCCCCGTGGTGCGCGGCGTGGACCTCGCGCTGCGCCCCGGCGAAGTCCTGGGCCTGGTCGGCGAGTCCGGCGCGGGCAAGTCGCTCACCGCGCTGTCCCTGCTCGGCCTGGCCCCGCCCGACGCCCGGGTGGGCGGTTCGGTACGGCTGCTGGGCGAGGAGCTGCTGGGCCGGCCGGAGCGGGAGCTGGCCCGGGTCCGGGGGAGCCGGATCGCGATGGTCTTCCAGGACCCGCTGCACGCCTTCACCCCCGTACTGCGGGTCGGCGACCAGCTCGCGGAGGCCCTGCGCATCCACGAACGCCCGCGCCCACGCCGCGAGACGGCGCTGCGGCGGGCCGTGGAACTCCTGGACTTCGTGGGGGTGCCGCAGCCGTCCCGGGCCGCCCGCGCCCTCCCCCACCAGCTCTCCGGCGGAATGCTCCAGCGGGCCATGATCGCGATGGCGGTGGCGAACCGGCCCGCGGTCCTCGTCGCGGACGAGCCGACCAGCGCACTGGACGTGACCGTGCAGGCCCAGGTCCTCGATGCGCTCGCGACCGCCCGGCGGGAGACGGGGGCGGCGCTGCTCCTCGTCACCCACGACCTCGGCGTGGTCGCGGGCGCCGCGGACCGGGTCGCGGTCCTGTACGCGGGGCGGGTGGTGGAGACGGGCCCGGCGGAGGCGGTGCTCTGCCGCCCCCGGATGCCGTACACCCTCGGCCTCCTCGGCTCCGTGCCCCGCCTGGACGCCCGGGTCCCGCCCACCCCGGTCCCGGGCACCGCCCCCGCCCCGGGCGACGCCGGCCCGGGCTGCCCCTTCGCCCCGCGCTGCCCCCTGGCGGAACCGGAGTGCCACGCGGCCGAGCCCCCGCTCACGGGGGTCGACAGCCCGTCCCGCGCCGACGGCTCGGCCCCCGACGCGCACACGGCGGCCTGCCGGCGGATCCCGGAGGTCCGGCACCGGAGCGCGGCGGAGCTGTTCGGGCCACCGCCGACGGACCCATCGGAGCGGGGCGTCACGCCCGGCGGGCCGCCCGCGCGCCCGGCAGCCGTACCGGACGGCCATGCGGGCACGGCCGCCGCGGAGCGCGTCCCGGCCGTCCCGCCCGGAGCGTGGCACCGGACCCTGGGCACCCGGGGGCGCCACGGCCGCCCCGCCGAGTCGCCCTCGCAGACCACGGGGAACACGTCCGTCGGGGCGTCCGCGGCCCCGGCAACCGCGCCGCCGCCGTCCGGCACGGACCGTGCCGGACACCCCCTGGCCACCACCCCGCCCGGACCGTGGCCGCCGGCCGGCGGCACACCGGCGGATGCCGGCGCACCGGCGACGGGCACCGCCGCCGACATCGTGCTGTCGGTCTCCGGGCTCGGCCGGTCGTACCGGGCGCCGGGGTTCCGGCACCGCCGGGTCCCCGCCGTGCGGGCCGTCGAGTGGGTCGACCTGGAGGTGCGGCGCGGGGAGACGCTGGCGCTGGTCGGGGAGTCCGGGGCCGGGAAGAGTACGACGCTGCGGGAGATCGCCGCGCTGGCGGCCCCGCAGGCCGGGCGGGTGGAGGTGCTCGGGCGGGACACCGCGCTGCTCTCCCGGCAGGCGGCGCGCGAGCTGCGGACGGCGGTGCAGCTGGTGCCGCAGGATCCGATGTCGAGCCTCGATCCGCGGATGCCGCTGGGTGACATCGTCGCGGAGCCGTTGCAGGCCGCGCGGGTGCCGGCGGCCGTGGTCGCGGCGCGGGTGCCGCGGCTGCTGTCCCAGGTGGGGCTGCGCCCGGCGGACGCGGACGGCTACCCGCACCAGTTCTCCGGGGGGCAGCGGCAGCGCGTCGCCATCGCGCGGGCCCTGGCGGTCGGGCCCGCGCTGCTGCTGCTGGACGAACCGGTGTCCGCGCTGGACGTGTCGGTGCAGGCCGGGATCCTGGACCTGCTGCTGCGGCTGAAGCGGGACCCGGGCCCGGCGTACCTGCTGGTCTCGCACGACCTCGCGGTGGTCCGGCAGCTCGCCGACCGGGTGTCGGTCATGTACGCGGGCCGCACGGTGGAGACGGGCGGCGTGGCCGAGGTGTTCGGCCGGCCTCGCCATCCCTACACCCGGGCGCTGCTGTCGGCCGTCCCGCTGCCGGATCCGGTCGCCGAGCGCTCCCGGCGCCGGATCGTGCTGCCCGCCGATCCCGGGCCGGGTCCGCGCGCCGCCTCCGGGTGCGGTTTCCGGGCCCGCTGTCCCGTGCAGGCCGTGCTCTCCACGGCCGAGCGGCGGCGGTGCGCGGAGGAGACACCGCGCGGGCGGGCGGCCGGGCCGGCCGGCGGCCACTCCGTCTCCTGCCACTTCCCGCACGGTGAAGGACCGGGTCCGGTCCGGCGGCCGTAGGGCGACCGCCGGACCGGACCCGGTCCCGTACGAAGCGCGTGTGGGTCAGCAGCAACCACCACTCCCACCGCTGGATGCGGCCATGCCCTCGTGCTGCGGACGGACGCCCGGCCCGGAGTCGTTCAGCCACAGGCCGCCCGCCACGAGACCACTGATGAGTACGACGATTGCGAAGAGCGCGATTATTTTATTGCTCACGAAAATCCCCTCCCCTGAACAATAGAAGGATGCGCCTTGACAATTACAGTCAACATTGAATGACTAAAGCAGTCAAGCAGTTTCTTGCAAAATTATTCATAATCAAACGGAATACCGCGCACCGGATAAGGAAATCGCGAATGCGATCAGAGAACCGCGCTGCAAAATGCGGTGGAGAGCCACTAAAAGATCACCGGAAGCCCATTGGGTAAATATCAACTTACTGGTAACATCGATCTGTCATCCCGACAGTCAAGTACTGCACCGAGGAGTTGGCATGGATCCACTCGGCAACGCGACGGCCGCAGGACTGGGCGAGCGCATCAGGGTGTTGCGCGGCAAACGTGGACTCAAGCAGCAGGACCTCGCGTCCGGGGAGATTTCGGCGAGCTACATCTCCCTGATCGAGTCGGGGAAGCGCGGCGCGCCGTCGGACTCGGTGCTCGCCGCGCTCGCCGAGCGCCTGGGCTGCTCCGTGGAGTACCTGCGCAGCGGACGCGACGACCACGAGCTGGAGGAGACCCGGCTGCGGCTCGCGTTCGGCGAGATGGCCCTGCGCAACGGCAGCAACGGCGAGGCGCTCCAGACGCTGAGCGACCTCCTGGCCAAGCCGTCCCTGCTGGACCCGTCGATGACCCGGCGCGCCCGTATCGCGCAGGCCTCCGCCCTGGAGAAGCTGGACCGGATCGAGGCCGCCATCACGATCCTGGAGGACCTCCAGCGCGACCCCGAGCTGCCGCCCGGTTCCGCCGACTGGTGCACGGTGTCGGTCGCCCTGTGCCGCTGCTACCGCAACGCCGGCGACATCACCACGAGCATCGAGATCGGCGAGCGTGCCATGTCCCGGCTCGACGCCCTCGGCCTGGACGTCACGGTCGACCACGTCCAGCTCGGCGCCACGCTCATGGCCTCGTTCCACATGCGCGGCGACCTCACCCGGGCCCAGCTGCTCGGCGTCCGGCTCCTGGACGCCGCCGAGAAGCAGGGGGCACGGGCCGCGCGGGGTGCCGTCTTCTGGAACGCGGGGCTCGTGGCCCGCTCCCGCGGCCAGCTGAACGAGGCACTGGCCCTGGTGGAGCGGGCGCTGGCGCTGATGTCCGAGGACGACAACATCCGCCATGTCGCCATGCTCAAGATGAACTGCGGCTCGCTGCTCCTCCAGGTCGACCAGCCCGAACCGGCACGCGCCAAGCAACTCCTGGAGGACGCGCAGCAGTTGCTGGCGGAGGTCGGCAACGCCCCGGAGCTGGCCCAGTGCGAGATCGGCCTGGCCGACGCGGACGCGATGCTCGGCAACTGGGACGAGGCCGCGGCCCACGCGGAGCGGGCCCTCGGCCTCACCGGCCCGGAGTCCCGCATCCAGGCGGTCGGCGCGCGCGCCACGCTCGCCGAGATCCATCTGCTGCGCGGCGACTACGAGCAGGCGGCCCAGTGCCTCCAGGCCGCGACCCGGCAGCTGCGCCAGTTCCCGCCGTCCCACCAGACCGCGCTCAACTGGCGTTACGTGGGCGACCTGTGGCGCCGCCAGGGCAACAGCACGGCGGCCCTCCAGGCGTACGACCGGGCGCTGTCGTCGGCCGGCCTGGCCCCGAACCGCGACCCGAGCGCGTCCTTCACCGAGCAGGGCCGTTCCTGACCCGCGCACCACCTGAATTCCCCTTCCGGAACCGCCGTGAAATACCGTCACGGCAAAGAGAATTGAAAGACCGTCGGACACCGATTTCCCGGCACCGGTTCCGCCCCTTTCACCGCCGGATTCGACGCCGGTTTCGACGCCGCACCGAGCCCCCTGCGACGCCGGGCCACCCGCCCGGACCGACCCCGGCCCGGCCGCCACGCGGACCCCGGACCGACCCCGGACCGACCCGGGACCGGCCACCCGGGGCCGAGCCCCACACCCGCCCGGACGCCCCGACCCGGCCCCGACCCGGCCCCGGTCCGGCCCCGGCCCGGTGCCGGACCGCACGCCCGGTCGGGCTCCCGGGCACGTTGCGGACCGCACGCCGAGGCAGGCCCCCCGGCGGGCCTCAGATCGGGCGCCGGGCGCCGGGACCCGTGTCTCCGGGGCGGTGCCGGGGCGGGACTGTCCGGGGCGGGGCGGCCGTCAGTGTGGAGCGGCGGCCAGGCGGTGCACCGCGGCGAGCGGGACCGGCAGTCGGTCGGGGCGGAGTCGGGACTCGTACACGGCCTCGTAGACGGCCTTGTCCGCCTCGAAGGCGCGGAGGAGCACGGGGTGGCAGTCCGGGTCCTCGTGCCCGGCGGCGGCGTACCCGGCGACGAACGCGCGCCGGTTGCGCACCGCCCACGCGGCGGCCCGCCGGCGCCGTCGCAGCCGGGCCGCCGGTGCGGACTCCGCCGGGTCGGCGTCCTCGACGGCGGCGAGGCCGGTGCGGGCCGCGTAGTCGAAGGAGCGCAGCATGCCGGCGACGTCCTTCAGCACCGGCTGCGGGCGGGCCCGTTCGGCGGCCGGCTGGGCCGGCTCGCCCTCGAAGTCCACGATCCGCCAGCCGTCGTGGGCCTGGAGCGCCTGCCCGAGGTGCAGGTCGCCGTGGGTGCGCTGGACGTAGAGCGGGCAGCCGCGCCCGGCGACCCGGGCGCAGTCGTCGAAGAGGGCGGCGAGCCGTCCGGTGTACCGGGCGAGGGCCGGGACCTCCTCGGCGGCCTCCTTGAGGCGCATGGTCATCCGGGCCGTCTCCTCGGCCACGTCCTCCACGGTGAGCCGGGTCCGTCCGAACGCCTCGCCGAGCGCGCCGTGCACGTCGGCGACGGCCCGGCCGAGGGCAGCCGCGTCGGCGGTGAAGCCGCCCCCGGCCGGGCCGCCGCGGCCGGTGCCGGCCACGGAGCCGGTGGCCTGCCGTACCGCCTCCGCCCAGCCGTCCCTGGCGTCCGGCAGGAACTCCTCGACGAGGCCGAGCACCAGGCCCTCCGCGCCGGGGGCGTCGCTGTGCACCGCGCCGTAGAGGTGGGGCGTGCGGGTGCAGTCCTGGCCGGTGAGCGCCCGCAGCGCCTCGACCTCGGTGTGCGGGCCCGGTTCCGGGCGGCGGAAGATCTTCAGCAGCACCCGGTCGCCGTAGGCCACGGAGGTGTTGCTCTGCTCCACCTGGAGCGGCCGGGGCACCAGGCCGACGGGCAGCGGGTAGCGGGAGCTGCGCTCCAGGCGCGGCCCGTGCTCGGCGCCGCCGCCCGCCAGGGTGCGCAGCAGCAGCGCGAGCAGGGTGCCGTCGGCGAGCGCGTCGTAGACCCGCCAGCCCCGCCAGGGGCCGGCCGGCACGGTGGCGACCGCGGCGGGGGCCAGCCGGTCCGGCAGCTCCGGACGCAGGCCCAGCAGGAGCTGGACCCGCAGCGGGCCGGCGGCGCCGTCGGCCGAGACCACGGCGTGCAGCAGCAGCGGGGGTTCGTCGCCGACCACCGAGGCCGCCTCGGCGGTCAGCGGGGCGCCGGCGTAGCGGCTGTCGAACCAGCGGCGGCCCGCCATCCACGGCCCGAGCGCGGGCAGCAGCGGCTGCAGGATCTCCGTCCTCATGACGCCTCCTCGGTCGTCAGTACGTGCGCGACCTGGTGGGCCGGGTCGAGACGCACGTAGGTGGACTCGCCCCAGGCGTAGGCGGCTCCGGTGAGTTCGTCGCGGAGCTTGAGCGTGCCGTCGACGGGCAGGCCGAGGGCCGCCAGGTCGCAGGTCACGGTGGCCTCCTGGGCCCGGTGCGGATCCAGGTTGACGACGACCAGGACCACGTCGGTGCCGCCCTCGGGCAGCCGCACGTGCTTCGAGTAGGCGAGGATCTGGTCGTTGTCGGTGTGCTGGAGCCGCAGGTTGCGCAGTTCCTGGAGGGCCGGACGGGTCCGGCGGAGCCGGTTGAGCAGGGTGATCAGCGGGGCGAGGGTGCGCCCCTCGGCCTCGGCGCGGGCCCAGTCCCGGGGCCGCAACTGGTACTTCTCCGAGGCGAGGTAGTCCTCGGTGCCCTCGGTGAGCGGGGTGTTCTCGCACAGCTCGTACCCGGCGTACACGCCCCAGCTGGGCGCGGCGGTGGCCGCCAGGACGGCCCGGACCTCGAAGGCGGGCCGGCCGCCGTGCTGGAGGTAGGCGGACAGGATGTCCGGGGTGTTCACGAACAGGTTGGGCCGCAGGAAGTCGGCGCTGTCCCGGGTGAGTTCGGGCAGGTACTCGGTCAGCTCCCGCTTGGTGTTCTTCCAGGTGAAGTAGGTGTACGACTGCTGGAAGCCGGCCTGGGCCAGGGCGTACACCATGGCCCGCCGGGTGAACGCCTCGGCCAGGAACAGCACGTCCGGGTCGGTCGCGTCGACCTCGGCGATCAGCCGCTCCCAGAAGTGGACCGGCTTGGTGTGCGGGTTGTCGACGCGGAAGATCCGCACGCCCTGTGCCGTCCAGTGCCGCAGGACGCGCAGTGCCTCCGCGTACAGGCCCTCGAAGTCGGTGTCGAAGTCGAGGGGGTGGATGTCCTCGTAGGTCTTGGGCGGGTTCTCGGCGTAGGCGACCGAGCCGTCCACCCGGTGGTGGAACCACTCGGGGTGCCCGGTCACCCAGGGGTGGTCCGGGGAGCACTGGAGGGCGAAGTCGATCGCCACCTCCAGGCCGAGGCCCCGGGCGGTGGTGACGAAGTACCGGAAGTCGTCCAGGGTGCCGAGGTCGGGGTGGACGGCGTCGTGGCCGCCCTGCCAGGAGCCGATGGCCCAGGGCGAGCCGACGTCGTCCGGGCCCGCGACGAGAACGTTGTCGGGCCCTTTGCGGTGGGTGGCGCCGATGGGGTGGACGGGTGGCAGGTACACCACGTCGAAGCCCATCGCCGCGACGGCGGGCAGCCGTTCGGCGGCGGTCCGCAGGGTGCCGCTCACCGTCCGCCCGTCCGCCGTCACGACCGCGCCCTCCGAGCGCGGGAACAGCTCGTACCAGGAGCCCACCAGGGCCCGCCGCCGCTCCACGCGGAGCGGCAGCGGCCGGGAGGCGGTGACCAGTTCACGCACCGCGTAGCGGCCCAGGGCGGCCGTCACCCGGGGGTTGGTGACGGCCGCCAGCCGGGCCGAGGCCGGACCCAGGGTGTCGCGGAGCGCGGCGACCGCGGCCCTGGCCTCCTCGCGCCGGCCCCAGTCGGTGATGTCGTTGTCGCCGTGTGCCGCCCTCTCGTGCAGCAGCACGCCCTCGCGCAGGGTGAGTTCGGTGTCGACACCGGCCTCGACCTTCAGCGCGGCGTCCCGGCGCCAGGTGGCCAGCGGATCGGCCCAGGCCTCCACCCGGAAAGTCCACAGGCCCTCGGCGTCGGGGACCACGGTGGCGCTCCAGCGGTCGGCGTCCTCGTCGACGAGGGTCATCGGCACCCGCCGGGCGGGGGCGCCCTCGGGACCGCGCAGGACCACGTCCGCGGCGATCACGCCGTGGCCCTCGCGGAAGACGGTGGCCGTGATGTCGAGGTGCTCTCCGGTCACGGCCTTGGCGGGCAGTTCCCCGTCCCGCACCCGGGGGCGGACGTCGAGGACGGGGATGCGCCCGGTCACCGGTGTCATGATGATCGCTCCTCTCCCCGTTCGCCTTCCGTCAGCCCTGCCCGGCCTCGGCTGCCTGGGCGGCCGGGGCGGACTCGGCGGGCTGACGGTCGGCGAGCAGGTCGATGATGGTGCGGGCGAAGACGTGGCAGTGGTTGCCGGTGCGGCCGGTGACCAGGTCGTCGTGGATCACGACGTCCTCGTCGACGTACTCGCCGCCCATGTTCCGCAGGTCGCCGAGCAGGTTGTTGTGCACCACCGCGCGCCGGCCGCGCATCAGGTTCGGGATGGGCGCGGCGAGCCACATGCCGTGGCAGATGATGCCCTTGACGATCGCCGGGTCGGCGAACGCGCGGCGCAGGAACTGCGAGGCGGGCGGCAGCCGGTCGGGGTCGTCGGTGTAGCGGAGGCGGTCGGAGACCATCCCGGAGGGGACGATCACCGCCGAGTACTCCTTGAGCGCGAACTCGTCGACGTCCTCGAAGGACTCGGTGACCTCGAAGGGCATGCGGTGCTCGTGCCCCTGGAAGGTCATGGCCTCGTTGCCCCAGAGCCGGGTCAGGAAGTGGACCTCGGCGCCCTCCTCGGGGAAGCGGTAGCGGTAGTAGAGGATCTCGGGCTCGTAGAAGTCGCTCTCCATCAGGACGGCGATCTTGTGTCCGTTCAGTCGCACGGGGGTCACCCCTTTCCCTTGGCCGTCACCAGGTCGACGAGGAACGGCCCGTGGTGGGCGAGGGCCTGTGCCACGGCACCCTCGGCCTGGCCGGGCTTCTCCACCCGTACGGCGGCCACGCCGAGGGAGCGGGCGAGGCCGACGAAGTCGATGGGCGGGTGGGAGAGGTCGAACATGCCGGGCTGTTCGTGGGCCGGTATGCCGGTCTCCCGCCAGTACTCCTCGATGTTGTCCTCCAGCAGCCGGTAGCTGCCGTTGTTGCAGATCACGAACTTGGTGGGCAGGCCGTACCGGGCGGCCGTCCACAGGGCCTGGAAGGTGTACATGGAGCCGCCGTCGCCGGTGAAGCCGACCACCGTGCGGTCGGGGTGGGCGAGCTGGGCGCCGAGCGCGCCGGGCAGGCCGACGCCGAGGGAGCCGCCCCGGGTCTGCATCCACCGGCCGGGCTCGGTGGGCGGCAGGTGGCGGAAGAGCACCGGGGACGCGGTCAGCGCCTCGTCGAACAGCAGGGCGTCCGGAGGGAGTTGGCGCGCCAGTTCCCTGGCGAAGGCGGCGGTGGGCACGGACTGCGCCTCGCCGTCGGCCAGGTCCTTCTCCCGGGCGCCGGCCAGGGCGTCGGCCCGCTCGGCGGCCCGCACCCGCAGCCGCTCGGCCGCCTCGGCCCGCCGCCCGTCGCCCAGCTCCCCGTGCAGCGCGTCGGCGAGCAGCCCGAGGGTGGCCTTCGGGTCGGCCACGATGCCGAGGTCGACCGGGAAGTTCTTCGCGATGGCGTCGGTGTCGAGGTCCACGTGGACCACCGGGGTGCCCTCGGCGAAGACGTCGTACAGGGCCGGGAACACCTCGGGCAGCGCATAGGTGCCGACGATCAGGACGCCGTCGGCCGCGCCGGTGATCCGCCGGCTCTGCTCGCCGAACATGTGCCCCAACTGGCCCGCGTAGGACGGGTGTTGCGCGGAGAGGTTGACCTCGGCCCAGTCGGCGCCGTACACGTCGGCGCCCCACACCTCGGCGAGGCGGGCCAGTTCGGTCTGGGCGCCCGCGAAGTGCACGCCGTCGCCGGCCACGATCAGCGGGCGCCGGGCCCCGGCGAGCAGGGCGGCGGCCCGGGCGACGGTGTCCGGGGCGGGCAGGCTGCGGGTGTCCGGGTAGCTGACCGGGACGACGGGCTCCCGGGTGCCGGCGTCCATCACGTCGGCGGGCAGCACCACCAGGACCGGCCCGTACGGCGGGGTTCCGGCCACCTTGAGGGCGCGGCGCAGCACCCGCAGCGTGGAGTCGGGGTCGAGCACCCGGGTCGCCCACTTGGTGACCGGCTCCGCCATGCCGACCAGGTCGGCGGCCATCTGGGCGTCCAGTCCCGCGTACCGCAGCCCGGCCTCGCCGACCAGGGTGACGATCGGGGCGTGGCCGCGCATGGCCTGGTAGAGCATGCCGATGCCGTTGCCAAGGCCGACCCCGGAGTGCAGTTGCAGGACCGCGGGGGTGCGGGTGGCACGGGCGTGGCCGTCCGCCATGCCGACGGCCGTGGCCTCCTGCAGGGCCAGGATGTACTGGATCGAGGGGAAGGAGCGCAGTTCGTCGAGGAACCCCTGCTCGACCGTGCCGGGGTTGCCGAACATGTACCGGACGCCTTCGGCCTCCAGTTGCTCCAGGAGCGCGACGCGCGCGGGCCTGCTGTCCATGCTGGTCACCTCTCGCGGGACGGGATGTCAGGACGTCAGGAGGTCCTGAACCCCCACTGGCGCAGGCCCTGTTCGAGGACCTCGACGGTCTTCTGGCCGGTCAGGTAGGAGTCGGGGGTCGAACGGCCCGTGATGAACGGGTAGTCGACGATGACCGAGGTCTCCTTGCCGAAGTTGCCGTGGTAGGCGCCGCCGGGCGCGGTGGCGTCGCGCAGGATGTACTCCAGCGGGTACGGCGGCGGACCCATCACGAAGTCGGTGCCGAGGAACCCGGTGCCGTCCTTGTAGTCGTACTCGATGCAGTGCCCGGTGACGTGCTTGCCTCGGATGATGGACGTCCGGGTCTCCTGGTCGCGGGCGAAGGCGAGGCAGGCGACGCCGTAGCACTCGGCGGCGATGGGCCGGTCCAGCTCGCGGAAGGCGAGGATCAGGTCGTGCACCCGCCAGTTGTTGGCGAGGTCGACGATGGGTCCGCTGCCGCCGACGATCAGCAGTGCGTCGTAGCGGTCGGCGATCTGCCGGCGGATCTGCTCCAGGCGGCCGTGGTAGGCCTCCCAGTCGCGCAGGAAGTACGGCCGGGAGCGGTAGGGCCGGTCGGGCAGCCAGGACGCGAGGTCGAGGGGGTTGTCGAGCCGGTCCGACTCCTCGACGGCGCGCACCTTGGCCGCCATCTCGGGCGTGGTGACGGACCGGCCGAGCGGCGGGTCGACGTACTCGGGGTCCATGCTCGGCGGCAGCGCGTTGGGCCGCTTGCCGGTGGGGGTGGCGAAGGTGACGTGGTAGCCGGCCTGGTCGAAGGTCTCCAGGGGGCCGATCAACTCCTCGCCCCAGTAGCCGTGTTCGGACAGGACGACGAGGATGCGCCTGCTCATGGGATTCCTCCCGGTTTCGGCGGGACGGTGCCAAGTGGCGGATTCCTGTCTACGGCGGGGCACTTCGTCCGGACCATCACCGTCGCCCGTGCTCACGGCACATGCCCAAGTGGCCGAATGCACTACGGCATGTTGTGGCCAACGCCTGCCGGGGCGGTCGCTACCGGACGGTACGGCCGCCCCGGCGGGTGAGTTGCCCGAGCCGGAGCTGCGACTTCGCACAGTGCGCCCGCAGTCCCGGCGCGGGGCCCACGGGACGGCGGGGATATGGGGTCATCGGACGCGTATCGCTCCCGGTTTCCCGGGGGCGGGACCCCGATGAGCGGAGACATCCATGTCCACCGAACAGACCGGCTCCGACCGGGAGATCGAGGAGTTCGTGCAGCGCTGGTTCGGCCTGCTCAACGTGCACGCCCCGGTCGCGGAGCTGCTGCCCTACGTCGCCGACGAGGGCCTGGAGATGGCCTTCCCGGAGCGCACCCTGCACAGCCACGCGGACTTCCTCGACTGGTACGCGGCCGTCGGTGAGGCCTACAGCGAGCAGGACCACACCGTGGAGAAGCTCGTCCACCAGGAGACCGGAGCCCGGATCGGCATCGACCTGACCGTCGTCTGGACGGCGAAGTCCACCGCCGACGGCACCGTGTCCTCGTTCCGGATCAACCAGCAGTGGCAGCTCGAACGCCCCGCGCCCGGTGCCGCCCCGGTGATCGTCGACTACCAGGTCGGCGAGCCGGCCGCCCTCTGACCCCGTCACCGTTTGGAGGCTGTCATGCCGTCGAATCCGACTCCCCCGGTGCCCCAGGGCGCCGACTACGTGGTGGTCGGCGCGGGTTCCGCCGGCTGCGCCGTCGCCGCCCGGCTCAGCGCGGACCCGTCCGTGACCGTGATCCTGCTGGAGGCCGGCGGCCCGGACGAACGTCCCGAGATCCACCACGCCGACGCCGCCTCGGTCCTCTCCCTGCTCACCGCCGACTGGCGCGGCGAGATCGACTGGGGCTACGAGACCGAACCCGAGGCCGGCATGGACGGCCGCCGCATCCCGGTCGCCCGCGGCAAGGTCCTCGGCGGGTGCAGCTCCGTCAACGCCCTGATGTGGGTGCGCGGCAGCCGCCACGACTACGACCGCTGGGTCACCGAGGGCGCGACCGGCTGGTCCTACGACGAGGTCCTGCCGTTCTTCCGGGCCGCCGAGAGCTACTCCGGCGGCGGCTCCGCGCTGCGCGGGGCCAAAGGACCGGTCCGGGTACGGCAGCTGGACCGCCCGTCCCCGCTGGCCTCCGCCTTCGTCGCGGCGGCCGGTGAGCTCGGCCACGACGCCGCGAGCGACGGCGACTACAACGGCGCCCGCCAGGACGGCTTCGGCTTCCTGTACCAGACCAACCGCGACGACGCGGGCGGGCGGTGCAGCGCGGCCGACGCCTATCTGCGCCCCGCCCTGGACCGGCCCAACCTGACCGTGCTGACCGGCGCCCGCACCACCCGGCTGCTGCTCGACGCCGGACACGACGGGGCCCGGGTCACCGGCGTCGAGTACGTCCGGAGCGGCGACGCCCCGGCCCGGATCCGCGCCGACCGCGAGGTCATCGTGTCCGCGGGCGCGTTCGAGTCGCCGAAGCTCCTGATGCTGTCCGGCATCGGCCCCGCCGACCACCTCAGGGCGCACGGCATCCACTGCGTGCGCGACCTGCCGGGCGTGGGCGCCGGACTCCAGGACCACCTCTTCACCCCGGTCTGCTACCAGTCCCTCCAGGAGCACCCGTCCGGCGCCCTGCTCTCCGAGGCCGGGCTGTTCACCCACACCCCGGCCGCCGACCCGGACGGCCCGCCCGACCTCCAGTTCACCTTCGGGCCGGTCAAGTTCCTGCCCGCCGGCGCACCCGCCGACCAGTGGGAGGGCCCCGGCCTCACCTTCGCCCCGATCGCCGTGCTCCCGCACAGCCGGGGCCGGGTCCGGCTGCGCGACGCCGACCCCGAGTCCAACGCGGTGATCAGCGCCGGCTACCTCACCTCGGCGGCCGACCTGGACGTCCTGGTGTACGGGGTCGAGCTGGCCCGCGAACTGGCCGCCACCCGGGCCCTCGACGCCTTCCGCGGCGACGAGCTCGGCCCCGGCAAGGACGTCACGAGCCCGGCCGAGCTGCGCGCCTACGTCGCCGCCAACGCCACCACCCTGTGGCACCCGGCCGGCACCTGCCGGATGGGCGGCGGCCCGGACGCCGTCACCGACCCCGAGCTGCGCGTCCACGGCATCGAGGGCCTCCGGGTCGCCGACGCCTCCGTCATGCCGTCCATCGTGGCCGGCAACACCCACGCACCCAGCGTCATGATCGGCGAGCGCGCGGCGGCGTTCGCCCTCGGCGCCGACCGGCCGCTTCCGACCGCCGCCCGACCGACCGAGGGGATGCACCATGTCCACCCGTGACCAGCAGGACATCCAGAAGCTCTACGGGCGCTTCCTCGACGCGCTGAACGCCGGCGACCTCCAGGGCGTCCGCGCCGTGCTCAGCCCGGACTTCACCGACCACCACCCCGGCTTCGACATCACCGGCATCGACACCTACCTGGACGCGGTGCGCGGCGCACACGAGGGGCTCGACCTCAAGGGCGAGCTGGAGGAGGCGGCGCCGCTCGGCGAGGACCGGCTCGTCACCCGGGTGAAGCTCACCGGCACCCACCTCGGCGACGTCCTGGGCTTCCCGGCCACCGGCCGCAAGGTCGAGTGGTCCACCACCGAGATCTGGCGGGCCGAGAACGGCCTGTTCGCCGAGCGCTGGGCCCAGGACGACCTGCTCGGCCTGCGCACCCAGCTCTCCTCCGACGACCTCAACTACACCGTGGTCCGGCAGGTCAGCGACGCCGTCAACGAGCGCCGCTACGACGACCTCGACGACCTGTTCGGGCCCACGTTCAGGGACAACAACCCGGCCTGGAGCGTCGAGAGCCTCGACGAGCTCAAGGTGATCATCAAGGGCGCGCACGACGCGCTGGACATGCGCGTGCACCTCGACGCCCTGTACCCGGCCGCCCCCGACCGGGTGATCATGCACATCACCTTCCACGGCAAGCACATCGCGCCGTTCCTGGGCCAGGAGGCGACCGGCAGGGACGTCTCCTGGACCAGCCTGGAGGTCTACCGCCTGGAGGACGGCAAGGTCGTCGAGCGCTGGGTCCAGGCCGACACCGCGGGCCTGATGCGCCAGCTCGGCGTGGACCTCCCCTGACCTCGCACCCCCTTTCGATCGCACTGGAGAGGACGGGCGCATGAGCACCCGAGAAGTGGTCGACACGTACTACCGGCTCGCCAACGAGGGCGACTGGGACGCCTGGAGCGACCTGTTCGCGATCGACCAGACCATGGACGAGCAGCTGGCCGGGCACGTCGAGGGACGCGAGACGCTCCGGGAGATGATGAAGGGCTTCCCGCAGATGTACGCGTCCTTCGCCAACGTGCCCCGTCTCGTCGTCGTGGACGGCGAGCAGGCCGCGGTGGTCTCCGACATCACCGCCCGCACCCCGGACGGCATCGCGGTCGAGGCCGTGGTGTGCAACTACTTCCGGGTCCGCGGCGGCCTGATCACCTACATGACGAACGTCCACGACACCGTGCCGTTCGCCCCGGTCACCGGGAAGTGACGGCCGTGCCGACCGCCGCCCCGAACGGCCTGCGCTGGGCGCACGTGGGCCTCAACTGCCGTGACCAGAAGGTCACCGAGGAGTTCTACACCCGGCACTTCGGCTTCCGCCGGGCCCGGGTCGTGGAGGCCGACGGCGCCCGCGTGGTCTTCCTGCGCAACGGCCCGGCCTGCCTGGAGCTGTTCGCGACCGACGCGGAGCCGCTGGTGGCCGCCGCGAAGGACGGCCCGGACAGCCCCGGCACGGCCCGGCACCTCGCCTTCCAGGTCGACGACGTGGACGCGTTCCTCGCCGCCGGCCGGGGCGAGCTGGAGCCGACGCTCGGGCCGCTGACGTTCGACGAGTTCATCCCCGGCTGGAAGACGGTCTGGGTCTCCGACCCGGACGGCGTCGTGGTGGAGGTCAGCCAGGGATACACCGACCAGTCCACCGAAGAACTGGCAACGTACGCCTGACAGGAGAGTTCCCCACATGAAGGCCGTTCCCGAGCAGACCATTCTCATCACCGGCGCGACCGACGGTCTCGGCCGCGCGGTCGCCCGTGAACTCGCCGCGCAGGGCGCGTCGCTGATCCTGCACGGCCGCAGCGCGGCCAAGGGCGCGGACCTGCTGGCCGAGCTGCGCGCGGCCGGCGCCACCGGCCGGCTCAGCTACGAACTCGCCGACTTCTCCTCCCTGGAGGACATCGGCAAGCTGGCCGAGCGGATCCTCACCACGTACGACCGGCTGGACGTACTGGTGAACAACGCGGGCATCGGCGTCGAGCTGGCCCGCCAGGAGAGCCAGGACGGCCTGGAGCTCACCTTCCAGGTGGACTACCTGGCCGCCTACATCCTCAGCTGCCGGCTGGCCCCGCTGCTGGTGGCCTCGGCCCCGGCCCGCATCATCAACGTCAGCTCCGCGGGCCAGGCGCCGATCAACTTCCGGGACGTGATGCTGGAGCGCAACTGGGACGGGGTGCAGGCCTACTGCCAGGCCAAGCTCGCCCAGATCTCGCTCACCTTCGACCTGGCCGACCGGCTGGCGGGCACCGGGGTCACGGCCAACGCGCTGCACCCCGCGTCGTACATGCCGACCAAGATGGTGGTGAACCTGTTCACCCCGCAGAGCACGGTCGCGGACGGCATGCGCAACACCCTGCGGCTGATCACCGACCCGAAGCTGGACGACGTCTCGGGCGTCTACTTCAACCGCTCCACGCGGTCCCGGGCGGGCGCCCAGGCCTACGACGAGGATGCCCGCGCGCAGCTGCGCAGGCTCAGCGAGTCGTTGACCGGCGTGGCGTTCCCGGTCAGCTTCGGCTGACCCCGCCCCGTCGCCTCCCCCGAACGGGACGAGCCCCCGCCTCACCGCAGCGAGGCGGGGGCTCGTCCATGCGTCCATGCCCCGGTGGGTTCGTCGACTGCCGCGCCGTCGTGGCTGGTCGCGCAGTTCCCCGCGCCCCTTACGGGGCGACGGACAGGCGGTGGTGGAAGACGTTGTGGGGGTCCCAGGCCGCCTTCACGGCCTGGAGCCGGGGCAGGTTGTCCTTGAAGTAGAGGCTCTGCCAGGCCACGCCCGAGGTGTTCCAGGCCGGGTCGGCGAGGTCGGTGTCCGGGTAGTTGATGTACGACCCGTCGTTGGTGTCGTCCGGCACGGGCACCCCGCCGGTGGCCGCGTACAGGTCCCGGTAGAGGTTCCGCATCCAGGTGACGTGCCGGTCGTCGGAGGCGGCGTCGGGCCAGTACGTCGTGAAGTTGGCCTTCAGGACCGAGTCCCGCTGGGCGAGCGCGGTGGCCGAGGACGCGACCGTGTTGACCTTGCCGCCGTAGGAGTAGAGCAGGATCCCGGCGTGCCCGTCGTAGCCGGCGTCGGAGAGGTGGCCGTAGAGCGTCGAGGCCTGCGCGGCGGACCACCCCTTGCGCAGATAGGCGCCCTTGGACTTGGTCCGGTTGTACAGGCCGGTGTCGTAGGGGTCCTTGAGCGTGGTCTTCAGCCACGGCCAGGAGGAGCGCACCTCGGCGTACGGCGCCCCGATGCCGCCGGCCACCGCCGTGACGTACGCGTCGAGCAGCGCGGCGGCGTCCGGGAGGGTGCCGTCGATCTGGGAGTTGAGCACCAGGCTGCCCTGGACCCGGTTGTAGAGGATGAGCACGCTGTGCAGGCTGTCGTAGGCGGACCCGGCGACGCTGTTGCGGGCGTGCCAGGCGCCGTGGTCCGCGATCAGCGCGGTGAAGGCGGCCTCGGTCAGGTCGCTCCACTTGACGGTGACCGTGGACTTCAGGAGCGTCTTCGGGGGCCGGGGCAGCAGTCCCGCGGGGTCGGTGCCGGTGGCGCCCGGGGAGCGGAACCAGTAGCGGGTGACGATGCCGTAGGTGCCGCCGCCCCCGCCGGTGTGCGCCCACCACAGCTCGCGGTGCGGGTCGTCCGGCTCACGGGTGGCGACCACCGCGCGGGCGGTGCCGGACGCGTCGACCGTCACCACCTCCACGGCGTACAGGTGGTCCACGACCGCGCCGTGCTGCCGGCACATCGCGCCGTACCCGCCGCCGGTGACGTGCCCGCCGACCCCGACGGTCGGGCAGGTGCCGCCCGGCAGCGCCACCCCCCACTCCAGGTACAGCGTCCGGTAGACATGGCCGAGCGTGGCGCCGCCCTCGACGAGGAAGGCGCGGCGCGCCGGGTCGTAACGCACGGCGTCCATCTCGGACATGTCGACGAGTATCCGTACGTCCGGGTCGTCGACGAGCCCGTCCAGGCAGTGCCCGCCGCCGCGCACCCCGATCCGTCTGCCGTCCCGCACGGCCTCCTGGACGACGGCCACCACCTGCTCGGTGCTGTGCACGAGCCGTACGGAGTCGGGGGCGGCGGTGAATCTCGCGTTGTAGCCGCGCGAGGTGAGGTCGAGATAGCGGGTGTCGGAGGCGCCGACGGTGACCGCGGCGGGGGTGCCTGCGGCTTCCACCGCGGCATGGGCGGGGGCCGGCAGCAGGGCCGCACCGGCCCCGGCGGCGGCCACGGTGCCGAGGACACCGCGCCGGGTGAGCCCGGCGCCCGTCGGCCGCTGCTGCTGTCGCGTCTCTCGTGTCTCTCGTGTCTCTCGTGTCTCTCGTGTCACAGGTGTCTCCTGGATCGTTGGGAAACGGCCACCGCCCGGGAGGCAGGGAGCCTCCCGGGCGGCAGGGGGGAGCCGGCGGACAGGTCGGTCAGACGACCTCGTGCCCGCTGACGGTGGTCTCGGGGATCTCGTCGCGGACGTCCCAGTGCTCGACGATCAGTCCCTCGTCGATCCGGAAGACCTCCACGACGACCATGCCGCGGTCGTCCGGGTCGCCGCGGAACCGGGTGTGCAGGAAGACCAGGTCTCCCGAACCGGCCGCCCGGCGGATCTCGAACCGGGCCCGCGGGTACTGCTTGTGGAACCCGTCGACGAACTCCACGAGCGGGGCCCGCCCGTCGGGCAGGTTCGGGTTGTGCTGGATCAGGTCCTCGGCCAGGTACTTGTCGGCCAGCTCGGTCCGCCCCTGGTTCCAGACGGTCTCGATGTACTCCCGAACGAAGTTCACCTGGTGGCTGCTCATGGGTTCTCCTTGAACTGACTTGAGGGATTGCGCCCCTGAAAGGGGCGCGGGGAACTGCGCGACCAGCCCCCACTGCGCCGCAGACGACCGACCGGCCGCCTACCTGGCACGCACGGGAGAGGTCGCAGACCGATCCGCGCCGACCGCCGCCGCAGCGGCGACCTGCCGGACCGACGACAGATGGGCCAGACCGGCGAGGACGAGGACACCGAGGGCCGCCCACGGAATCGGCCCGGAGCCCAGGTCCGGCAGCAGCGAGCTGCCGATGAAGCTGCCGAGGCTCATCCC
>NZ_JBEZLP010000043.1:0-85946 GCF_040652195.1 Streptomyces sp. NPDC048278
GCCGGTCGCCGAACCGGGCGTGCGTGAGATCGCCGGGATCCGGGAGACGGACCGCGGCGCACGCCGGTGGGGGATGGTCGCCGTATCGGGAGGGAAGGGCACCCGGCCGGTGCCGACCGCCTCGGTATGGCTGTCACGAACATGAAAGGCCCGGGGGCAGACCCCGGGCCATGGGTATTTCTACGGGGTTCTCATGCGTTTCTCATGAAAGCGGGCGCCCCGGTCCCGCTACGGGGCGGGCGTCTGGTTCGCCGCCCACCAGGCCGCGATCTGGGCACGGCCGCCGAAGCCGAGCTTGGCCCGGATGTTCTCGACGTGCCCCTCGACGGTGCGGGGCGACAGCACGAGCATCGCGGCGATCACCCGGTTGTTCATGCCCTGGGCCACCAGCGCGGCCACTTCCCGCTCCCGGCGGGTCAGCGGGGCGGCGCCGGCCGGGGTGGCCGTGTCGGCACCGCTCTCGCCCGTACCGCCGTGTCCGCCGTCGTCGCCGTGCTCGCTGTGGTCGCCGCCCAGGGCATACGCGACCGCCCGGGCGGGGCCGTCGTGGCGACGGCCGCTCTCCGCGAGCGCCTTCTCGTACGCCGCCGGACCCAGGGCCCGTACGACCGCCTCCTCGCACCGGCTGTGCAGTACGCCCAGAAGCGGGCCGAAGGCCAGGATGGTGGTGCCGGTGTCCCGCCACAAGGGGCGCGCCGCGCCCAGCAGCCGCGCCGCCCGCTCGTGGTCGCCGCGGGAGGCGGTGATCCAGGCGAGCAGGTCGATCATCAGCGCCGTCCCGACGTAGTCACCGAAGCCCCTCTCGATCTCCAGGGCGTCCCGGACCAGGGCCGTGGCCGTCTCCAGGTCGTCGTGCAGCCAGGAGTCCAGGCTCAGCGCCCACAGCGCGTGCGCACGGGCCCACCGCTCACCGTGCGCCTGGGAGATCGCGACCGCGCGCCGGCCGGTCTCGGCCGCGCGCTGGTCCTTCGGATGCGTCTGGGCGGCGGCCAGTTGGAACAGCAGGAAAACCGCCTCGGGTCCCTCGCCCAGCGTCGCCCGGGTGGCGAGCGCGTCCTCGAACAGCGACTCGGCCTCCTTCCGCCGCCCCCTGAACATGGCCAGCGTGGCCCGGAAGCACAGGACGTTCGCACGCACCACCACGTCGTTCGACTGCTCGCCGAGCTCCTCCGCCTCGTCCAGCCACCGCTCGGCCGCCGGGTGGTCGCCCTGCAGCAGCGCCACCCAGGCGGCGACCCACAGCGCCGTGGCCCGGGCCGGGGTGGGCTCGGGCGCGGCGGCGAGAGCCCGGTCGAGCCGTCGCCGACCCTCGCCGAGGAACGCGTCGGCGCACCAGTGGAAGCGCAGCGCGGCGACCAGCGCGAGGGTCGCCTGCGGGTCGCCGCCGCAGTCCAGCGCGGCCCGCATGTTGCCCTGCTCGGCGCGGAGCCGGGCCAGCGCCGCCTCCTGGCCGGGGCCGTACCAGCCGTCGGCGAGCCGCTCGGCCAGGGCAAGGAAGAAGTCGCGGTGCCGCAGCAGCAACCGCTGTTCCTCGCCGGATGCGGCGAGCCGCTGTCTGCCGTACCGGCGGATGGTCTCCAGCAGCCGGTAGCGCGGCTGGCCCTCGTGCTCGGTGGCCAGGACGACGGACTGGGCGACCAGCCGGTCCAGCAGATCCAGCACCTCGTCCCGGTCGATGCCCTCTCCCGAGCAGACGCCTTCGGCGGCGTCCAGGCCGAAACCGGAGGCGAAGACCGACAGCCGGTTCCACAGCAGCCGCTCGGCGGGACGGCACAGGTCGTAGCTCCAGTCGATCAGCGCGCGCAGCGTGCGCTGCTGCGGACGGGCGGCCTGGCTGCCGCCCGTGAGCAGCTTGAACCGGTCCTCCTCCAGTCGGTCCACCGCCTGGTCGACGGTGAGGGTGCGCAACCTGGACGCCGCCAGCTCGATCGCCAGCGGCAACCCCTCCAGGTCGGCGCAGAGCCGGCGGACCCCGGCCCAGTTCGCGTCGGTGATCCGGAAGTCAGGCCGGACGGCGGTGGCCCGGTCCCGCAGCAGCTCGACCGCCTCGTCCGGCACGGACAGCGGCGGTACGGTGACGACGTGCTCGCCCGTGAGGCCCAGCGTCTTGCGGCTCGTCGCCAGGATCCGCAGTTCGGCGGAGGCCGACAGCAGCCTGTCGGCCAGCTCGGCGCAGGCGTCCACCAGATACTCGCAGTTGTCCAGCACGATCAGTGCCCGGCGTCCGGCCAGATGCCTCGCGAGGTCGTCCAGGACGGGTCTGGCGCCCAGGTCCGGCACCCCCAGCGCGGTCGCCGCCGCACCCGCGACCGCCGACGGTTCCCGTACCGGGGCCAGGTCCACCAGCCAGCACCCGTCCGCGAAGGCCTTGCCGCACGTCGCGGCCACCGCCAGCGCCAGCCGCGTCTTCCCCACCCCGCCCATTCCGGTGAGCGTCAGCAGCCGCGCGGAGCCGAGGAGGCGGCGGATCTCGACGATGTCCCGTCGGCGCCCCACGAAGGTGGTGAACGCGGCGGGCAGGTTTCCCGCTTCCGAGATCACACCAGGCACTGACACCGTCCTCGTCAATGCCGTCCGTTCGGACCGGGCGGACAGCTCGACACCATGACCTAAAAGGATGATAAATCAGGGGGCAGCCGGCCGGTGGTGTCGAGCAGGTGGGTGCACCATCGTGGATCCCGGCGGCCCCACCCGTCCGGCGGTGCCGGGCGGGGGACGGGGATCGGCCCGGGGACGGGGAGGTCACCGGGAGGCCGGGGGGTCCTCCATCGTGATCGTGGTGTCGTGTTCCACGAGGCGGCGTACGACGGCCCGTTCGTCGGGGGTGTTGTTGGGCTGGTGCAGGGTGAGGGCCAAGGCTCCGTCGGCGAGCCGGAAGACCATCCCGTGACCGCCGTCCGCCGGCCACAGGGCGTGCTCGTCCTGCGTCCAGGGCCCGGTGATCCGCCCGGAGGCGGAGTGGGCGAGGCCCATCGCGTAGCCCTGCTCGCCGTGGCTGGACCAGAGCATGACGAGGTGGCCGCTGCCGAGGCGGAAGAGGAACGGCCCGTCCGTGACGTAGGCGGGGAACTTCACGGACACTCCGGGCAGGGGGCGGGTCCAGGGGGCGTCGGAGGCGTTGAAGAGGAAGACGGGTGTTCCGGTGGTGTGCCGCAGGTCCTCGCTGAGGCGCTGCGCGAGGATCGCCCCGTCGTGGATCTGGGTCCACTCGTGGCAGTACACGATCCAGGGCGTCCCCGACGCGTCGACGTGCAGGGTGCCGTCGAGGCACTGCCACTTGCGTGGGGTGACGGCTCCCTCGCTCCAGGGACCGAACGGGCCCTGGGGCGTGTCGCCGACGAGGATCTGCGTGCCGCGGTAGCCGTCCGGAGCGGTGAAGGTGGCGAACATGTACCAGCGGCCGAGGTACTCGTGCACCTCGGGCGCCCAGAAGGAGCCCTCGCTCCAGAACCCCGTGGGCGGGCGGAAGGCGGCGAACGGGCCTTCCCAGTGCAGAAGGTCGGTGCTGCGGTAGGTGTCGAAGCCGATGCCGGGGCCGTCCCAGATGTTCGGGTCCGTGCTGCCGTAGAGGTGGTAAGTGGAGGTGGCCCGGTCGTGCAGGACGAACGGGTCGCGGATCTGGATCCGGTCGAGTGTCAGGCCCTGTCGCACGGGTTCCGGGACGGCCGTGGCCCGCTCCTGCCCGGTCACGAGCCGCCCGCCGTTCACCGAGCGGACCAGGCCGTCCACCAGGGGCTGCGAGATCTTGCCCTGGCTGAGTTCGACGAGCCGGTCCAGGGAGAACACCCGGGCCGGCCCGAGCTGGGAGACGTCCTGGCCCAGCCGGGTGAGCAGTTCCCGGATCAGGGGGCCGCCGGTGGGGTCCTCCAGCCAGTCGCCCAGGGTGCTCCGGCCGGTCAGTGCTGTGCTCACGCGTCGTTCCTCGTCTGGGAGTGGGGGATGCGTCCGGCTCACGGCCACGGGACGAAGCCCTCGTGCCGTACCGTCCAGCCCTCCGCCGGGAATCCCGGACACGCGCCGTCCGCTCCGTCCCAGCCGGCCGCCATGAGGGAGACGGCCGTGAGGAGGGCGCCGTTGGAGGGGAGGTAGACCGGCAGGAGGCTGCCGATCTGCGGCGTGTGGCCGGTAGGGAGGTAGTGGTTCTTCGGGGTCTGCACGAGCAGCGCGTCCACGGCGAGGTCGGGGCGGCCGACGCGGGTCGCGGTCATCGCCATCACGGGGAAGTCCCAGCCCCAGGCACTGTTCCACTCCCAGTCGTCCAGGACGTCCTGGAGCGTCGCGGCCATGACCGCCGGGTCGACGAGCGGGGTCTCCGGGACGAAGCCGAGGGCGCACAGCAGCGCGGGGTGGTCGTCGCGGCGCAGATACGGCTCGGTGGCGACGGCCGTGTACACGCCGTCGCGCCGATGGGGCAGGGCCAGTCCGTCCTGGACACGCTGCCACTGCTTGTCCCGCTCGCGTCCGGCGCGCTCGCGCCAGCGCTGGGCGATCTCCAGCCCCCACCACCAGTAGGCGAGTTCGAAGGTCGGGTCCTCGGTGGTCGCCGCGTCGTAGAACTCCTGGGCGGGGACCAGCGGCGCCGGCAGGTGGTAGGTGCCGTCGCGCTCCTCGACGAAGGAGGCCATGAACGCGGCGGTTTCCTCGACGAGTTCGGCGAAACGCGGCACCAGGCCGCTCCCGGGGCGGGCGCGGTGCAGCAGTTCGAGGAGGTAGAGGGGGTGGGGCTGCTGCCAGAGCAGGAACACCCCGATGTCCGAGGGGCTTTCGCGGCCGTCGGGGCCGGTCTGCTTGGGCCAGCGGGCCCCTTCGTAGCGCTGGCGGCGGGCGGTGGCGCGGGCCTCGGGGAGGATGGACAGGTACCAGTCGAGGCTGCGTTCGAGGAGTTCGGGGCGGCCCCAGGCGGCGAAGTGGGCCGCGTGCCACCAGTGCATCTCCAGGTGGTGCTTGCCGTGCCAGGAGTTGGTGATCAGCCCGGTCTCCTGAGGCGGCAGGGTGCCGGAGCAGTTGACCGCCGTGAGGTACTGCGAGAGCACCACCCGTCGCTCCAGCTCGGCGGCCCGCGGATCGGTGCTGCCGGTGAGGTCGATCGCGGCGCCGGAGGTCCAGAAGTCCTCCCACCACGCGGCCGAGGCCGCCGCGAGGGCGGTGAAGTCGCCTTCAACGGACGGGACTTCGCCGTCGGGGGAGAAGGACGCGACGAGTTCGAGCGTGTCCGAGCCCGTGGTCAGCAGGTATTCGTGCGGGTTCGCCGTCGGTCGTACGACACCGGCCGGCCAGGTGAGCCGGACGGTGTACGTGGTGTCGTCGAGGGTCCGGCGCAGCACGCACCCCGTCTCGGTGACCTGGTCGAGGTCGGTGCGGTGGCGCTCCGGCGAGGTCCAGTCGCTCGTCTGGAAGAAGCCGTCGCTCGCGTAGGGGAAGCGGATCACGATGCCGGCCAGACCGTCGGCGAGCAGTTCGGACTCGATCCGGAAGGCGACGCGGGCCCGGTGCGGGTCGGCGACGGTGGTGACCGCCGTCTCGTGGCCGGCGTAGGTGAAGCGGCTGCTGACCGTCCCGGTCCACAGGTCCAGGCACTGTTCGGTGTCCCGCAGGGCCTCCGGGCCGGTCTCGGGCTCGGCGTCGGGGGCGGGGCGCAGCAGGAGGCCGATACGGCCGAGGTCGAGGCGTTGCGGGTTGGCGCTGAGCCAGGCTCCGGGGCGCATCTCCTCGGGCAGGTCGCCGCCCATCATGGCGGCGATCCCGAACCTGTCGGGGTAACTCACCGTCCCCCGGGCCGTGTTGTGCTCGGACATGGCGTCCGGGAGGGTGTGGCCCTCGGGGTTCGGCATGGCGTGCCAGCCCCAGGCGCTCATGGTCGCGGTGTGCACGGCGAGCCGGCGTTCCGCCATCGCGGCGCCCTGGTCGTGGTACGCCGGGAACGACTGCATGCCGGTGATGTCGCACGAGTAGGCGAAGTCGCCGTTGCCGACGGTGAGGACGTGGGCGGGGTCCGGCTCGGTCAGCCGGACGGTGTGCCGGCGGACCAGCGACTTCCTGTCGATCAGCGGGTGTTCCATCAGCGGGTGTTCCTTCAACGGGTGTTCCATCAACGCGTGTTCCTTGTGCGACGGTGATGAGGGCTTCATTCGACGGTGATGACGGCTTCGACCGGATCGCAGTCCGGGGCGGTCGCCAGGACGCGGATCTTCCCGGTGCCGGTGGGCCGTACGACGGCCAGAGCGCGGCCTTCGTAGGTGTGCCGTTCGGCCGCGTCGAAGCGTTCCTCGGACGAGGGCGCGGCGCTGCCGAAGCCGACCAGCTCCCCGGCGCCGGACACCTCGACGGAGACGGGGCGATCGGCGGCGGGGTGGAGGGTTCCGGCCGCGTCGGTGAGGGTGAAGGTGACGTAGGCGAGATCGCCGCCGGTCGCCCGGACGACCGGGCGGTCGGCCCCGGCGGTCAGCCGCACCGGACCGTTGGCCCACTGGAGGCTGGTACGGCCGGTCTCGACGCCGTCCCGGTAGGCGACGGCGACCAGTTCCCCGGGGACGTACACGACCTCGAACTCGGTGCGGAAGCGGTGCTCCGCGCCCACGGGCCGGCGCCCGAACGAGTTGCCGTTGCCGAGGAGTTCGACCTCGTCGGCGTCGGAGTACACCTCGACGGTGATCGGCTTGCCCTCCCAGCCGGGCCAGGTCCAGCTCGCGAGGGAGTCGCTCCACGCCCAGGGGCCGCCGATGGGGGTCAGGCCGTGGTGCTCGGGTCGCCGGACGGCGATGTAGGGCTCGGTGCGCAGGCCGAAGACGATCTCGCGGTAGTAGGAGGCGGGGCGCCGGTGGCCGGTGATGTCGATGTCGCCGCAGCCCGCGAGGAGGTGCGGGAAGGGGGCGGTGTGCTCGGGACGGGGGTTCTCCGGCGTCGCGAACTGCGGGCGGCCGATGCCCACTTCGCCGAGGTAGTCCCAGCCGGTCCAGGTGAAGTCGCCGATGACGTGCCCGTGTTCCCGCACCAGCTTCCAGTTGCCGTCGATGCGGGTGGGGAAGGTCTCGGTGCCGAGGATGATGCGGTTCGGGAAGAGTTCGCGGTCGAGGGCGTAGCGGGCCTCGGCGTAGTTCATGCCGGCGACGTCCAGGACGGCGAAGGACTCGGCGGTGCGCCGGGTGACCAGGTCGGAGGCGCTGACGTAGTTGATCATTTCGCCGGCGTCGGCCATCTGGGAGTTGATTCCCCCGCCCGCCGCGGAGTCCTGGGTCTGCTGTGCGCGCAGGGCGGCCAGTTCGGACATCACGGCGAGGAAGCCGTTGACGGCGTTGGTGACATAGCGGGTGGAGTCGAGGGAACGGACCTTCTCGGCGAGCCTGCGTCCCCAGGCGGCGCCGACCGCCGACCCGGTCTCGGGGATCTCGTTGCCGATCGAGTACATGATGACGCTGGGGTGGTTGTAGTCCTTGGCGACCATCGCCTCGACGTCGCGCTCCCACCACTCGGGGAAGTGCAGGCTGTAGTCGAAGCCGTTCTTGGCCGAGGTCCACACGTCGAAGGTCTCGTCGACCACGAGCATGCCGAGGCGGTCGCAGGCGTCGAGCATGGCCCGGCTCATCGGGTGGTGGGACATGCGGATCGCGTTGAAGCCGGCGTCCTTGAGCAGCTCCACCCGGCGCTCCTCCGCGCGGGCGTGAGTGGCCGCGCCGAGCGGGCCGTTGTCGTGGTGGACGCACGCCCCGCGCAGTTTCACCGTACGGCCGTTGAGGCGCAGCCCCTGCTCGGGGTCGAGCCGGAGCGAGCGGATACCGAACCGCACGCTGTCGCTGTCCACCGGATCGCCCTCGGCGCTCAACGCGACCTGGCAGCCGTACAGATGGGGGCTCTCCACGTCCCACAGGCGCGCCTCGCGCACGTACAGACGGGAACGGACGACGGCGTCCTCGCCGGGCAGCACGGTGACCTTGGTGACGTCGCCGGTCACCGTGTTCCCCGAGGCGTCCCGCAGGTTCACCGCGACGTCGAGGGTGCGGATCGCGATCGAGTCGTTGCGCACCCGGGTGGCGACCTCGACCACCGCCCGCTCGCCCTCGCCCTTGCCCTCGCTCTCGCTCTCGACGTCGAGCGTCGTGACGCGGATCCCGTCCGGGACGATGCGCACCAGGTCGCCGGTGAGCATCCGGACGGGGCGGTAGATGCCGGCGCCGGTGTACCAGCGGGAGTCCTGGTGGGCGCGGGCCTCGACGCGGATCTCGTTGTCGGCGCCGTAGCGCAGATAGGGGTCCGCGTCGACGACGAAGTGCGAGTAGCCGTAGGGGCGTTGACCGGCGTAGTCGCCGTTGACGTGGACGGTGGCATCCCGGTAGACGCCCTCGAACTCGAACTGGACGCGCTTGCCGCGCAGCTCCTCCGGGACGAAGAACGTCTTGCGGTACTCGAAGACGCCACCGGGGAAGTAGGCGCCCGCACCTCCCTCCATGGTCACCTCGCCGTCCGGGGCGAGGCGGTCCTGGCCGATCATCGCGTCGTGCGGGAGCGTGACCGGTTCGAACGGGGCCACGGGGCCGGACAGTTCGGCGAAGGGGTTGACCTTGCGCCGGGTCTGCCAGTCGTCGTTGAAGGAGGTGCGGATCATTGCCTGCCTTTGGTGTGTTCGGGTGAGGGGAGGTTCAGGCCGCCTGGCCCGCTTCGACCGCGTGGCCTTCTTCGGCCGCGTCGATGCGACGGGCCTTGGGGATGAGTGCCACCAGTACGGCACCGAGGGCACACGCTCCGGCGACCAGCAGGAAGCCGTTGGTGAAGCCGCCGTCCAGGTAGAACTGGGTGCCCTTCAGGACCGCGCCGTCCTGGGCCATCACCGTGAAGACCAGCTGGCTGACGATCACCTGGATCACGCTCTGGACCAGCCACTGGGAGCCGTTGGCGAGGGCCTGCTCCTCGGGTGCCACCGACTCGATGACCATGATCGGCAGCACGGAGACCACGAGGCCCATGCCCGGTCCGGAGATCACGCCCAGGAGGACGAAGTGCCAGATCTCCGTGTGGAGTTGGGAGGCGACGGCGTATCCGGCGGTGGTCAGGACGCCGCCGACGGCGAACAGTACGCGGGTGTCGACGCGACGGGTGAGCCGTCCGGCGAGGACCGCGGTCACGATCACCAGGACGCTGATGGGCGACTGGACCGCGGCGCTCT
Organism: Streptomyces sp. NPDC048278; assembly: GCF_040652195.1. Classification (NCBI taxonomy): domain Bacteria; kingdom Bacillati; phylum Actinomycetota; class Actinomycetes; order Kitasatosporales; family Streptomycetaceae; genus Streptomyces; species Streptomyces sp. NPDC048278. Next base: position 9,158 of record NZ_JBEZLP010000043.1, read on the forward strand.
TGGTGACGGACCATCCCAGGCCGTCGGAGACCGTCGGGATGGCGGGCATGAGGGTCAGGAGCATGGTGACGGTGCCGACGGCGAAGGTGGCGCCCGCGCCCACCGAGGTGGCCAGGAAGACGGTCCAGACCCGGCGGCGCTTGATCAGCGGCAGCGGGAGCAGCGGGTCGGCGGCACGGGACTCGTAGGGGAGGAACAGCAGCACCGCGAGGATGCCGAGGCCGATCCAGGTCAGGGTCTTTCCGCTGGTCCAGCCCCAGGTGGAGCCCTCGCCGATGCCGTAGACGATCGCGCTGAGCCCGCCGCCGAGCAGCAGTCCGCCGATCCAGTCCATCCGGCGCGCCGCTTCCCGGACCGGGCTCTCGGGCACGCACAGCAGCTGGAGCAGCAGGCACACGGCGGTGGAGACGACGAGGAACCACAGGGCGCCGTGGAAGCCGTGGTGGTCGATCAGCCAGGCCGACAGGAACGGTCCGCCGAGGCCTACCAGGCCGATGCTGGCGGCCAGGACGCCGCTGGCCGTGCCGACCAGGCGCCGCGGGAAGATGTCGCGGGCCAGGGCGTAGGCGATGAACACCGTGGCCCCGTAGGCGCCGGCGAGGACGCGTCCGGCGATCAGCGTCGAGTAGTCGGTGGCGAAGGCGGCGATCGCGTCGCCGAGCAGGCCGACGGCGGTGGCGACGACCAGGACGCGCTTCTTGCCGTACATCGCGGCGGCCTTCATCGCGAACGGCGTCAGGAAGGTGCCGAGCAGGGCGCCCCCGAGGGTGAACCAGGCGATCTGGGTCGTACGGAAGTGGACGGCCACCTCGGCCTGCGAGTTGCCGGCGAGCAGGCCCGCGACGGGGTTCAGCGCGACGGTCCACAACAGGGCGAGGAGTGCGAGGAGATGCCGGGAGGAGAAGCCTGGCTTCTCGGCCTGTGCGCTGCCGAGGGCGGTCTCGGTGGGGGACATGGGGTGCCTTTCGCGGCTCTGTGAAACGTTTCAGTCGGGTCGTGACGACTCGCTGTCCATGGGGGGTGGGGGGAGGGGGTGCGGCACTCGATCACTTTGGGTTAGTGATGCGCGTCAGTGACGCGCGAAAGTAGAAAACATCAGTCCATCCGCGGCGGCAAGATGCCGGAAGGTAACGAGCTGGTAACGCCGATCGCTGTCGGATCGGTGTCAGATCGGTGTCAGGAGGACAGGCGCTGGACCAGCCGCAGACTGGCACCCGGTCCGCCCAGGACCATGCGCCGGCCGGTCAGACCGGCCGCCACGGCCTCGGCCCGCTGGGTACCCGCCTCCCGGAGGTCGAAGTAGACCGTGGAGAGCGGGGGCGCCGCGAAGCGGGCCATGGGGATGTCGTCGGCCCCGACGATCGCGAGGTCGTCCGGCGCGGTCAGCTCCAGTCGGCGCATGGCGGCGAGCAGGGCGATGGCGTGCTCGTCGTTGAACGCGCACACCCCGGTGACCTCCTCGTCCTGCCACCGCCTCACCACACGGGCCAGCGGGGCGATCTCCAGGTCGGCGGCGCCGAGCGCGAGCGGGGGCGCGATGCCCGCGTCCGCGCACGCCTCGGCCACCCCCTGGAGGCGTTCCTCGCCCATGCGGCGGAACCGCGCGGGCGAGGGCAGCAGATAGCCGATCCGGCGGTGACCACGGCCGATCAGATGCTCGGCCTGCATGCGGCCCAGCGGGGGCATGGCGGACAGGTGGGCGTCGGTCGGCGGCAGCACGACCCGCACCCCGAGTCCGTGCAGGGCCTCGACGGTCGCCTCGTCGAACCCCTCGAACCCGAGCACCGCCGAGGCGCCCACCGTGGCGCACACGTCCGGCAGGGGCCGGCCGCGCTCGGCCTCCAGGTGGGTGACCAGGGTCAGGCCGTGCTCCGCGAGGGCGACGGTCAGCTCCTCCACGAAGCGGCTGATGCTCGGGCCGATGGGCAGATCGGGAATGGACAGCAGCACGATGTCGCTGCGGCCGGCGGCCAGCGCGCGGGCGGAGGCGTGCGGCCGGTACCGGAGACGTTCGGCTGCGGCCAGCACCCGTTTCCTGGTCTCCTCCGGGATCGTCTGCCCGGGCCGGTTGTTGAGCACGTAGCTGACGGTCGTGCGCGAGACACCGGCCGCCTCGGCGACATCGGCGCTGGTGATCCGTTTCGCGGGGCGTGTCATGACCCTCTGATCCGTCCGAACCGTCGGCACACCGGCGCGCGTGTCCCGCCCCTCGCGCCCGGCCCGCCACCTGTCGAGGTGTCGGCAGGCACCCCGATGATACGCGTCCCGCGACTCCGTCACTGACGCGCATCAGTCCATGCGGCTCACGGGCGGCAGACGACACGGGTGCGCTCCATCAGGCGCTCCAGCGTCTCGTCCAGGGCGTCGCCCTCGACCAGGCCCACGACCCTCTTCATCGGCACGTCCCGCACCGCCTGGAGCAGCTCCGGCCGGTCGCCCAACTGGGAACCCTGGTCCTCGGGAAGAGCGGCGGTCAGCTCCTGGAGGAGGGTGGAGCCGACGACGGGGTGGGCGATCCACTCACCGAAGGTGGACTCCAGGGTCAGCTCCTGGGCCACGGCGTCTCCGGCGAGGGAGACGGCCGCCTCCGCGATCACTGTGGCCGCGTTCTCGCCGATCTGGACGAGGTACTCGCCCGGCGCGACCGCCCAGCCGCCGTCCTGGACGTCGTAACGGACGTCGTCGCGGACGTCGTAGTGGGCGAAGGCGCGGCGGCCGAGGTCGAAGCCGATCGTCCGCGATTCGCCGGGCGCGAGGCGGACCTTGGCGAAGGCGCGCAGCTCGCGCGCGGGCCGCCGGACCGGTCCCGCCTCGGTGGCCACGTAGACCTGGACGACGTGCTTGCCCGCGCGGGCGCCGGTGTTGGTGACGGTGAGCGAGACGCGGGCCGAGTCGGCGCCGGTGCTCTCCACGGCCAGGTCGCCGACCGCGAAGGTGGTGTAGGACAGGCCGTGCCCGAACGGGTAGCGCACGGGTGCGCCCGTCGTCCCGTACCAGCGGTAGCCCACCATGACGCCCTCCCCGTAACGGACATGGCCCTGCTCGCCGGGGAAGTTCACGAAGCTCGGGTTGTCCTCCAGGCGCAGCGGAATCGTCTCCGCGAGGCGGCCCGACGGGTTGGCCGCGCCGAACAGCAGGTCGGCGATCGCGTGCCCGCCGCCCTGCCCCAGCAGAAACCCTTCCAGGATCGCGTCGACCTCGTCGTGCCAGCCCTCCAGCGAGACGATCCCGCCGTTGGACAGCACCACGACCGTACGGGCCGCCTCGGCGGCGACGGCACGGATCAGGTCGACCTGTACGGCCGGGAGGCACAGGTCGTCCCGGTCGAACCCCTCGGACTCCGCGCTCTCCGCGAGCCCGGCGAAGACGACGGCCACGTCCGAGGAACGGGCGGCGGCCACCGCGGCCTCCCGCAGCACCACGGCGTCACCGGAACCGTCCGGCGTGAAGCCGGGCGCGAACTCCACCGTGCTGCCGTGCGCGGCGGCCGACTCCCGGATCGCGTCCAGGGCGTTGTCGAGCCGGGTCGGGTTGAGGTGCGAGCTGCCCCCCGCCTGGTAACGGGGGGTGGCAGCGAACTCCCCGATGACGGCGATGCGTTGGGCGGATGCCAGGGGGAGGGCGCTGTCCTCGTTCCTCAGCAGGACGGCGCACTCGGCCGCCAGCTCGCGGGCCAGCCGGTGGTGGGCGTCGGCGTCGAACCCGTAGGACCCGGGGGACCCGTCGGTTTCGTCCGACCGCTCGGCCGCGAGACCGGCCAGGGCCGCAATCCGTCGTACGGCGATGTCGACCACGTGTTCGTCCAACTCGCCGTCGCGCACCGCGTCCACGATGCGCCGGGCGTTCTCGGGGGAGGGGCCGGGCATCTCCAGGTCCAGCCCCGCGCGCACGGACGCCACCGGGTCGTGGACCGCGCCCCAGTCGGACACCACCGCTCCGGTGAACCCCCATTCGTCGCGCAGGACCTCGGTCAGCAGCCACCGGTTCTGCGCGGCGTGCACGCCGTTGACCTTGTTGTAGGCGGCCATCACCGTGGCCGGGGCGGCCTCGGTCACGATGTGCTCGAAGGCGGGCAGGTAGATCTCGCGCAGGGTGCGCTCGTCGACGTCGGCGCTGACCCGCATCCGGTCGGTCTCCTGGTTGTTGACCGCGAAGTGCTTCAGCGAGGCGCCCACGCCCTGTTCCTGCTGGCCGCGCACGTGTGCCGCGCCGAGGTGACCGGACAGCAGCGGGTCCTCGGAGTAGTACTCGAAGTTGCGCCCGCACAGCGGCGAGCGCTTGATGTTCACGCCGGGGCCGAGGACGACGTGCACACCGAGGGCGCGGGCCTCGCGTCCCACCGCCACTCCGACGCGCGCGGCGACCTCGGGGTCCCAGCTGCTGCCGACGGCCACCGCGGGCGGGAAGCAGGTGGAGGGCAGGCTCTGGTAGATCCCCATGTGGTCGAACTCCCCGACCTGGCGGCGGACCCCGTGCGGGCCGTCGGTCAGGACGACCGAGGGGAGGCCGGAGTCCTGTACCGGGCGGGTGGACCAGAAGTCCTGTCCCGACAGCAGTGCGGCTTTCTGCTCCAGGGACAGACGGGACGGGTCGATGTCGGGCATGTGGGTGTCCTTCGGGATCGTGGCGGCGGCTCATCGCTCACTGACGCGCGTCAGTGGCGCGCGTCCGTGGACCTTAACCGGGTGACTGTGGGTGGACAAGAGCGAAGAGCCCGACCGGACCCGGAATCATTCCGGGGCCGTATCCACCGCTCCTCCCGGAGGAGGACAGGACCGCGTCGGCTCGTGCAGGGACACCAAGGGGGCTCGTGCAGGGGCACCAGGCGCGATTGCGGGCAGCCGCACGATGCCCCGGCACCCCCTGTCCCGTCAGGCTGGCCGTCCACCCGAAACCTGACCTGGAGACCCGTTTCCCGTGGCTACCTTGCTCTACCGTCTGGGCCGGACCGCCTTCCGGCGCCGCTGGCTCGTGGTGCTGTTGTGGGCGGTGATCCTCGGCGGCGCCGGGGCCGGCGCCGTCACGGCGCCCGCCTCCTCCGACGACGGCACGTCGTTCATGCCCGGCATCGAGGCGCAGAAGGCGTTCGACCTGATCGGGGACCGCTTCCCCGGCACGGACGCCAACGGCGCCGACGCGCGGATCGTGTTCGTGGCGCCCGACGGCGGGAAGGTGACGGCCGCCGGTAACCGGGCCGCCATCGACGCCCTCGTGACGGAGGCGGCCGACGAGCCGAAGGTCCTGAACGCCGTGAGCCCGTTCAAGGCGGGCGCGGTGAGCGAGGACGGCTCCACCGCCTACGCCACCGTGAACTTCAAGGTGACGGCCGACGACCTCACCGACGCCGACAAGGCCGCCCTGGAGAAGGCCATCGGCGAGGCGCGCACGTCCGGTCTCACGGTCGAGGTCGGCGGCACCGCCCTCGCCGAGCAGCCCGCGGCGGGCGGCAGCGCCGAGGCCATCGGCATCGGTCTCGCCGCGGTGATCCTGCTGATCACGTTCGGCTCCCTCGCGGCGGCGGGTCTCCCGCTGCTCACCGCCGTGATCGGCGTCGGCACCAGCATGGCCGCGATCATGGCTCTCGGCAGCGTCTTCGGACTCTCCCTGACCACGGGCACGCTCGCCTCGATGCTCGGACTCGCGGTCGGTATCGACTACGCCCTGTTCGTGGTCTCCCGCTACCGGGAGGAGCGCGCGAACGGGCATGCCCCGGGCGAGGCGGCCGGACTCGCGGTCGGCACCGCCGGCTCCGCGGTGGTCTTCGCCGGGCTGACGGTCGTCATCGCGCTGGCGGGCCTGACCGTGGTCGGCGTTCCGATGCTGACCAAGATGGGTCTGTGCGCGGCGGGCGCGGTGGTCGTCGCCGTCTTGGTGGCCCTCACCCTGGTGCCGGCGCTGCTGGGCATGTGGCCGGACGCGGTGCTGTCCCGCCGTACCCGCAAGGGCGGCCCGGCCCGGCGGGCGACCGACAACGGCGGCTCCCGGTGGGCGCGGTTCGTGATGCGCCGCCCGGTGGCCGTGCTGGTGGCGTGCGTCGCGGGCCTGGGCGTCCTGGCCGTGCCCGCCGCGAGCCTGGAGATGGGCATGCCGGGTGCCGAGTCCAAGCCGGTCTCGTCGACGGAACGGCGTGCCTACGACGCCCTCGCGGACGGCTTCGGCGCGGGATTCAACGGGCCGCTGACGATCGTCGTCGACGCCAGGGGCGCGGCCGGCACCAAGACGGCCAATGCGACCAGGGCGGCCAAGGCGGCCGTGAAGGAGATCGCCGAGGAGATCGGCGCCACCGACGGGGTCGTGTCCGTCTCCTCGGCACGGTTCAACCCGGCCGGTGACACCGCGCTGTTCTCCGCGGTTCCGGCCACCGGCCCGAACGACGAGCACACCAAGGACCTCGTCCGCACCATCCGCTCGGAACGCGCCGCCCTGGAGCGCGCGACGGGAGCGACCTTCGAGGTCACCGGCAGCACCGCGATGAACATCGACATCGCCGAGGCCCTCCAGGCCGCGCTCGTGCCTTACCTGGCCGTCATCGTCGTACTGGCCCTGCTTCTGCTGCTGGTGGTCTTCCGGTCGGTGCTCGTACCGGTCAAGGCCGCCTTCGGCTTCCTGCTGTCGGTGCTGGCCGCCCTCGGTTCGGTCGTGGCGGTCTTCCAGTGGGGCTGGGGCGCGGGGCTGCTGGGCGTGGAGCAGGCCGGTCCGATCATGAGCCTGATGCCGATCTTCCTGGTGGGCATCGTGTTCGGCCTGGCCATGGACTACGAGGTGTTCCTCGTCGCCCGGATGCGGGAGGCGTACGTCCACGGTGACCGGGCCCCCGACGCGGTCGTCTCCGGGTTCCGGCACAGTGCCCGGGTGGTCGTCGCCGCGGCGGTCATCATGATCGCGGTGTTCTCCGGGTTCGTCGGTTCCGGCGAGTCGATGGTCAAGACGATCGGGTTCGGGCTCGCGGTGGCGGTGCTGTTCGACGCGTTCGTGGTACGGCTGGCGCTGGTGCCCGCGGTCCTGGCACTGCTCGGCGACCGGGCGTGGTGGCTGCCGGGCTGGCTGGACCGGCTGCTGCCCCGCGTCGACGTGGAGGGGGCGGGGCTCGCGACAGCGCCGCCGGTGGCGGGCGGCGAGGCCGCACCGCAGGAGCCGGTCCGGGTCTGACGGCCGCACCCGTGGTCGCGGCGCCGAGCAGCAGGGCGCCGCGGCCCGCGATATGTGAGCATGGCTGTTCCCTGGAGTGTTTCGGAGCGTGATGAGTACCAGCTGGCGGCACCGGGCGGCGACCCACCGGAAAGCCCTGGACCTCTCGGTCCTCGTCCTGCTGTTCGCCGTCACCTTCACCGGCCTCCTGCTCACCCGGGCACTGGCCTCCGGTCCACTGGCCCTGTGGCCCGGCATCGCCCTGTCCGCGCTCGCCTGCGCCGCGCTGCACTGGCGCCGCAGCCACCCTCTGACCGTGCTCGCCGGCACCGCGCTGTGCACGATGGCCGTGGGCGCGCTGGACTACCTCCTGACCCCGCTGCTGATGGGCCCGCTCCTGGTCGCGCAGTACGCCACGAGCCTGCGCACGCCCCGGCGCACCGGATGGAACAGCGCCCTGATCGTCACCGGCTGCGTGGTGGCCAGTGGCCTGGTCTTCCCCTCCTTCCTCGACTCCCTGGTCTTCTCCGTGGTCAACCCCGCCGCGTGGATCCTGCTCTGCGCCGCTCTCGGCAGCTACCGGCGGGTGCGCCGCGAGTACGCCGTGGCCCGCGCCGAGTACAGCGACCGGCAGCGTGAGGAAGAGGCACGCCACCGGGTCGTCCAGGAACGCATGCGTATCGCGCGCGAACTGCACGACGTGGTCGCCCACCACCTGACCCTGGCCGACGCCCAGGCCGGAGCCGTGAAACACCTCGTGCGGACCCGGCCCGACAAGGCCCAGGAGATCATCGACAGGCTCCCGGAGACGACGGCCGCGGCCCTGCGCGAACTCAAGGCCACGGTCGGGCTGTTGCGGGAGGACACCGACCCCGCCGACGACCTGGCCCCCGCGCCGGGACTCGACCGGCTGCCCGACCTGGTCGAATCCTGTGCGGCGGCCGGACTCCAGGTCACCGTCACCGTCGAGGGGCAACGGTGCCCGCTCGGCCACGTACGCGATCTGACGGCCTACCGGATCCTCCAGGAAGCACTCACCAACGTCACCAAGCACGGCGCCGGCCGCACCGCCGAGGTACGGCTCGCCTACGCGCCCCGGCGTCTGACCCTGACCGTCACCAACGCCACCGCCCCCGGCCGCACCCCCGCGCCGCCCGGCCCGGACGGCGGTTTCGGCCTGATCAGCATGCGCGAACGCGCCACATCGGCGGGCGGCACCTTCCACGCGGGCCACCGCACCCAGGGCGGCTTCGAAGTCGTCTGCACCCTGCCGCTGGACACCCTGCCCGGCAGCGCCACCGACAGCGACCACGAAAGCCCCGCCCCATGACCATCCGTGTCCTGCTCGCCGACGACCAGGCCCTGCTCCGGGCCACCTTCCGCATCCTCATCGACTCGGCCGACGACCTGACGGTGGTCGCCGAGGCAGCCGACGGGCGGGAGGCCGTCGAGCTCACCGAGACGCACCGGCCCGACGTGGTCGTCATGGACATCCGGATGCCGAACCTCGACGGAGTGGCGGCCACCGCCGCGATCTGCTCCCGGCCGGAGCTGACGGGCACCCACATCCTCGTCCTCACCACCTTCGAGAACGACGAGAACGTCGCCAAGGCCCTGCGTGCCGGCGCGAGCGGCTTCCTCGGCAAGGGCGTCAGCCCCGACGTCCTGTTGTCGAGCATCCGCGTCGTCGCGGCCGGCGAAGCCCTCCTCTCACCCACCGCCACCCGCGCCCTCATCACCCGCTTCCTGACCACCCCGGACACCGACGACCTCCTCGCCCTCCCCGACGCCGTCAAGGCGCTGACCGACCGTGAACGCGAGGTCGTGACGCTGGCCGCGCACGGCAGGTCCAACGCCCAGATCGCCGACCGGCTCGTGCTGAGCCCGCTGACCGTACGCAGCCACATCCAACGGGCCATGACCAAGCTCGACGCCCGCGACCGCGCCCAGCTCGTGGTCATCGCCTACCAGAGCGGACTGGTGAAACCGCAGTCCCCCGCGTCGCGTCCGCCGGACGCCCTCTGACCGCCGGAACCCCGCAGGGCGAGCACGGCGTCGAGCTCGCGGCCTTCACCCATGGCAGAAAGCGTCCGGGGCCCGGTGCGTCCGGGTGGAACCGACCCGGCGAATGCCGCGTCCGCCACGCCGTGGCTTCCGGGGATGCGACGCGGCGCCCCGGATACCCGGCGCCGATGGACAGGACCCTTGAGCAACTGGCCGCCGCCGGCTCGACGGCGGGGTCGATCGTGATCGTCGGAGTCGTCGTGCGGGCGGGCGCCGGGCAGCCGGTGGCGGGCGGCGACGAGGGCGGCGTCGATGTCCCGGGTTCCGGTCGAGACGCACAGCGTGTAGGCGATGTCGTTCATCCGCCGGCGAGGTGGTCGCGGGCCTCGCGTGGAAAGCTGGGTAGGAGACTTGTCCAGGCGTGACGAGTGGCGGAGGACGACGGGTGGAATGGGGTCGGTTCGCGGAGCAGATGGCGTCGATGGCGCGGGATCTGCTGGCACAGGACTCGGTCGACGCCACACTGCGTCGGATCACCGCGTCGGCCACCGAACTGGTCGAGGGCTGTGACGCGGCGGGCATCCTCGTGCTGCACGACGCGCAGGTGGAGACACTCGCCCCCACTCACCAACTGGTCATCGACAGCGACCGGTTGCAGCAGGCGCTGGGGGAAGGGCCGTGCTACGACGCCGCCCGGACCTCGCAGGGTGACCGGGTCTTCCGTATCGCCGACCTCACCACCGAGCATCAGCGCTGGCCCGCCTACGCGCCCCAGGCGTGCCGGCTCGGCGTCGGCAGCATGATGGGCTTCCTGTTGTTCACCGAAGAGGAAGATCTCGGCGCGCTGAACCTCTACTCCCGTGAGCCCGGCGCGTTCACCCAGGCCAGTGAGCTGGCCGGATGGCTGCTGGCCTCCCATGCGGCGGTCGCCTTCTCCGCCGCCCGTACCCACGCCCAGCTGGAAAGGGCCCTCGCCACCCGTCACTCCATCGGCGAGGCCATGGGCATCATCATGGGCAGCCACCGTCTCTCCGAGGAGGAGGCGTTCAACGTGCTGCGCCGTTACTCCCAGGCGAACAACATCAAGCTCCGCGAGGTCGCCCGCAGGGTCTGCGAGGAGGGCACCCTGTCGTGAGCCCGGGTGAACGGCTCCCCCGGCACTTCTGCTGAACCGGAGAAGCCTGGGCCGGGCCAGTCCCCGGGGGAACGCTGCTGAACCCGCCCTGCCCGCCAAGTCCCCCGTACGACCGCCCCCACACCTGCACCGGGGGACCGGACCGGGCGGGCTCTGGCGCTGGATCGGGGTACGGGCCTCCGTGCGAGAATGCCGGTGTTCCCTGCCCCGTTCGCCGCGTTCCGCACCGCGCTGATCCATCGAGGTCTCCGTGTCCAAGCCCGTCGCCCGTGAGCCGTTGCGCCGCAATTCGCGGGCGAACCGGGCGCGCATCCTGGTCACGGCCCGTCGGGAGCTGGGGCGGAACCCGGACCTCACTCTGGAGGAGCTGGCGCGCGCCGCGGGTGTCGTACGGCGCACTCTGTTCGGGCACTTCCCCGGGCGCGCCGCCCTGCTGGAGGCCCTCGCCGACGAAGCCTCCGAAACGCTCAGGTCCGCGGTGGTCACGGGTGTCGAGGGCGCGCAGGGGGAGTCGGTCGAGCGCGTGCTGGCGCACCTCGTGCTGTCGATGTGGCCGGTGGGCGATCGGTACCGTCTGCTCCTGGCGCTGGCCAGGCGGGATCTCGGAGCGGAGCGGGTGGCCGAGGTGCTGGCCCCGGCCCGCGCGGTGACCACGGCCGTTCTGGAGCGTGGGCAGCGGGACGGCGTGATCCACGCGCATCTTCCGGCCGCTGTGCTGAGCGCCGGCCTGGAGGCGATGACGGTCGCGCTGCTGGAGGCGGTCAACACCGGGGCGCTGGAGGACGACGGCGGGACCCGGGTCGCCATCACCACGCTCATCGCGGCCGGCGTGCCCGAGGAGCGAGCGTGCGCCGTGGTCGAGGACGTCGCGTCGACGGTGGCCGTGGAGACGTCGGAGACGGCGGAGGCGGCGGAGACGTTGGACGGCGGCTGAGCCCCCTCCCCGATGCCTGAGGAATCCCGTCCGCCCCCGCATTCCGTGCGGGGGCGGAGTCGTCCGGCGGTCGACCGTGACGAGCCTCTCAGGCGTCGGCTTCCAGGCGGACGAGATAATTGCTCGATGTCGTGCAATTATCTTTCGTGTTCCTGGCTTCGCAGGCGGCGCGCTGGTGCGCCATGCCTCCGGCCCAGACATCCGACCACCTGTGGAGAAGCGCAGTGAATCTCGGCGGATCAGACGACCTGACCCTCCCTCACCAGGGTCACACCGTGGCGCTCCTCGGCGGCCGGTACGAGCTGCGCCACCTGCTCGGCTCCGGCGGCATGGCCGAGGTCCACCTCGCGCACGACCTCCGGCTCGACCGCGTCGTCGCTGTGAAGTCCCTGCGGACCGACCTCGCCCACGAGCCCGCGCTCCAGGAGCGGTTCCGGCGGGAGGCCCAGTCCACGGCCTCGCTCAACCACCCTGCCATCGCCGCCGTCTACGACACGGGCGAGGAGACGGCGTACGGGGGGACACTGCCGTACCTGGTGATGGAGTACGTCGAGGGGACGACCCTGCGCGAGGCCCTGCACGCCGGGCCGCCGCTGACGGTCGAGCGTGCCCTGGAGGTGACGGCCGGGATCCTGCGGGCGCTCTCGCACTCGCACCGGCAGGGCATCGTGCACCGGGACATCAAGCCCGCCAACGTCATGCTGACCTGGGCCGGCGACGTCAAGGTGATGGACTTCGGGATCGCTCGTGACGCGCGGGACGTCGGCATGACACAGACGTCCGTGGTCATGGGGACAGCCCAGTACCTCTCCCCGGAACAGGCGACGGGACGGGACATCGACGCGCGGTCCGACCTGTACTCGACCGGCTGCCTGCTGTACGAACTGCTCACCTTCCGCACGCCGTTCACCGGCGATTCGCCGATGGCGGTGATGTACCAGCACACCCAGGAGCCCCCGCGCCCGCCGAGCCTGTACAACCCCGAGATCGGCCCGCAGGCCGACGCGATCGTGCTGCGCGCCCTGGAGAAGGACCCCGCGTACCGCTACCGGTCCGCCGAGGAGATGCTCGCCGACATCGAAGCGTGCCTCGGGGTGGGAGGCCCCGGGGCGGCCGGCGCCCGGCCGACATCGGTGCACGACGTCGTGTACGACGACCCGGAGGAGCCGCCCCGGCGCCGCAGGGCGACCGTGGCGCTGGCCGTGGCAGGCGTCGTCGTCCTTGCGCTGGCGGGTGTCGTGGGCTGGCTGATGTTCGGCGGAGGCAAGGCCGACGACGGCAGGGCCGACGTTCCGGCCTTGGTCGGGCAGACCCTGACGGAGGCCAAGCGCTCGGCGGACAACGTCGGTCTGACGGTCACCGTCGCGAAGCGGGAGCCCTGCGCCGACCAGCCCGAGGGGCACGTCTGCGAGCAGAGTCCCACGGACGGGAGGCTCACCAAGGGCGAGGCGGTCTCGGTCACCGTCTCCACCGGGGCGCCCAAGGTCGAGGTGCCGGACGTGACGGACAAGAACCAGGACGACGCGTCCCGGATTCTGGAGGACAAGGGCTTCAAGGTGAAGGTCCGGCAGGTGGAGTCGGAGACCGAGGACGCCGGGACCGTCCTCAGACAGAACCCGGACGGCGGCGAGAAGGTCGAGAAGGGCACCGAGGTCACTCTCACGGTGGCCGAGGAGGCGGCGAAGTCGACCGTTCCGGATCTCGGCGGCGTGACCGTGAGCGAGGCCCGCAGGCTGCTGGCGGCACAGAACCTGAAGCTGGGCAGCACGACCGAGGTGGAGAGCGACGCCACGGCCGGGACCGTGATCGGTCAGAGCTCCGCCGCGGGCCAGGAGGTCGATCCGGGCACGGCGATCGACATCAAGGTCGCCAAGGCCGTGCAGACCGTGCGGATTCCGTCCGACATCGTCGGCAAGACCCTCGCGGAGGTCCAGAGCGAGCTGAGTGCCCTCGGCCTCCAGACCAGTGTCGCCACCGGCTACGCCCAGGCGTCCGACGCGGTGGTGACGTCGAGTACGCCGGCGGCCGGCAGCGAGGTGACGGCGGGCAGCACCGTGGTCGTGGTCACCCAGGCCGCCGGTACCGGGACATCGGGCGACGACACCTCCACGGACGGCGGTACGCAGACGCCGACGTCCCAACTGCTGCCGGCTCTCCCGTTCCCGGGGTGACGCCCGGACGGCCGTGTCCGACCGGGCGAGGTGGCCGGCCGGCCATGCCCTCGGACGCGGCCCGGTGGCGGCACGAACGGTGACGGTGGTCTTCGGCGAAGCCCTGGCCGTGGGATGTGCGGCCGGACGGCAGGTGCGTGTCCCGGACAGCAGAAGGACGGTGCCGGGTCCTCGACCGGCACCGTCCCGGGGCCGTGCGCCGCTCAGGCACGACCCGTCTCCGCGCGTGGGCTCAGACGGAGCCCACGGTCTCGGCGTGCTCGGCGGGCGTGTTCGCCGCGTCCGGGGAGCCGGGCTTCGCCCCGCGCTCACGGCCGGGCAGCACCGCCAGGACGATCATCGTCCCGGCGGCCATGATGATTCCGCCGACCAGGCTGGTCCGGGCGATGCTGTGCGCGAAGGCTTCGTGGACGGCGTCGACCAGCGCCTGAGCCTGCTGGGCGCCGCCGGCCGGGTTCTTCGCGACTTCCTGGGCCACCGCCAGGCCGCCTCCCACCGAGTCCTTGGCCGTCTCCAGCGCCGTGTCCGGGAGGTGGCCGCCGACCAGGTCGGTCAGCCTGTCCCGGTAGGCGGTCCCGAGCAGGGAGCCGAGCAGGGCGATACCGAGGGAGCCGCCCAGTTCCACCGAGGTGTCGTTGGCGCCGCCGCCGACGCCCAGTTCGGACTCGGGGAAGGAGGCCATGATGGTGTCGGTGGCGGGGGAGACGCTGAGGCCGATGGCGAAGCCCAGCATCATCATCGGGGCCAGGAAGGCCGGGTAGGTCGAGCCCTTGTCGATCTGCGTGAGCAGGAAGACGCCGGCCGTGCCGATGACCATGCCCGTCACCACCATGGCCTTCACACCGAGCCTCGGCGTCAGGCGCCCCGTGAGCGCGGCGCCCACGACGACGGCACCGGCCAGCGGCAGCAGTCGTACGCCGGTCTCCAGCGGCCCGTAGTCCAGGACGAACTGCAGGTACTGGGTGGAGTAGTAGATCGCGCCGAAGGTGCCGAAGAAGAAGAACAGCACCGCGATCATCGAGCCGCTGAACGGCCGCTCGGCGAACTTGCGGACGTCCAGCATGGGGCTCGGGTGGCGCAGCTCCCAGGCGACGAAGGCAAGCAGACCGACTCCGGCGACGACGGCCGCGGTGATCGGGCCGGTGCCCCAGCCGAAGTGCGGGCCCTCGATGGTGGCGTAGACCAGGGAGCCGATGGAGACGATCGACAGCAGCCCGCCGACGTAGTCGATGCGGCCCATGTCCCGCGCCCTGGACGGGGGGACCAGCACCAGCGCGCCGACGACGGCGACGACGGCGATGGGCACGTTGATCAGGAACGTGGAGCCCCAGGCATGGCTCTCCAGCAGCCAGCCGGCGATCAGCGGGCCGACGGCGATGGCGAGGCCGGACGTCGCGGACCAGGCCGTGATGGCCTTGACGCGCTCGCCGCGCGGGAACATGGCGACCAGCAGGGACAGGGTGGCCGGCATGACCACGGCGGCACCGACGCCCATGATCGCGCGGGCGGTGACGACCAGGCCGGTCTCGTCGACCAGGCTGCCCGTCACGGCGCCGACCGCGAAGACCAGCAGGCCGGTGACCAGGGCGCCGCGGCGGCTGTACTTGTCGCCTATGGCGCCGAGGACCAGCATCAGCGCGGCGTACGGGACGGTGTAGCCGTCGATGACCCACTGCAGGTCACTGCTGCTCAGGTCCAGGTCCCTCGTCATGCCCGGCGCCGCCACGATCAGCGACGTGTTCGCCATGACGACGATCAGCAGGCTCAGGCAGAGCACGATCAGTGCCCACCAGCGCCGTGCGTACGGGCCGGTCATCTTCTCGACGGGTGTGGTGGCAACAAAGGGCACGGGGGTCTCCCAGGCGACGAGTTTTTTGCACATCGATGAGCAGACTAGTTTCCTGCTCGTCCATGTGCAAATATCGGGGTGCCCCCCCAATTCCGCTCCGTACCGAGGTGCCGACATGAGCAGCCCGACGCCGGCGACGGCCCCGCCGCCCCCGCGGCGACGCCGGACCACGCGCCTCACCCGCGCCCGCATCCTGGAAGCCGCCCGGCGGGAACTGGGCCGCAATCCCGACAGCAGCCTGGGTGAGATCGCCGAGGCCGCCGGGGTGGCCCGGCGCACGGTCTACACGCACTTCGCCGGCCGGGCGGCGCTGGTGGCCGGACTCGCCGAGGAGGCCACGGAGGCGGTACGCCTCGCGATCGCCGTCACCGCGCCGGACTCCGGTCCCGGCCCCGAGGCCGCCCTGGCCCGCTTCGTCCTCACCCTCTGGCCGGTCGGTGACTGCTACCGCACGCTGATCGGTCTCGCCGGACAGGATCTCGGTCCCGACGAGGTCCGCGAGGTCCTCGCCCCGGCCCGCGAGACGGTCGCCGACATCCTCGCCGAGGGGCAGCGCCACGGCGTCTTCCAGGCGGCGGTCCCGCCCGGCCCGCTCAGCAACGCCATCGAGGCCCACCTGCTGGCGCTCCTCGGCGCGGTGAACCGCGGGATCTGGGCGGACGACGGCACCGGTGCGGCCGTCGCCGCCCTGATCGCCGCCGGAGTCGACCGCGTCACCGCCGCGGCCACGGTCCGCCGACTGCGCGGCACCACACCGCTCCCCACCGCACATCGCCCCCACTGAAGGAGGAACCGCCCATGTCCGCTTCCCGGAACGGGTACGACGACGGTTCGCAGTACCGGTACGACGACGGCTCGTCGTACGAGCCGTACTACCCCCCGTACGACGCCTGGGGCGACGGCTCCGTCGCCCCGGGTGCCGTGCCCGGATCGACGGAGGACCACGGACCTCGCCCTCCCCGGCGACGACGGCTCGGCTTCGCGGTCGGTGCCCTCGTCGCGCTGGCGCTCGTCCCCCTCGCGGCCGACCGGTTCGTCGCGGTGCGCATCGAGTCCCGCACGGCCAAGGCGTTCCAGGAGGGCATGCGCACGCCCCTGCCGCCGGAGGTCCACGTCCGCGGCTTTCCCGTCCTGACCCAGGCCGCCTCCGGCACTCTGCGGCGCGTCGACATCACGGCCCACGACATACCGGCCGACGGCAGCGACCGCCCGCTCCCGGTGACCGAACTCTCCCTGCGTCTGGACGGGTTGACCAAGTCCGACGACGACAGCGAGGCGCGGGCGAAGAGCGCCGAGGCGACCGCCCGCCTGTCCTACCCGGACCTGTCGGACAGCCTGGGCCTTGAGGTCTCCCAGGGGGACCGCCCCGGTCGGGTGAGCGCGGTGGTGCCCCTGCCCTTCGGGGACCAGGTCACCGTGACGACGAGCGTCACCGCGGCCACCGGCAACAGCATCGTCTTCCGGGACTTCAAGGTCACGGGCGGCGCGCTGCCCGACGTCGGCAGCCGGCTGCTCGACAAGGTCCTCGCGCAGCCGATCCGGTTGCGGAACATCCCCAGCGGTCTGAAGCTGCGTTCGCTCACCAGCACGGCCGACGGACTCACCGCCGGCTTCTCGGGCAGTTCGGTCACCTTCCGGGCCGAGGGCACGTCGCAGGACGGCGCCTCGCGGTCCGGGACCACGAGCGGGAAGGCCTGATGCGTTTCGAGACGTGTGGTGCCGGTCTGTCAGCCCAGTTCGGGCAGGGGGCGCCGGGCGACGTCATGGGCGTCGTCCGGGGGGACGCCCAGCATGCGCAGGACCATCTCGGCCAGGTTCGAGGCGGCCTCGTCGCCGTCGAGTTCCGGGCGGGTGAACCTCAGCTCCAGGAGGGACAGCAGGGTCCCGCCCACCGCGGTCAGAGCCACGACCGGTTCCACGGCGGTGAAGCGGCGGGAGGCGATGCCGACCTGGAGGTCGCGCAGGGCCCGCCTGGACAGGCCGTTGTCGGAATGGAGATATCCGAGGCCGCGACGGCGCACCACCTGCATGAGTTCCGGGTGGGAGGCGGCCATGCGGGCGCTGAGCCTGAAGCCGGCGGCGACGAGTTCCGCCGGGTCGTCGATCCCCGTCAGGTGCTCGTCGAAGGCCTGGCCGAACTCCTCCAGGGCGTCCACGATCGCCACTTCGAACAGCTCCGTCTTGGACTCGAAGTGGTTGTAGAAGGAGCCGAAGCCGACGTCCGCGCGCTCGGCGATCATCTGGATGCTGGCGCTGGTGTCCCCGGTCTCGGCGAGGATCTGGCGGGCGGCGCGGACGAGTGCCTTGCGGGTCTCGGCGCGGCGTCGCTCGAACCGGTTGCTGGGCGGGGCTGACGTGGGCATGTGCCGAAGTCTAGCCGCCGCGTCCTGACCCACCACAGTTCTGATGGATTCCTCATTCTTCCTTCGGTCCTTCTCTTGACGATGCTTCCGTCAAAGATGATGATTTCCTCATTACGGCGATGTTGCTCGGAGGGCACCATGTCTGGAACACGCGTGGCCGCAGCTGCCGTCGCGACACCCCACCAGGACCTGCACAGCGAGCAGGGTGCCCTGCGCGGCGAGCACCCCGGCCGGTCCCGGAACCCCGTGATCAAGGTCGCCGACCTGGCCTGGCTGGAGTTCGAGAAGCCCGACCTGGACCGGGCGGAGGTCTTCGCCCGCGACTTCGGCTTCCAGGTCGCCGCCCGCACGGAACGGGAGCTGTGGCTGCGGGGCACCTTCGCCGGTTCGCCGTGCATGGTGATCCGGCACGGCCGGACCTCGCAGTTCATCGGCCCGGCGTTCCGCGCGGCCGAGCGGGCCGACCTGGACCGCCTGGCCCGGGCGACGGGCACGTCCGTGCGGGACGCCGACGTGCCGGGCGGCGGCAGGGTGGTCGATCTGCTCGACCCGTCCGGCCTCCCCGTACGGGTCGTGCACTGCGCCGAGCGGCTGCCCGAACTCCCGGGCCAGCAGCCGCTGCTGCTCAACTTCGGCACCGAGCACCGCCGTACGAACGCCACCCAGCGCCCGCCCCGCGAGCCGTCCCGGATCCAGCGGCTGGGCCATGTGGTGCTGGAGACAAGGGTGTTCGCCCGGGCCCTGGACTGGTACCTGGACACCCTCGGGATGATCGTGTCCGACTTCCTGTTCCTGGACGGGCAGCGCGGGCGCGGCCCGACGATGGCGTTCGTCCGCTGCGACCTGGGCAGCGTGCCGGCCGACCACCACACCCTCGCCATGCACCTGGGTCCCGGAACCGGCTATGTGCACTCCGCGTACCAGGTCACGGACCTGGACTCGATCGCGGCCGGCGGTGAATATCTCGACGAACGCGGTTACCGGCGCAGTTGGGGCATCGGCCGGCACATCCAGGGCAGCCAGCTCTTCGACTACTGGCGCGACCCGGACCACTTCATGCTGGAGCACTTCGCCGACGGCGACCTGTTCTCCTGCGACGTCGAACCCGGCTGGGCGCCCATGTCCACGAGCGGCCTCGCCCAGTGGGGGCCGCCGGCCACCCGGGACTTCCTCGGCGCCACGCCGTCGCCCGCCAAGCTGCGCGAGGTGCTGCACGCCCTCCGCGGCGACAACGAACTCGACCCCGCCCGCCTGCTGGGCCTGCTGAAAGCCGTGAACTCATGAGCACCAACGTCCTGCGCACCACCGACCGTTGGTGGGTGGTGCGCGGTGAGCGCGCCGTACCCGTCGACACCAAGGCGACGACCACCGCCGAGCTGCTCGCCGACCGCGCAGCCGTCGCGGAGGCCGCCGCCTCCGGCGAGCCGGGCACCCCCGTCGCCGACCTGGCCGCGCTCGCTCCGGTCACCACCCCCTGCCGTGTGGTGTGCCAGATGGTCAACTACCGCAGCCACGCCCGCGATTCGGGCTTCACCGGCGACATCCCGCCCGCCTTCTTCCGCAAGGCGTCCAGCTCGGTGAGCGGTCCGGCCGAGGCCGTAGTGCGGCCGGGGCACGTGAACTTCCTCGACTACGAGATCGAGCTGGGCCTCGTCATGGGTGCGCCGCTGCCGCTGGGCACCGTCGTCGAGGAGCGGGACCTGCCGTCGTACGTGGCCGGACTCGTGATCACCAACGACGTCAGCGCGCGGGACGTACAGCTGACCAAGACCCAGTTCTACGAGAGCAAGTCGTACCCGACCTTCACACCGACCGGGCCCTACCTGACCCTGCTGGAGCCGGCGGAGTTCGCCCGCCTCCTCGACCTGCGGCTGAAGCTGTCCGTCAACGGCGAACTGCGGCAGGACCGCACCCTGGCGGACATGATCGTCCGTCCGGCGCGGGCACTGACCCTGCTGGCCCGCTTCCAGGCCCTCGACCCCGGCGACCTGCTGCTGACCGGTACCCCCGGCGGCACCGCGCTCAAGGCCCCGCCGAAGCCGGTCGAGAAGATCGGCGCGCTGTTGCCGCCCGCCGTGAAGTGGAAGGCGTTCTTCAGGACCCAGGCGAAGAACCCGCGCTATCTGCACGCCGGTGACGTCGTCACCGCGACCATCGCCACCCCGGACGCCCGGATCGACCTGGGCGAGCAGCGCACGCCCGTGGCCGACGCGCACTGAGACGCGAAGCGAGCCGCACATGAGCGTCGAGTCCCACTCGCCAGACGTACCCGTGGTGATCGTCGGAGCCGGGCCGGTGGGGGTGACCGCCGCCCTCCTGCTGGCCCGGCGCGGGGTGCGAACCGTCGTCCTCGACCGTCACCACGACGTCTATCCGCTGCCCCGTGCCGTCGCCACCGACGACGAGGTGCGCCGCATCCTCCAGGCCGCAGGTGTCGCCGACGAGTTCACCGCCGTCGCCCGTCCGGCGCGCGGCCTCCGGCTGCTGGACGCCCGGCACCGCGTGATCGCCGAGTTCCGCCGGTCCCCGCGGGGCCACCACGGTTTCCCGCAGACCAGCATGTTCGACCAGCCCGAGCTGGAGCGGCTGCTGCGCGAGGAACTGGCCCGCCGCCCCGAGTCCGAGCTGCGCGGCGGCGTGGAGGTGACAGGCGTCGAGCAGACCGGCGACGGTCCGGTCCGGGTCACCTACCGCGACGACGAGGGCGAGCACCAGGTGCGGGCCGAGGCGGTCCTCGGCTGCGACGGTGCCAACGGGCTCACCCGCGACGCCATCGGCGCCACCTGGGAGGACCTGCACTTCGAGGAGGAGTGGACCGTCATCGACGTGACGACGAGAGCCGCCGTCCGCAGCTGGGAAGGCGTCGACCAGGTCTGCGACCCGCACCGCCCGGCCACCTTCATGCGGATCGGCGAGGACCGCTACCGCTGGGAGTTCCGGCTGGAAGAAGGAGAGGTTCTCGACGACGCGCTGCTGCGGGAACTGGTCCTGCCGTGGGTCGACATCTCCCGCGTCGACGACTTCCACGTCGTCCGGCAGGCCCAGTACACCTTCCGCGCCCGGATCGCGGACCGCTGGCGCCGCGGTCGCGTCTTCCTGCTCGGCGACGCCGCGCACCTCACCCCGCCGTTCGTCGGGCAGGGCCTGTGCTCGGGGCTGCGGGACGCCCACAACCTGAGCTGGAAGCTCGCGCGGGTACTGCGGCAAGGCGGCGACGAGCGCCTGCTGGACACCTACGAGCAGGAACGCAAGCCGCACGCCCGGCACGTCATACGCCTCGCGGTCGCCACCGGCTGGGCCATGACCGGCGGTCAGGACGGCGCCGCCGCCCTGCGCCGCGCCGCCGTCGCCACCATCTGCCGCATACCCGGAGTGACGGCCCGGGCCGGCCAGGATCTCGGCCGCCCGCTGCACGTCGGCCCGCTCGTACGCCGCAGCCGGCTCGGTGGTACCCACTGCCCGCAACCCCTGGTGACGACCGGGGACGGACAGCGGGTCCGTTTCGACGACCTGCTCGGTGACTCCTTCACCGTGCTGACCGCCGTACCACCGGCGCCCGGTGTGCGCGCGCTCACCGACGCCCTCGGCGCGCGGGTCCTCGACGTCCACGCCGTCGGCGACGACGGCACCCTCGCCGCCTGGCTGCACGCGGGGCACGCCGACGCCGTCCTGCTGCGGCCCGACCGCGTCGTCCTGGACGTGGTCCCCGCCAGAGCCGCCGGCTTCAAGTCGACCGGCGCCTGGGCGCCCCTGCTCCGCACCACCTCCGGGTCGGCCGACCAGCCCGTCCCCAACTCTTTGTCGAGGAGAGCCGCTCCATGACCACGCCGTACGCCACCCCGTTCTGGACCCCGGACCCGGAGTCCGCCGAACGCAGCCGGATCGCGGACTTCGCACGCTGGGCCGCCGGGCACCGGGGCGTCGAGGCCGACCTCTCCTCCTACACCGCCCTGCACCGCTGGTCGGTCACCGACCTGGAGGGCTTCTGGGGAGCGGTGTGGGACTACTTCGACATCGACGCCGACACCCCGTACGAGCGGGTCCTGGCCGGGGAGACCATGCCCGGCGCCCGCTGGTTCCCCGGCGCCACCCTCAACTACGCCCACCACGCCCTGCGCAACCTCGCCGACGACGGCCCGGCGATCATCGCCCTCGACGAGACCGGCTCCGGATACGGGGTGACGGGCGAGCGGCTGCGTGCCCAGGTCGCGTCCGTCGCCGCCACCCTGCGCGACCTCGGAGTGGGACAGGGCGACCGCGTGGTCGGCTACCTGCCCAACACCCCGCACGCCGTCATCGCGTTCCTGGCCGCCGCGAGCCTGGGCGCCGTGTGGTCGGTGTGCGGGCAGGACTACGCCCCCAAGGCCGCCGCCGACCGTTTCGGCCAGCTGGAACCCACCGTCCTGATCGCCGCCGACGGCTACCTCTTCAGCGCCGCGACCCACGACCGGCGCGAGGCCACCCTCGAACTCGCCCGCGCCCTGCCGACGTTGAAGGCGACGGTGCTCGTCGACCACGTCGGCCTGCCCGGCCTCTCGTCGAACTACCCGTCGCTGGTCCTCTCCTGGGAGGAGGCGGCCACCCGTACCGAGGAACTCGCCTGTACGCCGGTGCCGTTCGACCACCCCCTGTGGGTCGTCTTCTCCTCCGGCACCACCGGCCTGCCCAAGGGCATCGTGCACGGCCACGGCGGCGTCCTGGTCGAACACCTCAAGACCCTCGCCCTCCAGTCCGACCTCGGCCCCGGTGACCGCCTCCTGTGGTACACCACCACCCACTGGATGATGTGGAACCTCGTCGTCTCCACCCTCCTGACGGGCGCCACGACCTGCACCTACGACGGCAGCCCGGCCCTGCTCACCCAGCCCGACATCCTCTGGGAACTGGCAGCCCGCCACCGCGTCACCCTCTTCGGCACCAGCCCTCAATACCTGCTGGGCATGGCCAAGTTCGGCATCGACCCCGCCACCCACGACCTGTCGGCGATCCGGGCCGTCGGCTGCACCGGCTCCGCGCTGCCGGCCTCCGCCCACCCATGGGTCCGCGACCACGTCGGCGAGCGGGTCCAGCTGGTGTCCATCAGCGGCGGCACGGACGTCGTCTCCGGCTTCGCCGGCGGCGCCCCCACGCTGCCGGTATGGGCGGGCGAGCTGTCCGCGCCCTGCCTGGGCGTCGCGCTCGCCGCCTACGACGAGGAGGGCATGCCGGTGGTGGACCAGGTCGGCGAACTGGTGGTCACCCGTCCCATGCCGTCGATGCCGCTGCACTTCTGGAACGACCCCGACGGCAGCCGCTACCGCGACGCCTACTTCTCCGCCTACGACGGCGTATGGCGGCACGGCGACTGGATCACCCTCACCTCCCACGGCTCGGTGATCGTCCACGGCCGCTCCGACTCCACCCTCAACCGCAACGGCGTACGCCTGGGCAGCGCCGACGTCCACGACGTCGTCGAGCGGCTTCCGGAGATCACGGAGGCGCTGGTCATCGGCGCGGAGGAGCCCGACGGCGGCTACTGGATGCCCCTGTTCGTGGTCCTCGCGGCAGGTACGGAACTGGACGACGCCCTGCGCGAGCGCATCCGCGGGGCGATCCGCACCGGCGCCTCACCCCGCCATGTCCCCGACGAGATCATCGAAGTGCCGGCGATCCCGCACACCCGCACCGGCAAGAAGCTGGAGGTTCCGGTCAAGCGCCTGCTCCAGGGCGCCCCCGTCGAGCAGGTCGTCGACCCGGCCACCGTGGACCACCCCGACCTGATCGGCCTCTACGCCCGCCTGGGTGCCGACCGTCGCCGGCAGCGGCGCGGCTGACAGCGGGCAGCCTGCCGGGCCGCCGGTCCGGGCGGCGAGCGGCTGCGAGGCGGGAGCGGAGCGGCGTAACGTCCTTGGTGTGGAGTTCACCGTGGACTCACTGGTGTCCCGTGCCGCACACGAACTCGGTCGGCGAGCGGACCGGCTGATCGAGGACGTCGAGACCTGCCTACGGCGGGAGCTTCCCGAGCTCTGGGAAGACCCGGACATCGCTCGGATGACGTCGGAGAACGTCGCCGAGCACGTCGTCGCCGGACTGGTCGGACTCGAGTACGGGATCCAGCCGAGCCAGGTCGAACCGCCGCCCGCGGATGTGGAGCGTGCCCGGCGGCTCGCCCGCCGCGGGAAACCGGTCACCTCGCTCCTGCGGGCCTTCCGGCTCGGGCAGGGCATGCTCCTCGACCGGCTGATCGAGGAGATGCAGCGGTCGACGGCCGACGCCGGCCTGATCGGTGCGGCCACCCGCAAACTGATCGCGGTCGGCACCGACTACGTGGACCGTACGTCGGAGCAGGGCGTGCTGGCGTTCCAGGAGGAGCGGGACCGCAGGGTGCAGTGGCGGCTGTCGATGGTGAACGAGGCGGGCATGCGCGTCGGAACCACCCTGGACATCGCCGACACCACCGAGGAACTGGTGGAGCTGGCCACCGAGACCTTTGCCGACCTGGTCACCGTGGACCTGCTCGACACCGCACTCCGCGGAGTCGACGCCCCGGCCGGCGGTCCGCTCGTGCTGCGCCGGCTCGCCGAGCGCCGGGCGGACGACCCGGGCGGAGAACCCGCGATCGCGACGCAGCAGCTCCACACCTTCCCGGCCGGGTCCCCGGCGGACCGCGCCCTGGTGACCGGGCAGCCGTCCCGGCACCACACCGGCGCGGCCGGTTCCGCGGCGCCCGGGCCCCAGGGCCACTCGTGGCTGGTCGTGCCGTTGCGCGCCCGTGGTACGACGCTGGGCGTCGCGCAGTTCTTCCGGCACCGCAACCCGGATGCGTTCGACGACGACGATCTCCTCCTGGCCCAGGAGATCGCCGCCAGGGCCGCGCTGGCCGTGGACAACGCCCGGCGCTACACACACGCTCGCGCCACCGCCCTGGCGCTGCAGCGCAGCCTGCTCCCGCGCAGCACGCCGGAGCACTCCGCCGTGGAGGTGGCGTGCCGGTACCTGGCCGCGGGCCCCGACGTGGGCGGCGACTGGTACGACGTGATCCCGTTGTCCGGGGCCAGGGTCGCGCTGGTGATCGGGGACGTGGTCGGCCACGGCATCCAGGCCGCCGCCACCATGGGCCGGCTGCGCACCGCGGTGCGCACCCTCGCCGACATCGACCTGCCCCCCGACGAACTTCTCACCCACCTCGACGACGTGGTCCTGAGACTGTCCACCGATCCGGACAGCGACGCCGACGGAGACGTCGGCGCCACCTGCCTCTACGCCGTGTACGACCCCGTCTCCGGGCTCTGCACGCTTGCTCGTGCCGGGCACGTGCTGCCCACCGTGGTTGCCCGGGACGGCTCCGTGAACGTCCTCGACCTGCCGCCCGGCCCGCCCCTGGGGCTGGGCGGACTGCCTTTCGAGGCGAGGGAGGTCGAGCTGCCCGAGGGCAGTGTCCTCGCCCTGTACACCGACGGCCTGGTGGAATCCCGTGACCACGACATCGACACGGGCCTGGGCAGGCTGCGCCGGGCCCTGGGCCGACCCGCTCCTTCCCTGGAGACCGCGTGCGACAGGGTGCTGCGTGCCCTGCTGCCGGACCGCCCCGACGACGACGCCGCGCTGCTCCTGGCCCGAACCCGGCCCCTGGCAGACCTCCACGTCGCCACCTGGGACCTGGAGGCGGAGGCCGCCGCGGTGTCCCGCGCCCGGGCCGACGTCTCCCGGCAGCTGAGCACCTGGGGACTGGACGAGCTGGACTTCACCGCGGAGCTGGTCGTCAGCGAACTGGTCACCAACGCGATCCGCTACGGCCGGCCGCCCATCCGGCTGCGCCTCATCCACGACCGCACCCTGCTGTGCGAGGTGTCCGACGACAGCAACACCACCCCCCACCTGCGCCGCGCCCGGATCTTCGACGAGGGCGGGCGTGGTCTGCTGCTCGTCGCGCAGCTGGCAGAGCACTGGGGTACCCGCCATGCCCGGCACGGCAAGACGGTCTGGGCGGAGCTGAGCGACGCCGACGCCACGGAGACCGCGGTCGCCGCCTTCGCGTAAGAGCACACGGCCATCCACAGAGCAGACGGCCATCCACCTTGACGTGTATTACGTCAAACTTGATAATTTCCTCAGCGTGTCCGAGCGGGCTCGCCGTCCCCCCCGTACTCACTGAGGCCCCCATGACCACCACCCCCCACGTGGCGACGGCGACGACACCCCCCGTCGCCACCGGCCGCGGCGGAACACGCGGCGTCCTGTTCGCGATGTGCCTGTCGCTCGTCCTGGTCGTCGCGTCCGTCTCCGCCCTCAACCTCGCCCTGCCCGACCTCGCCATCGACCTGTCGGCCTCCAACAGCGCCCTGACCTGGATCGCCGACGCCTACACGGTCGCCCTGGCCGCCCTGGTCCTGCCGCTCGGTGCGATCGGCGACCGCCTCGGACGCCGCAACGTCCTCGTCGCCGGTACGGTCGTCTTCGGCGCCGCCTCGCTCGCGGCCTCCTTCGCCGACTCCACCGGCACCCTCGTCGTCTGGCGCGCAGTCATGGGCCTGGGCGCCGCGATGATCATGCCCGGCACGCTGTCGACGATCACCGCGGCCTTCCCGCCGGAACAGCGGTCCAAGGGGGTCGCCACCTGGTCGGGCTTCGCAGCCGCCGGCGCCATCATCGGCATGCTCGCGGCAGGCGCGCTGCTGGAGAAGTTCACCTGGCGCTCGATCTTCGTCACCAGCGCCGCCGTCGCGCTGGCCGCGGCCCTGGCCGCCGTACTGCTGGCCCCCGACACCAAGGACTCCCACCCGCACCGGCCCGACGTCGCCGGAGCCGTCAGCACCGCCCTGGCCATCGGCACCCTCGTGTTCGGGATCATCGAGGGCAACGAGAAGGGATGGACGGAGCCGGTGGTGATCGGCGCCTTCGCCGTCACCGTCGTGTGCTTCGCGGCCTACGCCTGCCTCGGCCGGCGCACCGAACACCCGCTGCTCGACCCCGCGTTGTTCGGCATCCGCGGCTTCCGGGCCGGTGCCGTCACGGTCCTGGTGCAGTTCATGGCCGTCTTCGGGTTCTTCTTCGTCGGTCTGCAGTACCTGCAACTCATCCTGGACTACAGCCCGTTGAAGGCGGCGCTCGCGCTGCTTCCGGTGGCCCTGGTGGTCATGCCGGTCTCGGCGCTCACTCCGCGCCTGGTGCACCGGTTCGGCATGAAGGCGGCGATGAGTGCCGGCCTGCTCCTCCTGGGCGCCGGACTGTTCGTCATCTCCCTGCTCGACGTCGACTCGGGCTACCTGCCCTTCCTCGGCGGCCTCGTCCTGGCGGGCGTCGGCATCGGCCTGAGCGGCGCCGTCGGCACCTCGGCCATCACCGGCTCCCTCGGCCGGGGACAGCAGGGCGTCGCCTCCGCCATGAACGACACCACCCGGGAGGTCGGCTCCGCGGTCGGCATCGCCCTCATGGGCTCGATCTACGGCAGCCACTACCGCTCCGCCCTCCCCGCCGCCCCGGTCGACGCGCTCCCGTCCGACGCCGCCGAGTCCGTACGTCACTCCGCGGCGGCCGGCCTCTACGTCGCCGACCGCCTCGGCACCCAGGGCGCCGCCCTCGCCGACGGCGTCAGGTCCGCGTTCATGGAGGGCCTGTCCGCATCCCTGGTCGCGGTGTGCGTCGTCGTTCTCGCCGCGGCGGTCGGCGCCCTGCTGCGTGCGCCGAAGACACCGCCGGCGGCTGACTGACCCGCAGGCGCGCGTCCCGCGGGCACGGCATGAACACCGACGTCGGCGACGCCGCCGGACTCGGCCGGGCGCCGGCCGGGGGGCCTCCAGGCAGTCGCCGTTCTTCATCGGCGTGCGGACACGGTGGCGGCTTTGGCGTGCTCTGCGACGAGGTCGACGATCCGCGGGACCACCGGGGCGGCGAAGTCGTGCCCCATTCCCCTGATGACGTGCAGACGGGCCCCGGTGATCGCGTGCAGGGTGGCGGTGCCGCCGCTGGGGTTGACCATGCGGTCGTGGGCGCCGTGGATGACCAGGGTCGGGGCGATCACGTCGCGCAGTTCCGCCGTCCGGTCGCCGCTGACCCGGATGGCGGCGACCTGACGCGCCACCCGGGCGCGGGGATCGGGGTCGTCGACGCGGGCCAGGGAGGCGGCCACGCTCCGGCGCGTGTCCTCGGCGTCGAACGGGAAGCCCCGCGCGGCGATGTGCCGGCGCAGCGCGACCTCACGTTCCAACGCGGCCTCGGGCGTGCGGGCCGGCGGGCGGCCGAGCATCAGCATGGTCGACAGCGCCGGCTGCCCGACCCTGGGGTGTCCGGTGGTGGAGAAGATCGACGTCAGTGACGTGACCCGGTCCGGGTGCCGGGCCGCCACCGTCTGGGCGATCATGCCGCCCATCGACATGCCGACGAGGTGCGCGCGATCGATCCGCAGGTGGTTGAGCAGGCCGACGGCGTCGGCCGCCATGTCTCCGAGGTCGTACGGAGCGTCGCGCAGCCGTCCGGTCATCAGGCGGAGGGTGTGCGGCGCGGGGGCGTCGACCGTGGAGGAGCGACCGCAGTCACGGTTGTCGAACCGGACGACCCGGAAGCCCTGTTGGACCAGGCCGGACACCAACGCGTCCGGCCATGCGACGAGGTCCCATCCCAGGCCCCCCACCAGCAGCAGCGGTTCGCCGGCGGCGCCGTCGACGCGGTAGCAGAGCTGGATGTCGTTCGACAACAGGCAGTACTGGTCGGTGTCGTTCATGCGGGCACCCGCTCCGGTCGCACCGCGTTCGACGCGAAGCGGAGGTTGGGGTCGTCGACCGGACCGTGCCGGAGCAACTTGACGTCGCTCAGGTAGTCCCGCGACATCAGCCACGGGAAGCCGGGACCCTGCTTGGGCAGCCGTGACAGGGCGCGCAGGACGTAGCCGGCTTCGAAGTCCAGCAACGGCCGGGTCTCCAGGCCCGGCGGCAGCGCGGGGCGGCACGTGTCGTATCCGTGGGCGTCCATGTGCGCGAGCAGGCGGGCGAAGTGCTCGCAGAGCAGGCCGACCTTCAGCGTCCAGGACGAGTTGGTGTAGCCGATGGAGAACGCGAAGTTCGGCACCTCGGTGAGCATCATGCCCTTGAACGCGACCTTCTCGGGCAGCTGGACCGGCGCGCCGTCGACGGTCAGGCCGATGCCGCCGAACGGTTGCAGGTTCAGGCCGGTCGCGGTCACGATGATGTCGGCGTCCAGGTGTTTTCCGCTGGTGAGCAGGATGCCGTTCGGCGTGAAGGTCCTGATCGTGTCGGTCACCACCGAAGCCGTACCCGCGGAAATGGCCTTGAACAGGTCGCCGTCCGGGACCATGCACAGCCGCTGGTCCCACGGGTTGTAGCGGGGGTTGAAGTGCTCGTCGACCGGGTAGCCGGCCGGCAGCTGCTTGGCGTTCATGCGGCGGATCACCTTCCGCGCGGCCTTCGGGAAGCGCTGGCACAGACGCCAGACGGCCCGCTGCACCGATACGTTCTTCCGCCGGATGAGCGCGTGGGCCCGCTGTTCCGGGAGGATCGCGCGCAGGACGTCGGCGAGCCTGTCCTTCGCCGGAAGCGGCACGATGTAGCTGGGCGAGCGCTGCAGCATCGTCACGTGCTCCGCCCGGCCCGCGAGGGAAGGCACGATCGTGACGGCGGTCGCGCCACTGCCGATGACGACGACACGCTTGCCGGTGTGGTCGAGCTCCTCCGGCCAGTGCTGGGGATGGATCACCGTCCCGCCGGCCTGTTCGAACTGCTCGCGGCCGGGGAACTCCGGGGAGTAGCCCTGGTCGTAGCGGTAGTAGCCGGTGGCGGAGAAGATCCAGCCGCACCGGATCCGCTTCCGTTCCCCGGTTTCGGTGTGCTCGACGTCGACCGTCCACCGAGCGTCGGCAGTGCTCCAGGAGGCGGCCACGACCTTGGTGCGGAAGCGGATGCGGCGGTGGATGCCGTTCTCGGTCGCGACCTCACGCAGGTAGGCGAGGATGGCGTCGCCGGTGGCGATCGCGTCGCCCTTCCAGGGCTTGAACCCGTAGCCGAAGGTGAACAGATCCGAGTCGGACCGGATGCCGGGGTAGCGGTGCAGGTCCCAGGTGCCGCCGATGGCGTCACGTGCTTCCACGACGGCGTACGTCTTGCCCGGCAGGTCGTGCTCCAGGTGGTATGCCGCGCCGAGGCCGGAGATGCCGGCGCCGACGATCAGCACGTCCACATCGGCGTCGGGGAGTGGGGGAGGGGCGGTGCTCATGTCGCGGCTCCAGGGTTCGTTGCTGGTCGGGCTGCCATCAATGGTCTGCACGCGCGTCACTTATGGGAGGTGCCTGCATCCCATATCCGGCGGGAGCCGGTGCACAGTGCACCAGACGGTCCTAAGGTGTGCCTCGTGCCATGGCCCACACCGTCCCCCCGAGTGCGGGAGCTGATCCGTCGCGGAGCGGAGATCGCGCTCAACGCGCCGCCGGAATGGCTCGACGAGATCGACGGCGTCGCCCTCGCCGCGATGGGCCCGGTCGCCGACGACCCGGAGCTGCGCGCCATCGCGAGCCGCGGCACCCGCGCCAACCTGCACCACTGGGCGTCCGCCAACGTCCGCAACCCGGGCCTCCCCGTACCGGCCAACACCGAGGAGCCGATCGAAACAGCCCGGAACCTGGTCCGCCGCGGCTACAGCGAGGCGGGCCTCGACGCCTACCGGCTCGGACAGAACATCGCCTGGCGGCGCTGGATGCAGATCGCGTTCGAACTGACCTCGGACCCGGACGAGCTGCGCGAGATGCTCGAAGTCACCGCGCGATCGATCGCCGAGTTCGTCGACGCCACCATCGCCGCGACGATCACCCAGATCCAGAAGGAGCGCGAGCAGCTCACCCGCGGCCTCGAATCCGAACGGCGCGAGGTCGCGGCGCTGCTGCTGAACGGCGCTCCGATCAGCCGGCAGCGGGCCGAGCGCACCCTCGGCTATTCGCTGACCCAGACGCACACCGCGGCAGTCGTGTGGACCACGGCACGGGCCCCGCGGATCGCCGAACTCGAGGGCATCGCCGAGGCACTGGCGCGGCACGCCCGAGCGCGGAGCCGCCTCCACGTCGTCGCGAGCGCCGGCACCGTATGGGTGTGGCTCGGCGCCGCCGACAGCATGCTGCTGGGCGACTTCGACCACACGCTCGACCCCGCGTCAGGGGTGCAGGTGGCCATCGGCTCGACCGGTTCCGATCTGGACGGTTTCCGCGTCTCGCATCTCGACGCCGTCAGCACCCAGCAGATGATGGGCCGCCTCGACACCCCGCAGCGCGTCGCCACCTTCGCCGACGTCGAAGGCGTGCTGCTGCTGACCACGGATCCCGGCCGGGCCAACCGCTTCGTGGCCCGCACCCTCGGGCGGCTCGAAACCGCCGCACCGGCCCTGCGGGAAGCGGTCCGCGCCTACCTGCACGAGCAGTGCAACGCCTCACGCGCGGCCGTCCGCCTGTTCACGCACCGCAACACCGTCCTGCGACGTGTCGCGCGCGCCGACGAACTCCTGCCGCGCCCGTTGCACGAAGACTGCGTCAACGTGGCCATGGCCCTGGAGATCATGCACTGGCGGGGCGCGACGGCCCCGTCGCCCGACCGCTGACACATGCACAGGACGAGGGTCAGGTGCGCGGTCCGACGACCATGTCCTCGACGGCTGCACCCCTGGTCGTGCTCTCGGCGGTCTCCCGAAGCCGTGCCGGCCCCACACGGGCCGGGGAGCGGGGGGTGGTCCCGCGGACCGCGGCTCGGTAGCTCCCGGGAGTCCGGCCGACCGTGCGGGTGAAGGTATCGATGAAGGCGCTCGTCGTCGCCCATCCGCAGCGGCGGCCGGTCTCGGTGACGGTTGCGCCTTCAGCGAGCTGGATCATGGCGTGGAACACCCGGGTGGTGGTCCGCCACTGCGGGTACGTCATGCCGAATTCGGCCCGGAACAGCCGTGTCAGGGTGCGCTCGCCCACACCGGACCGCCGGGCCGGCCAGGTCACGGTGCGGGGCTCGGCGAGATCCTCGACGGCCAGGCTGCAGGCCCGTACCAGCCTGGGGTCCTGGGGGGTGGGCAGGATGAGCGGCCGGGCGTGGGAGCGCCGCAGCCTGTCGCGCAGGACCGCCTGGAGACGGTCCGACTCCGGTGGCGGCAGGTCCGGATCGCGAACCCTTAGCCGCAACCTATTGACATGACATTTACCTGACGGCATGGTTCTCGACTTAGGGACGCCTTTAAAGCGCTCTAAATCCAACCGCCGCCATCTGCGACGGCCTCCACGGCGGGGGCTTCGGCGCGACGGGGGCACGTCGTTCGGCAAGCACTCGTCCCACCAGTGAGGAACACCCATGACTGTGCGCGTAGGAGTGATCGGGGCCGGCTGGATCGGCCGGGAGCACATCCGCCGGCTCACCGAGTCCGTGACCGGCGCCCAGGTCACCGCCGTCACCGACATCGACGCGGCACGGGCCGGGGAAGCGGCGGCGCGGGTCGGTGCCCAGGCGTTCGCGAGTGGCGCCGAGCTGATCGCGGCGGACGACGTGGACGCCGTACTCGTCACGTCCTGGGGGCCCACCCATGCCGAGCACGTGCTGAACGCGATCGCCGCCGGGAAGCCGGTGTTCTGCGAGAAGCCCCTCGCCACCACCGCCGAGGACTGTCTGCGCATCGTCGAGGCGGAGACGGCGCACGGCCGCCGCCTGGTCCAGGTCGGCTTCATGCGCCGCTACGACGCCGGCTACCGCCAGATGAAGCAGGTCATCGAGTCGGGGAGGATCGGCGAGCCGCTGGTCGTGCACTGCGCGCACCGCAATCCCACCGTGCCCGAGTCGTACCACACCGACATGGCCGCGCTCGATTCGGCGGTCCACGAGATCGACGTCCTGCGCTGGCTTCTCGACGACGAGATCGTCTCGGCCCAGGTGGTCCTGCCGCGTTCCACGAGCAAGCGGTTCGGGCATCTGAAGGATCCGCAGATCATGCTCTTCGAGACCGCCAAGGGCGTCCGTATCGACCTCGAGGTCTTCGTCAACTGCCAGTACGGGTACGACATCCAGTGCGAGGCGGTGGGCGAGGAGGGGCTCGTACGGCTGCCCGACCCGGCCGCGGTCGGCGTGCGCACCGCCGGTCGGCACAGCACCGAGGTGCTGACGGACTGGGTGGGCCGCTTCGTGGACGCCTTCGACGCGGAGTTCCGCGAGTGGGTCGCGAACATCGCCACCGGCCAGGAGCCCACCGGCCCCTCGGCCTGGGACGGCTACGCCGCCACCGTCATCTCCAACGCGACGGTCGAGGCACGGCGGTCGGGCGGCATCGTCACCACGGACATGAAGCCCCGGCCCGCTTTCTACGGCGGCACCGAGTAAGGCCGGTCCTCGGCCGGCCACCTCCGGTCGGCCGCCCTGGTCGGCCCCCCTGGTCGGCCGCCCGTTCGTGAGAGCGGGCGGCCGGCCTTTGTGCTGCTCTGCCCTGTGCTGTTTTGCGGGTTCACACGCAGAGACGCGGCGAGCGGGGGCCGACCCCTGCTCGCCGCGTGCGGACGGACGTGGTGTGAGGCACGGCTCTCGAACCGTGCCTCACACCCTCAGACCTCGGCGTCGGCCTGGAGTTGCTCCAGTTCGGCTTCGAGCTCCGCCATGGCCTCGCCGCCGGCCATGAGGTCGGTGATCTGTTCGCGGGTGCGCTCGCCCTTGCGGAAGTCGTCGGCCTTCTGGCCGCGGATGAGGACGGCGAAGTGGTCGCCGACCATCATGGCGTGGCGGACGTTGTGGGTGACGAGGATGACCGCGACGCCCTTGGCACGCGCCTGCATGACGATCCGCAGGACGTGCGCGGCCTCCTTCACGCCCAGCGCGGCCGTCGGCTCGTCGAGGATCAGCACGTTCGCGCCGAAGTACACGGCGCGGGCGATGGCCAGGGCCTGCCGCTCACCGCCGGACAGGCTGCCGACCAGGCGGTTGCCGTCGGTGACCCGCGTGATGCCCAGCGACTGCATCTCGCGGACGGCGATCTCGCCCGCCCGCTTCTTGTCGAACAGCTTGAACGGGCCGAATCCCTTGGTGGGTTCGGCACCGACGAAGAAGCAGCGGCCCACGCCCATCAGCGGGAAGGTGCCGCCGAACTGGTGCACCGTGGCGATGCCCTGGGCGCTCGCGTCGCGCGGGCTGTCGAACTCGACGGGCCTGCCGTCGACCTCGATGGTCCCGGAGGTCGGCTTGTGGAAGCCGGAGAGGATCTTGATGAGGGTCGACTTGCCGGCGCCGTTGTCGCCGAGCAGGCACAGCACTTTGCCGGCCTCGACTTCGAGGGAGATGTCCTGCAACGCGTGCGTGCCGAGGAACGACTTGTCGACGTCGGTCAGGCGCAGAAGCGGGGTCGTCATGATCGGGCCTTCTTCGCGGCGCGGGGCTTGTAGGACAGGGCGAGGCGGCGGAACGTGTTGTTCATCAGGACGGCGGCGAGGATGAGGATGCCGAGGATGAGGCTGGCCCAGTCGGAGTTCCAACCGGTGTAGTAGATGCCCTGGTTGACGATCGCGAACGTCAGCGTGCCGAGCGCGACGCCGAACACCGAGCCGTATCCACCGGTCAACAGCACACCCCCGACCACCACGGCGATGATGGAGTTGAAGACGAAGGACTGGCCGTTGGCGACCTGAGCGCCGTTGTAGAGGATGGTCTGGATCACGCCGACGAGTGCGGCGCCGAAGCCGGACGCCATGTACAGGGCGATCTTGACGCGGTCGACGGGGATGCCGGTGGCGCGGGCGGACTCCTTGTCGCCGCCGATGGCGAAGATCCAGTTGCCGTACTTCATCAGCTGGAGCAGCACCGTGACCACGGCGGCGATGCCCAGCCACCAGAAGATCGCGACCTCGAACTGCCCGGCGACGAGCGTGCCGAACAGCGCCTTCGACAGCGGGTCGGGGTTGATCGGAACGCTGGTGGTACCGGTCGTCACCCGGGACAGGCCCAGAGTCAGGCCCGCCATGCCCGAGAGCGTGGCCAGCGTGATGACGAGGGAGGGCACGTTGGTGCGGGTGACCAGGATTCCGTTGAGGAGACCGACCAGCACGCCGAGTCCGAGCGCGAGGAGGATGCCCACGATCATCGGGGCGCCCCAGTGGCCGGAGACGATGGCCAGCGTCATCGAGCTGCCGGCGAGCACCGAGCCGACGGACACGTCGAGTTCGCCGGCGATCATCAGCAGTCCGACCGGGATGGCGATGATGCCGAGTTCGGCGGCGATGTTCAGCCAGCTGGCCGCGCCCGCGGGGGCGAGGAACTTCTCCCCGCCGAAGACCGCGAAGAAGACGAAGACGGTGATCGTTCCGATGAGCGCGCCCGCCTCGGGACGGTGCCGCAACTGCCCCAGCACGCTCTCGGACTGCTTCGGTGGGGCGACGGCGGGCTCTTTCGCGGCCGTCGTGTCAGGAAGTGAGGTTGTCATCGGAAGAAGTCACCTTCGGGAATCCGGTTGTGCTGCGAGGCAGGTTCGGGGGAGGGGCGGGGTGCCGGGCCCGGGGAGAGGCCCGGCACCAGTGGGTGGGTCAGCGGACACCCGCCTCGGCGCCTGCGATCGCCTTGTCCACGTTGTCCTTGGTGACCAGCAGCGGGCCGGTCAGGATCGGGTTCTGGGGCGGGAGGACGCCGTAGGACAGGTACTGGCTGGCCATCGACACGACGTAGAAGCCCTGGAGATAGGGCTGTTGGTCGATGGCGAACAGCTGGGTGCCGGCCTTGATCCGGTCGAGCTGGCTCTGCGAGAGGTCGAAGGTGCCCAGCTGCACCTTGCTGCCGACGTTGGCCTGCTTGATCGCGGACGCCGCGCTGTCGGCGTCGCCGACGCCGATCGTGACCACCGCGTCGATGCTGCCGTCCTTCAGCAGCGCGCCCTTGATGGCCTGGGTGACGGCGGACGGGTTGCCGAAGTTGGAGGAGGGCAGGGGCAGTTGCTTCGACGAGGAGCCCTTGCTGGTCGCGCCGTCCTTGATGCCCTTGCAGCGGGCCTCCTGGTTGGCGGAGCCGGGCACGGTGTTGACGCAGAGGATGTTCTTGGCGCCCTCCTCGGCGAACTTCACACCGCCGGCCTTGCCCGCCTCGTAGTCGTCCGAGCCGACGTACTTCACGGCACCGACCTTGTTCGCCGCGGCGACGCCGCCGGAGTTGTAGGTGAACACCGTGATGCCCCTGGCGATGGCCTGCTTGATCGCGGAGTCCTGGTTCTCGGGCACCCAGTCCGGTACGAGGATCGCGCTCGGGTTCTGCGAGACGGCCGTGAGCGTCAGCTTCGCGACGTCCGGGCCGAGGTTGTCGTAGGTGGCCGGGCCGAGGTAGGTGACGCTGCCGCCGCGGGCCTTGACCAGCTTCGCGGCGTCGTCGACACCGCGCTTGACCGTCGACCAGAACGGGTCGTCCGACTTGCCGCCGATCACGACGAGAGAGACCTTGCCGCTCTTGGCGGTGGACGTCGTACCGCCGCCCGAGGCCGCCGTCGCCTGGGCGGCGTCGCTCCCGGTGGCCTTGCCGCTGGCGCACCCGGTCAGCGCGGTGGCCGCCAGGGCGAGCAGGCTCACTGCGGTCAGACCACTTCTGGAGAGACGACGGCCGGAGGGCCGCCTGGTCTGCGTGAGTTCCATGTGCGGGGGTGCTCCTTCGTGTGGTGCCGGGCGGTGCGAGAGCGGGGCCGGGCAAGGCAGGGCTCGGAGGGGTCCCGGTGTGCGAAGCGGCTCGCACGCGGACCCGGGGAAGACCGGCACGTTCGCGGTACCTGGTGTTTTGCCTGGTCGGGCCGGACACGCCGGCAGTCAGTGCAAACGGCTCGTCGCGGGACGGGTGACGGATCCGCGATGCTTTAAATCGCTTTAAGCGGTGGCCAGAGCATGCTGGTGTTTCAGGCACGTGTCAAGGCTCTGCTCACACATGCGCGCTGTCCCGTGATCCGGCCGGGAAAAGCTGTATTTGCCACATATTTCCGCCCCGGGTACTCGCGGCGCACGACTGCGAGGCCTGCCGCATGCCGTTTTGGGTGGAGCGGTCCGGCGAGGTCAGCGGGGCTGCGCCGTCGTCCCGCGGACGACGAGCGAGGGGGCGAGGACGATCTCGCGCGGCTCGGTGCGTCCGTGGTCGAGGCGCTCGACGGCGGCTCGGACGGCGTGGCGGGCCTGTTCCTCGGCCTCCTGGCTGACCGTGGTCAGATCGAAGCAGGTCAGCCGGGACAGCGGGCTGTCGTCGTAACCCACGACGGAGACGTCGCCGGGGACGGAGACTCCCGCCTGCCAGAGGGCGGTGAGCACGCCGATGGCGCTCCGGTCGTTGAAGGTCACCACGGCGGTCGGCAGGTCACCGCCGTGCAGCAGGAGCCGGCCTGCCTTGTTGCCCGCTTCCTCGGTGACGTCTCCGTGGAGGACCCTGATCTGCGCGTCGAGACCGTGATGGCGCATCGCGTTGCGGTATCCGCGGCGGCGGTCCGTGGCGATGGCGCCCTTGCCGCCGTCGACGTACGCGATCGACCGGTGCCCGAGGCCCACCAGATGGTCGACGATCTGGCCGACGCCGTCGTCGTCGGCGCTGCGCACGACGTCGAGACCCGCCCCGACGACGCGACGTCCCACCGAGACGACGGGGGCCTTGTGGTCGAGCTCGGCGAGGGTGGCGACAGGGGCCACCGGTCCGATGAGGACCAGTGCTTCGCAGCTGTAGGCCAGGAGCGTGTCGATCGCCGTGTTCTCGTCACGGGTCCTGGTCTGGGTGCTCAGGACGAGGTCGTAGCCGACCTCCTCGGCGGCCGTGTGCAGGTGCTCGACCAGCTCGGCCTGGAAGGCGCTGTGGATGTCGATCATGACCCCGAGCAGCCGGCTGCGCTTGCTGGCCAGGGCGCTGGCGGTGCGGTTCGGGCGGTAGCCGAGCTCGGCCGCCGCCTTCAGGACCCGCTGCCGGGTGTTCCGGCTGGGTCCCGGTACGCCGCGAAGCACCAGTGACACCGATGCCGTGGACAGGCCGACGCGCGCGGCGACGTCCTCCAGACGGGGGCGCTGTGCCGCACCGTTGCCGCGCTCGGGGACGTCGGAGCCGAACTCGTCCACGCGACCTCCAGCGGCTTCGGGGCAACACCCTTGACATCTGCCTGTGACGCCACCGATAGTACCAGGACTTAAAACGCTTTAAATGAACCCTAGGCCGCTTCGTCCGGAACGCACCCGGGATCCACGACTGCCGGTCTCCACGCTCTTAGCCACGGCGCGGCGTCGCGTCGGAGAGGAACCACGATGAGCACAAGGCCGATCGGGGTCGCGGTCATCGGAGCCGGCATGGCGGGCCGGGCCCATCTCAACGGCTACCGGCAGGCGGCGACCCTGTACGCCGAGGGCCTGCCCGAGGTCCGGCTGGTCGCCGTGGCCGACGCCCACGAGCCCTTCGCCCTGGACGCCGCCCGCCGCTACGGCTACGAGCGGGCCGAGACCGACTGGCGGGCGGTCGTCGAGGCCGACGACGTCGACGCGGTGAGCGTGGTGGTCGCCAACCACCTGCACCGCGAGATCGTCGAGGCGCTGCTCGCGGCCGGCAAGCACGTGCTGTGCGAGAAGCCGCTCGCGCCGTCCGTGGCCGACGCCGAGGCGATGGTGAAGGCCGCCGAGGGCACCGGCCTGGTGGCGGCGACCGGGTTCACCTTCCGCCGGTCGCCCGCGATCAACGCCGTACGGCAGCAGGTCCTGGAGGGCTCGCTCGGTCCGGTCCAGCACTTCAACGGGCACTACTGGTGCGACTACGGGCACAACCCGGACGCGCCCATGAGCTGGCGCTACCTCGGCCGCCCCGGTTCGGGCGCGCTGTCCGACATCGGCAGCCACCTCATCGACCTCGGCGAGTACTTCTGCGGGCCGGTGCACAGCGTGCAGGGCGCCGTGCTGTCCACCCAGGTCGCCGACCGGCCCGTGCCACTGGGCACGGCGGTGGGGCACTCGGCCGGGGTGGCGGTCGGCCAGGAGCGCGCGCGGGTCGAGAACGACGACATCGCCACCTTCACCGCGGCCTTCGCCTCCGGCGCCGTCGGCACCTTCTCCGTCTCGCGCATCGCCCGCGGGCTGGCCAACTCCCTCGGTTTCGAGGTGTTCACGAAGGGCGGCGCCGCGACCTTCGAGCTCTCCCGCCCCGCGGAGTTCACCATCGCCGACGCGGCGGCCACCGACCCGGTGGACGGCTACCGGCGCGTGGTGGTCGGCCCCGGCCACCCCTACGTCGCGGGCGGCCTGCCCATGGACTTCCCCAGTGTCGGCCACGGCCAGCACGAGTTCTTCGTCTGGCAGGCCCGCGCCTTCCTGGAGCAGATCGCCGGCCTGGACCGGCTGCCGTCCTGCCCGAACCTCGCCGACGGGCTGCACAACCTGCGCGTCATCGACGCGATCGTCGCCTCCGCCGCGGCCGGCGGTGCGGCGGTCGCCGTCCCGTGACCCGAGCCTTTCGCCCCACCTCCACTCCCGAGAAGGACCGAGGAAACACACGATGAAGCTGGGCCTCTACAACGCGATCCTGCACGACCGGCCGCTGCCCGAGGCGATCAAGGTCGTGGCCGACCTGGGCCTGACCGGCCTGGAGATCAACACCGGCGGCTTCCTCCCGCCGGTGCACGTCCCGACGTTCGACGACATCCTCGTCAGCGACACCGCCCGGGACGACTTCCTCGGCCTGTTCGAGGGCACCGGCGTCTCGATCGCCGGCCTCAACGCCAACGGCAACCCGCTGCATCCCAACCCGGTCATCGGGGAGAAGCACGCCGAGGACATCCGTCGCTCGATCCGCCTGGCCGAACGCCTCGGCCAGCACCGGCTCGTGACGATGTCCGGGCTGCCCGGCGGCGAGCCGGGTGCCTCCCGCCCGAACTGGGTCGTCAACGCGTGGAACTCCGCCGCCCTCGACGTCCTCGACCACCAGTGGAGGATCGCCGCCGACTTCTGGCGCGAGACCGACCGCCTCGCCCGCGACCACGACGTCAAGGTCGCCCTGGAACTCCACCCGCAGAACCTCGTCTTCAACTCCGCCGACGTCCACAAGCTCCTCGACCTCACCGGCGCCACCCACGTCGGCGTCGAACTGGACGCCTCCCACCTGTTCTGGCAGCAGATGGACCCGGTCGCCGTCGTCCGCCACCTCGGCGAGCTGGTCTTCCACGCCGCCGCCAAGGACGTCCGGATCAACCCCGGGCACGCGGCCCTCAACGGAGTCCTCGACAACAGCTTCCGCCGCCTGTCCCCCGACGAGCCGCGCACCAACCTCGGCGGCGACGAGTGGGCCAACGAGTGGCCGAAGAACTCCGCCTGGGACTTCGTCGCCCTCGGCAAGGGCCACGACACCGCCTACTGGACCGAGTTCCTGCGCGCCCTGCACGAGGTCGACCCC
Source organism: Streptomyces sp. NPDC048278 (assembly GCF_040652195.1). NCBI lineage: Bacteria > Bacillati > Actinomycetota > Actinomycetes > Kitasatosporales > Streptomycetaceae > Streptomyces > Streptomyces sp. NPDC048278. Next base: position 49,091 of record NZ_JBEZLP010000043.1, read on the forward strand.
GGCATGCTCGTCAACATCGAGCACGAGGACACCGAACTCGGCCGCGTCGAGGGCGTCGAGGTCGCCGCCGGGGTGCTCAAGGCGGCCGACGCGGCACTCCAGGAGTCCCTGCGGTCGTGATCGCCTGGGCCCGGTGTCCGTACCAGGGGCGGGTCGTCCGCGTCACCGGGGCGGGGACCGGGATCGGCCGGGCGACCGCGCGCGCCTTCCCGGAACAGGGGGCGAGCGTGGCGGTGCTCGGCCGCCGCCCGGAACCGCTGCGGGATGCGGTGACCGGCTTCGACACCGAGCACGTGCAGGTCCTTCGCGCCGACGTGACGGACGCCGGCGCGCCGGAGCGTGCGGTGGCCGCGGTCGCGCCCGCCTTCACGATCTCCCGGCTCATACAACAGCGCCTCGACGCACCGGAGTTCAGGGCACGGCTCCTCGGCAGGGTCGCGCTCGGCCGGGTCGCCGAGGCGGAGGGCATCGCGTGTGCCGTGCTGTTCCTCGCCGGCCCCGACGCCGGTGCATCACGGGAGCCGTGCTCCCGGTCGACGGCGGCACCAGCGCCTCCTGCGGCACGCCCCGACCTCTATGACACCAAGGAGTACCCAGCCATGAAGATCGCCCTCGACCCGTACATGATCCGTGACGTTCCACTGCTCGAACTCCCCGCGGTGGTGGCCGAGCTGGGCTACGAGTGGATCGAACTCTCCCCCCGCGAGGACTTCATCCCCTTCTTCCGCCATCCGCGCGTCGACGACGCCACCGTGCGCAAGTTCCGCAAGGAGCTGGGCGCGGCCGGCGTCGGCATCTCCTCCATGCTGCCGCTGTTCCGCTGGTCGGGCCCGGACGAGGACGCCCGTCAGGCAGCGGTGCGCTACTGGAAGCGGTCCATCCAGATCGCCGCCGACCTCGGCGTCACCAGCATGATCTCCGAGTTCAACGGCCGTCCCGAGGACGCCGACCGCAGCGAGGCGCAGTTCTGGAGGTCGATGGACGAACTGCTCCCGCTCTTCGAGCAGGAAGGCATCAAGCTCGCCCTGGAGCCGCACCCCGACGACTTCGTCGAGAACGGCTACGACGCGGTCAACCTCATCCGCGGCATCAACCACCCCGACGTCACCTTCCTCTACTGCGCCCCGCACACCTTCCACATCGGCAACGACGCCCCCGGCATCATCGAGTACGCGGGCGACCTCCTCACCCACGTCCACCTCGCCGACGCCTTCGACCACACCGCGTCCTCCGGCAACCGCTACATCCTCAACCCGCCCGGCACCCCGGCCCGCATCCACCAGCACCTCAACATGGGGGAGGGCGAGGTCGACTTCGACGAGCTGTTCCGGGAGCTGAAGGCGAACGGCTTCGACGGCACCCTCACCGCCTGCGTGTTCGCCTGGGAGGAGAAGGCGAAGGAGTCCTCCGTCCTCATGCGCGAGAAGATCAGGGAACACCTGACCACCTGGAAGTGACCTCGCGACGGTCACGGCGCCGTCGGCGGGGGAGCCGAAACACCCCCGCCTTCCGGAGGACCCGAAGGCAATCCAACCTTGACGGTTCGTCAGTGAAGGAGCGGCTTGATGAAACGGGCGGCGTCGGCGACGCCCTCGACGGCGTCCCGCACGGGGTCCTCGTTCTCGACGCTCACGACGTCGTCGTAGCCGACCTCGGCCGGCGCGCCGATGAACGGCGCCCAGAAGCCGGTGCCGGTGCCGGTGCCGTGGCCGACCGTGCGGAAGGTCCAGGCTTGCTCCTCGGGGGTGCGCGAGGCGTGCGGCACCGGCCTCGGGGTCCCGGTGGTGGAGATCGGCCGACCGCCGCACGAGACGGTGTTCGACGCGATGCACACCGCCGACGACGTGGGCGCCCGCCTCGCCGTGGACCATCTCGTCTCGCTCGGCCACCAGGACATCGTCCACGTCGACGGCGGCGAGCAGCCGGGTGCCGCCGAGCGCCGGGCGGGCTATCTGGACGCCATGCGCCGTCACGGACTGGGCGGCCGGGCGCGGGTGGTCCCCGGCGACTGCACCGAACGGTCCGGCTCGGAGGCGGCACGGTCACTGCTGGCCGCCGGTGCGCTCCCCACCGCCGTGGTCGCGGGCAACGACCAGTGCGCCATCGGCCTCCTCGTCGAGCTGCGGCACGCCGGGGTCGACGTGCCCGGTCGGGTCTCGATCGTCGGGTACGACGACAGTCGTCTCGCACGCCTCGCCACATCGACCTCACCACCGTGCGACAGGATGCCGAGCAACTGGCCCGGTTCGCCGTCCGGGCCGCCGTCGAACGGCTGGACGGCGAACCGGGCGCTGAGACAAGGGAGTTCAGCTTCACCCCCCCCACCTTGTCGTGCGCGGCGCGACCGGACCGGCGCGCTGACGTCCGAGGGCGGCGCCATCTCGTGACAGTGGTTCCCCGCGGTCAGGCTTGACGGGCGCGGGGCGCGGGGCGCGGGGCGCGGAGCGGGCGGCGCTGCGATCGAGCAGGGCAGGGTCCGTGCGTCCGCGATGCGGTCGAGCCGGAGGGTGTGGTCTTCGCCGATCCGTGTGCACGCAGGTTGCGTTGGTGGTGTCGGCCGTCGCGGAGTTCGCACGCCGACCGTCCTTGGGCGGGATGCCGTGGTGTTCACCGCCTTCGGGTTGGCTCTCGGTCATGGTACGACCACGGGCGGTGCTGGGTGCGTGCGAAAATCCACTGGTTGATCGCCGATGCGGAGATGGTGTGCCGACCGCCGCACCCGGGGGAGGGGAGCCTCGCATTGCCCTGTCGTCGACTGGCCCGAGGTGGCCCACTAGGCGTGCAGGCCGGCGCCCCGGGCTGAGCATTCTGACGAACTGTCGGACGAGGTCTGCGCGGGTGAGGCCCACGCAGTCTGCCGGCGGGGTCGGCCAGGACTTGCACGTTCATGCCGTGCCTCTTGTGTTTGCCGGAACAGAAGGGCTGGTCAGCCGTGATGCGGTCGATCGGCAGGAGGGTTCCGTCCAGGAACACGAAGGCTTTGCGGGAGGCGGCGCGTACCGCTTCGGCGAGGTCGGGAGCGAGGGGGGAGCCGACAGTTCGACGGCTTCGCTCACGTACCGGTGGACGGTCCTGAGGCTGATGCCGAAACCGGCGGCCAGGTAGGTGTAGGTGTGCCCGCATCGCAGGTGGGCCAGGACCAGCAGGCCTGCCGTGCCGTTCCGAGCCGGCGCCACCGCGTTCCGCGTCCACGACGCAAGGCTGCCAGTGGACAAGCTGCGGTGCCCCGCTGCCGAGCGACCTGAACCGTCCTGAGGGGAGGGACGAAGGGCTCCGCACCGGCACTCAGAGCGCAGGCAGTGGAAGCGCGACCCGTCGTCCCAGACCGAACTCCTCGGCCTCGTCATTGCTGACGACCGCAATGGCTCCCGCAGGAACCCCAGGCAGCGTGGCCACACGGGACGCCACCGCCAAAAGATCCCTGTCACCGGCTCCGGTGACGAAGAAGACATAGACGTCCTCGTCCTCCTCTCCCTCATCGAAGACTTCCACGTCACCCTGGTCTTCGAGATCGGACAGGAAGTTCTCGACCTCCTCGATCCAGGGAAACGGGTAGGAGCCGTCCGGCAGACCGGGCGTCGGCAGCAACGGCACGTGGATCTCAACAACCAGGGTGGGCACGAAGACATCCTGCCCCAGAGCTTCCGCCCGGCTCGACCAGGGGCGACCCGCGTCAGCAGCCCCACTGAGGTTGGAAAGGGCTCACTGCCCAACATGGTCGCCGCCGGTGATCAGCCGCCATATGCCCTCAGTGAAACCCGCTCGATTACCCCCTGATGCTGACGGTGAACCATATCGATACCACTGGAGGAAAAGGGCGGATCAAAGTGAGTGGGATGGCTCGCGCCGAACCGTTCGCGATAGCTTGACCCCAGCTCGGATTCGTCGATCGGTACGTCGGTGGATCGCCTGACGGCCCTTTCGCCGCGGGTGGCATCTGTCCTGGATCTGGCAGGAGTTGTGTCGTTCGCCCGGGATGGCCCATGGACGGCTCAGGGCTTCTGGCTGCACCTTTGGTACTGCCCCGGCTGTCCTGCTGGGCAAAGATCGGCTGGGGCAATGCTTCTTTCGCTGATATATGTGCTGTGCTTTGTCTGGTTTTAAGAAGGCATCGTTGTTCGTGTGCGGAGGGCTCGAATGGTGGGCAACGGCAAAATCCTCGATTACCTCAAGTGGGTCACCGTGGGAATCGCCCTGACTGTCGAGCGCCTTAGGGAGAGCAAGGAAAGCCGGCCCGAGCAGATCGCCATTACCGGGATGGGGTGCCGTTTCCCCGGCGGTGTGGAGTCGTCGGAAGGCCTGTGGCGACTGGTGACCGAGGGCCGGGACGTCGTGTCTGACTTCCCGGCCGACCGTGGCTGGCCGCTCGTGTCGTGGAACGTCGCCGTACCCGGTGAACCCGCGGCCGACGCCGCTTCATTCGGCATCGCACCGCGCGAGGCACTTGCCACCGATCCGCAGCAGCGGCCACTGCTGGAGATCGCCTGGGAGAGCCTCGAACGGGCGGGCATCGACCCCGATACGCTGCGAGGCAGTCGCACCGGGACGTTCGCCGGAATGATGGGCTCGGACCACGCCTTGTCCGGGATCCCCGTACCGACCGACCCCACCGGGCACCTCATCACCGGGGCGTCGGCCAGTGTCGTCTCGGGGCGTGTCTCCTCCACCTTCGGTCTGCGCGGCCCCTCGACGACCGTGGACACCGCCCGTTCCTCCTCGCTGGTCGCTCTGCACCTGGCGGCACACTCCCTGCGATCGGGCCAGTGCGCGCCGGCACCGGTCGGCGGGGTGTCGGTGATGTCCGCCCCGACCCTCTTCTCCGCGTTCGCCCAGCACGGCGGCCTCGCACCGGACGGGCGCTGCAAGTCCTACGCCGCCGCGGCCGACGGAACCGGCTGGAGCGAGGGCGCCGGCGCGCTGTTCGTGGAGCGGATCTCGGACACGCGGCGCAACGGACAACGGGCACTGGCCGTTCTGCGCGGCTTCTCGGTCAACTCCGACGGCGCCTCCGATGCCCTCACCGCTCCGAACGGGACAGCGCAACAACAGGTCATCGAGGCGGCGGTGGCCGCAGCCGGACGGTCCATGGACGACGTCGACACGATGGAGGGGCACGGTACCGGCACCAGACACCGCCCCGGGCCGGCTGCTCGCCGACGACGAGACGAACGTGGCCCCCGACGACGAGACGAACGTGGCCCCCGCCGACGTCGACCGGTGGCGCCTCCACGTCGCCTTCACCGCGTTACGCCCGAGCCCGCTGTTGCGTGAAGTACCCGAGGTCCGCGAGATCACGGCGCGGGCGACGGTCGCGGTGGAACCTGCCTCCGGGGAACGGCCCCTTGCCGAGCGGCTCACCGCGCTGTCCGAGGAGGACCGCGCCCGTCGGCTGCTGGACCTGGTCGGTGCGCACCTCGCGTCCGCACTGGGCCACGCACGAGGAGGCATGGCGACGGACCGCACCGTCCAGTTGCTCGGCCTCGACTCCGTCACCGGAGCCGAGCTCCGCGACCGGCTCGGCGCCGCGACCGGTCTGACCCTCCCGGCCACCACGGTGTTCGACCACCCGGCACCCACCGTGCCGGCCGGCTACCTCGCGAGCCGGTTCGCCGACGGCGCCGAGGCACCGGACGACGAGTTCGACCGGCTGACGACGAGGCTCTCGTCGGCGGGCACGGCCGAGCGAGCCCACCTCACCATGCGGCTGCGGTCCCTGCTCGTGAAATGGGGTGACTCCGGGGAGAACGGCACGGACCCGGCCGAGTCCCTGCGGACGACCGAGGACGACGAGCCTTTCTCGTTCATCGACAAGGACCTGGGAGTGTGATGAGCACCAGCAACGAGGAAAAGCTCCGCGACTGCCTCCGCAGGGTCACGGCGGATCTCCACAGGACCCGCCGACGGCTGCTCGAATCGGAGCCAGGGGACCGGGAGCCGATCGCGATCGTCGCGATGAGCTGCCGGTACCCGGGTGGTGTGCGCTCCCCGGAGGACCTCTGGGAACTGGTCCACGCGGGCCGCGAGGGCATCTCGCCGTTCCCCGCCGACCGCGGCTGGGACCTGTCCGCCCTGTACCACCCGGATCCCGACCACCCCGGCACCACCTACGTCCGAGAAGGCGGATTCCTGCACGACGCCGTCGAATTCGACGCCGCGTTCTTCGACATGTCCCCGCGCGAGGCCCTGGCCATGGACCCGCAGCAGAGGCTGCTCCTGGAGACCTCGTGGGAGGCGTTCGAGCGCGCCGGGATCGACCCGGGCTCCTTGCGCGGCAGCGACACCGCGGTGTTCACCGGCGTCACCCACCAGGACTACCGGTCACGCCTGCGACAGGCGCCCGACGAGATCCGGGGCCATCTGGTGACGGGGAACAACGCCAGTGCCGCGTCCGGTCGCGTGGCGTACACCTTCGGCCTGGAAGGCCCCGCGGTCACGCTGGACACCGCCTGCTCGTCGTCCCTCGTGGCGCTGCACTGGGCGGCACACGCACTGCGCTCCCGCGAGTGCTCACTGGCCCTGGCCGGCGGGGTGGTGGTGATGTCCTCGCCCGAGATGTTCGTCGAGTTCGGCCGGCGACGCGGACTGTCGCGGGACGGCCGGTGCCGTTCCTTCGCCGCGGACGCGGATGGTTTCGGCTCCGCCGAAGGGGTGGGCCTGCTCCTGCTGGAACGCCTCTCCGACGCCCGCCGCAACGGACACCCCGTCCTCGCGCTGGTCCGCGGCTCCGCGGTCAACCAGAACGGCGCCTCCAACGGACTCACCGCCCCGAGCGGACCCGCCCAGGAACGGGTCATCCGACAGGCGCTGACCGACGCCCGGCTGGCCGCGTCCGACGTGGACGCGGTGGAGGCGCATGGCATCGGTACCCATCTCGGCGACCCCATCGAGGCACAGGCACTCCTCGCCACCTACGGTCAGGGGCGGGAGCGACCGCTGTGGCTGGGGTCGGTCAAGTCGAACATCGGGCACGCCCAGGCCGCCGCGGGCGCGGCGGGCGTGATCAAAATGGTGATGGCCCTCAAGCACGGGATCCTGCCCAGGACGCTGCACGCGGACGACCCGTCGCCGCACGTGGACTGGTCTGGGAACCTCGCGCTGCTCACCGAGCACGTGCCGTGGGCGCGGGACGACGGACGCCCGAGGCGGGCCGCGGTCTCGTCCTTCGGAGTCAGCGGTACGAACGCCCACGTGATCCTTGAAGAGGCCGGGCCAGAAGTGGCAGGGGCACGGCCCGCCGCCCCCGACCTGGTGCCGTGGGTGCTGTCCGGCAGGACACAGGACGCCCTGCGCGACCAGGCGGTCCGGATGGCCCGGTCTCTGCGCGCCACGCCGGACGTACCGGTCGCGGATGTCGCGTACAACCTGGCCACGACCCGTGCCGTACTCGAACACCGTGCCGTGGTGGTCGGGAACGATCCCGCGGAACTGCTGCGCGGGCTCGACGCGCTGGCCACGGGCACGCCCGCCGCCCACGTGGTGCGCGGTGCCGCGACGACGACCGGCCGGGTCGCCCTCGTCTTCCCCGGCCAGGGCACGCAGTGGACCGGGATGGCCCGTGAACTGCTGGAGACGGAACCGGTGTTCGCAGCCCGGATGGCGGAGTGCGCCGAAGCGGTCGGCGGGTACGCCGACTGGTCGGTCCTCGACGTGGTGCGGGGCACCGAAGGCGCGCCGGGAGCGGACCGGGTGGACGTCGTCCAGCCGGTGCTGTTCTCGATCATGGTGTCGCTCGCGGACGTATGGCGCTCCTACGGCGTGGTGCCCGAGGCTGTCGTCGGGCACTCCCAGGGCGAGATCGCGGCCGCCTGCGTGGCGGGAGCACTGTCGCTGAGCGACGCGGCACGGGTGGTCGTGGTGCGCAGCAGGGCGCTGCGGCGGCTGTGCGGCCGGGGCGGGATGCTCTCGGTGGTCGCACCGGCCCCCGATGTGACGGCCATGTTGCAACCGTGGGACGGTCGGCTGTGGGTCGCGGCGGTGAACGGTCCCACCGCGGTGGCGGTCGCCGGCGACGCCGACGCCCTCGACGAGTTCGAACGCGAACTGTCCCGCCGGGGCCTCATGCGCCGGCGACTGGCCGGAGTCGACTTCGCCGCGCACTCCGCGCACGTCGACGACATCCGCGCCGAGATCGAGGCCGGCCTCACGGGCATCACGCCCCGCGAGAGCGACATCCCGTTCTACTCCACGGTGGACGGTGCCCGGCTGGACACGACCGCGCTGGATGCGGAGTACTGGTACCGCAACCTGCGGCACGTCGTCCGCTTCGAGCCCGCGGTCCGAACACTGATCGGCGACGGGTTCACCGCCTTCGTCGAGTCGAGCGCGCACCCCGTGCTGACCGTCGGAATGCAGGACACCGCCCACGCGCTGGGCGTGGAGATCGCCGCCGTGGGCTCGCTGCGCCGGGACGAGGGCGGGCTGCGGCGTCTGCTCATCTCGCTGGCCGACGCCCATGTCGCCGGCGTCCGTATCGACTGGACCAGGGCGTTCGGCGATACCCCCAGGCCTCATGTCGACCTGCCCACCTATCCTTTCCAGCGACAGCGCTACTGGCCGGCGAACACCGCCGAACCCGCCGACGCGGCCGGCCACGGGCTCGACGCCACCGGGCACCCGCTGCTGGGCGCCGCGCTGGCACTGCCGGAGTCCGGCGGCGTGGTGCTCACCGGACGGCTCTCGCAGCGCTCCCACCCCTGGCTGGCGGACCACACCGTGTTCGGCTCGGTGCTCGTACCCGGCACCGCTCTCATCGACATGGCCATCCGTGCCGGGGACGAGGTCGGCTGCGGTCACCTCCGTGAACTCACCCTGGAGACACCCCTGATGCTCCCGGAGACCGCCGGTGTCCACGTCAGAGTGTCGGTGAAGGCCGCGGACGAGTCGGGTGACCGGGCGCTGGGCATACACAGCCGCCCCGGGGACGCACCGCCGGGCATCGGCTGGACCCGGCACGCGGTCGGAGCCCTGAGGCCGAGTGAGGCGGCGGAGCCGACGGCAGCGGTCACGGAATGGCCGCCCACCGGCGCCACACCGGTGAACCTGGACGGCTTCTACGACCGGCTGAGCGAGGTCGGACTGGGGTACGGCGCCGCGTTCCGGGGGCTGCGGGCCGTGTGGCGCCACGGTGACGAGATCCTCGCCGAGGCGCAGCTGCCGGAGCACGCCGAGACCGGAGGCTTCGGGCTGCACCCGGTCCTGCTGGACTCCGTACTTCAGGCACTGCTGCCCGATCTCCTGGACCGGGGGTCCGCAGAGTCGGGACCGGGACAGATCAGGCTGCCTTTCTCCTTCGCCGGAGTGAGCCTGCACGCGGTCGGCGCCGGCCGGGTGCGTGCCCGGATCTCGCCTGACGGTCCCGGTGCGGTGGCCGTCGAGGTGACCGACGACGCCGGACAGCCGGTGGCGTCGGCGCGGTCGCTCGTGACGAGGGCGGTCACCGCCGGACACCTGGGCGGGGTGAACGACTCGCTGTACCGGGTGGAGTGGACGCCCGTCGCGGCCGGGCCGCCGTACTCCGGCCGGTGCGCGGTCCTGGGGACCGACACCCTCGGCCTGCGCGCAGGACTCGAAGCGGCCGGAGCCGCGGTGGACGTGGGTACCGGACTGGACGCGCTGGGGGAGGGCGTGCCCGATGTCGTGATCGTGACGGTCGACGGCCGCGACGGCGACACGCACAGGACCCTGCACAAGACGCTCGAACTCGCACAGTGGTGGCTCGCCGACGAGGCGTTCGCCGGATCGCGGCTCGTGGTGCTGACGCGCGGCGCCGTCGCCACCCATGGCGGAGAGGATGTACCGGACCTCAATGCCGCGCCGACATGGGGTCTGCTGCGAACCGCGCAGTCCGAGCACCCGGGCCGGTTCGTCCTGGTCGACATGGAGGACGCCGAAGACCGCGAGAACCTGGACGGCACGGTGACGGACCGCGGCCGGGCGCTGGCCGGCGCGGTGGGCTCCGGTGAGCCGCAAGTGGCCGTCCGCGGCGGCGTCCTGCTCGCCCCACGACTGGTCCGCGCCGCCTCGGCCGACCGCCTGACTCCGCCGTCGGGCTCGCGTACCTGGCGCCTGGAGACAGTGCGGGCCGGCACGATGGGCCGCCTCGCTCTGGCCGACCATCCGCGGGCACGCGAGCCGCTGCCCGCCGGGCACGTCCGGATAGCCCTGCGCGCCGCCGGACTCAACTTCCGCGACGTGCTGAGCACCCTGGGCATGTGTGACGGGGCGGTCATGGGCACCGAGGGCGCCGGGGTCGTGCTGGAGGCCGCTCCCGACATCACCGACCTCCGGCCCGGGGACCGGGTGTTCGGACTCCTGGCCGGAGGCGCCGGACCGGTCGTGGTGGTCGATCGGCGCACGCTCGCCGTGATGCCGGACGACTGGTCCTTCGTCGAGGCCGCGTCCGTGCCCGCCGCCTTTCTGACGGCGTACTACGGCCTGGTCGACCTGGCGGGTCTGCAGCCAGGGGAGTCCGTCCTGGTGCACGCGGCGGCCGGCGGTGTGGGCATGGCGGCGGTCCAGCTGGCCAGACACCTCGGCGCCGAGGTGTTCGGCACCGCCGACCCCGCGAAGTGGGACGTGCTGCGTTCCTCGGGGCTGGCCGAGCGGCACATCGCCTCCTCCCGTACGACCGACTTCGAGGCGCGGTTCCGCGAGGTCACCGAGGGCGCGGGCGTCGACGTCGTACTCAACTCGCTGGTCCGGGACCTCGTGGACGCGTCCCTGCGGCTGCTGCCGCGCGGCGGCCGGTTCCTGGACATGGGCAGGACCGACATCCGCACGCCCGCCGACGTGGCCGCCGCGCATCCGGGCGTGACGTACCGCGCGTTCGACCTGCTGGAAGGGGGTCCGCAACGGATCGGGCAGATGCTCGGCGAGATCGTGGGGCTGTTCGAGAAGGGGGCCCTGCGGCATCTGCCGCTGACCACCTACGACATCCGCCGGGCACCCGAGGCGTACCGGTACATGAGCCAGGCACGGCACATCGGCAAGATCGTGTTCACGATCCCGGCCGCGCTCGACCCCCAGGGCACCGTGCTCGTCACGGGCGGCACCGGCACGCTCGGCCGAGCGATGGCCCGGCATCTCGTCACCGGACACGGCGTACGGCGACTCGTGCTGGTCAGCCGGCAGGGCATGCGGGCTCCCGGAGCGCACGCCCTGGCGGCCGAACTGACGATGCGGGGCGGGGACGTCTCGGTGAGGGCGTGCGACGTCACCGACCGCGCCGCCCTCGCGGATGTCCTGGCGGCCGTGCATGCCGACCACCCGCTCACCGCGGTCGTGCACACCGCGGGAGCCCTCGACGATGGTGTGATCGAGTCGCTGACACCGCAGCGGCTCGACACGGTGACCGGCCCGAAGCTCGACGCCGCGCGTCATCTGCACGAACTGACCCGGGGCGCGAACCTGGCGGTTTTCGCCCTGTTCTCCTCAGCGGCCGGACTGCTCGGAGCCCCGGGACAGGGGAACTACGCGGCCGCCAACACTTTTCTGGACGCGCTCGCCCACCACCGGACCGCGCACGGACTGCCGTCGGTGTCGCTCGCCTGGGGTCCGTGGAGCGAGCGCAGCGGACTGACGAGCCACCTGGGCGACGCCGCACTGCGCCGCAAGGCCCGGCGTGGAGTGCTGGGACTGTCCACCGAGGAAGGCCTCGCCCTGTTCGACGCCGCACTGGGAACCGGCGAACCGGTAGCGGTACCGGTCAGATTCGACACCACCGCGCTGCGCGGCAGCCGGCTTCCGCTGCTTCACGGCGTCCTGGGCACACCGATCGGGCGAGCCGTACGCAGCACCGGTGATCCGCGCTCCCTGACCCGACGGCTGCTCCCCCTGCCACCCGGTGAACGGCATCAGGCGCTCGTGGACCTGGTGCGCGGCCACGCGGCGGCGGTGCTCGGCGTCGCGGGGCCGGACGAGATCACGGCCCGCCGGGGCATTCAGGAGCTGGGTTTTGACTCGCTCACCGGCGTCGAACTGCGCAACCGGCTCAAGGCGGCGACCGGCCTGCACCTGTCCGCGACCGTCGTGTTCGACTACCCGAGCGCGTTCGCGCTCGGCGAGTTCCTGCACGCACAACTCGTCCCGGACGGCGAGGCCGACCCGCAGGGCGTGTTCGCCGTGCTGCACGGACTGGAGAGCGCCCTGGCCGGGCTCGCCTCCGACTCCCCGGCCCGTGCGCGGGTGATGGCGCGGTTGAAAACCCTCGCGTCGGCCGAGGACGGGGCACCACCCGCCGACGGGCGCGCCCTCGACACGGCGACCGACGACGCACTGTTCCACATGGTCGACGACCAGGCCGGAGTGTGATGACACCTACCGAACGACGAGAAACTCCGCCAGTACCTGAAGTGGTCGATCGCCGACACCCGACAGCCCTGGCTACTGGTCGAGAGGGGTGGAGGACGCGATCACGCCCTTCCCGGCGGACGGGGCTGGGAGGGTCCTCGAACGGGCCGGAATCGACCCTGAGCCGCTGTGCGGCACCCCGGTCGGCGTCCTCGTCGGCAACGGTGGCCTATGCCTTCGGCTTCGAAAGACAGGCGGGGACCGTCGACACGGCCTGCTCGTCGTCACTCACGGCACTGCATCTGGCGCGTCACGCGCTGCGCCGGGAGGAGTGGCCGGCAGGGTGACCGTGATGGCCTCACTCGTCGTCTTCACCGAGTTCGGCCGACGGGGCGGGATCGCCCCCGGACGGTCGGTGCAAGGCGTTCTCGGCCGGGGCGTACGGGGCCGGGTTCGCGCAGGGGTGTGGGCACGCTGTTCGGGAGTCCGGCAACGTCAGCGGCAACCCGTGGCGGCCTCAGCGCTGTTGCCGCAGAGGACGTCGTCGATGCCCTCGATCACTTGCGGTCCGCCTTGGGGCGCTGCAAGAGCAGCGTATGGTCGTCCAGTGTCCCTGTACCACCCAAGTCCGCTTCGGGCTCCGGAGGTTCGGGGGCGTGACGCATGCCGGCGAACGGGTTGCGCCAGAAACTGGAGCGGGGGGTGCGCCAGCTGTGTCGCAGGGCGAGAGCGCGCAGGCCGAAGGCGAGGACCGCGGCTGCCGGGGCCGTCCATTCGTTGAGGAGCTGGAAGTAGTGCAGGACGGCGACGCTGCCGGAACCGACGAGTGCGGGGAGCGCGTACAGGTGCCGGTTCGAGCGCAGCAACGGCGGGATCTCCATGGCGAGGACGCTGCTGACGAGCCCGCCGCCGACGGCGGTGGCGATACCCAGGGTGGCGGCGGCCTCCGGGTTGAGTCCGTACGCGAACGCTTTCGTCGCGCCGGTGACGCTGAACAGGCCGAGTGCCGCCGCGTCGAAGAGGTCGAACGCCCTCTCGTGGTGTTGCAGACGCGCGTTGTAGAACACCACCAGGCCGCCGATGATCGGCGTGCAGAAATACCCCAGGTCGCTGAACGCTACGGGACGTACGCCGATCACCAGGTCCCGGAAAACGCCGCCGCCGAGGCCAACGGCCTCCGCGAGCATCACCACGCCGAAGACATCGAAGTCCTTGCGTACGCCGAGAAAGGCACCGGACAAGGAGAAGGCGAGTATTCCCACCAGATTCATCGCGTACTGCACGTTGCCGAGCAGTCCTTCAAACGACATCCACGTACTCCTGGTACTTCTGCGTGCGTTGTGCGTCAATCCGGCCAGGTGTATCGGTTTGTTCCATCACGCTGCCTCAGAGATCTCGGTCCCGCCCCCGTCGATCGTGATCAGTGCTTCGGAGAACGCGGTCCGGGTGCAATCCGCATACTGGAGAACGCCGCGCACTCCGTATTCCGTCGCGGTAGAGGTGTCGACGGTCCACTCGTCCTTCACGATAAGTAGGAATTTCGCGGCGCATGCGTTCGGCCAGCTCCGCAGCATTTCCAAGGTGGCGTTTCCCGAGGTATCTATGACGACCACGAAGATATCGTTCTCATCGACTCTGTCGGCATCGGCCTCGGACAGGCGATGGTCCTTGCGTACATAGTCGAGCAGGCCTGCACGGTAGAGGGGGTCGGAGGCGTGAATCGCGACCCGAATCTTTCCCCGAGGCGAAGACATCAAAATTTTTCCCTTCGTGGTCGACTGCCTGTCGTCGTGCGCATCCCTGCAGCCCCCGGGTGAGAATGAAGCGCAGCGCGGCCGGTGGTCTCGCTACAAATCCCCGATGATTTATACCGTGTTGGGATCGGCGCCAACCTGTGGCCGAGTCTGGCACAGTCAAGTCGATGAGTCCCTGATTTCCCATGGGCTCGACGGAATCATGAACTTGAGTACAGCGGGACCTGCCCGCCTGTCGAGACAGGCCGAACGTATCCTTGGCAAGGCCGACTTCAGCGATGGGAAATCGGCCGGCACCCTGCCGACCCAGTGCGGCGGCCCCGTTGTGTCGAGCCGGCCGTCAGATGAGCCCGGAACGTATGGCGTACGAGACGGCCTGGGCGCGGTTGCGCAGTTGCAGGCGTTTCATCAGGCCGTACAGGGTGTACTTCACGGTCCGCTCCGAATAGGAGAGCTTCTGCGCGATCTCGGCCAGCTCCCGGCCCTCGGCAAGCAGACGCAGTACATCCACCTCGCGGTGGCTCACCCCGGACGCCGTCAGCCCATGAGGGGTGAGGACCTCGCGATGTATGCGCTGTACCTGCTCCATCAGTGTGCCCAGGAGCGCGGGAGGGAACGATCCGCCACCGTGGGCGACCGCCATCAACGTCCGGGCGAAGACCGGGGGAGTGAAGGAGTCGCGCCACAGGACGGCGCGCACCCCGCAATCGACCGCTGCCGAGACCTCGGCATGCCAGCGTCGTCCCACCACCACCACGAAGCGGGCATCGGGGCGGTTGCACAGGCCGCGCAGTAAGTCCAGGGCCGAGGTGTCCACCGTGTCCACGGCCACCACGGTTACGTCGGCATCCTGGGTGCTGCTGATCTCGGACAGTCTCCGGTCATGCTGAAAGAAGCTGACCAGACCGGCCCGGTCAATGGTGTCGGGTGCGTGTACGGCGACCCGGACCACGTCGGTGAGCGGCTGCTGAGGCATGGACTCTCCCTCACTGGAAGACATCGCTGTGTCTCCACGCGGATCAGGAGAACGATGCTGCCATGAACGGAGCCTCGACCTCCGCTCCAGCGACCCCCCTCGGCTAAAGGCAGGGAAAGCTACCAGGATCGGAACCGGACTCCCCTGACAGCCGCGATCAGCGGGCGGCGTTGAGCACGGCCGTCGCGACCTCGGTACGGGAGCGCAGACCGGTGCTCGTGAACAGCCTGGTGATGCGGTGGGCCACCGCATCCTCGCTCAGACGCAGCACAGCGGCGGCCTGCCGGTTGGTCAGCCCCTCCGCGATGAGCGTGGCCAGCAGGTGTTCGTTTTCCCCGGTCGCCTGCTTGCGGCCGGGCACGGCGACTCCGGCGTCGCGCATCGCTGCCCTGACGCGGAAACGCCACAGGGCGGCGCCGGTCTCGCCGAACAGTTCGTACGCCTCGTGCAGCAGTGTCGTGGGTCCCGCGCCCGCGATGGCGGCGGTGACCAGCGCGATACCCGTCTCGAACGGCTGCTTGCGTGACCGGGCCAGGTCCACGGCTTCGCGCAGGCGGTCGCGGACATCCTCGGCCGGGTCGTCGGCCGGCACCCGGGCCGACGTCAGCAGATACAGCAGCCGTGATCGTCCGCTGCCCGTCCGCTCGGCGAGCGTGTGCAGCCTGCCGAGACAGGCTGACGCGTCGGTGTGCCGTCCGGATTCCTCCGACACGACGGCCAGGGCGGCCCACAACTCGTCCGTGGCGTAAACGGATCGGCGCTCGTCCGCCGCGTTCAAGCCGCGCCGCAGGATGTCGGCTGCCTGATCCAGGTCGCCAAGGGTCCGCAGCACCTCGGCCTCGTAGTGGTCCAGGGTGTGCTCCAGCGGCCCGATCATGCGACCCCGCACGCTGTCCAGCAGGCGGGTGGCGCTGGTGGTGCGGCCCCGGGCGAGCAGGATGGCCGCGGTCCTGGCGGCCAGCAGATGCTGGGTCGGTGCCACGCTGAACATCCCGTCGTGCGCCAGTGCCGAACGCGCCAGCGCCATCGCCTCGTTCCAGCGGCCCTGCAAGTGGTACAGCAGGAAACGGCCGGTCGCAGACAGTGCCTCGGGGGGCGTGCCGCGAGCCGACAGCAGGCCTTCGGCGCGTCCCAGATCGCCCGCGCCGAGAAGGATGTCCAGCTGCGCGGCGGTCATCGTGTAGACCCGTTCCGGAGCCATGCCGGCCAGGTCGAGGTCGTCCAGCGAGCGCAGGAACCTCTCTGGGCGTCCCAGCACGTATTCGCAGGCCGCACGGTACACCTCGGGATGGAAGCGGTAGGCAGGACCGGTGTTCCACACCGCCTCCGTGCGGTCGAGCAGAGCCAGGGCCTCGGGCCACCTCTCCAGCAGACACAACGCCAGTGCCTTGCCCGCCACCTCGGTGAAGGCAGGCAGCGGCAGCTCGTCCCACCAGCGCTGCGCGGCCATCAGGGACACCCGCGCCCAGTCGTCGTCGGCCGCCGCGGCGGCCACTGCCAGCACGCCCGCCTCCTGCAGCTCCAGCTCCCTGAGACTCTCGTCCGGGTCGCGCAGGATCGCCTCGGTCTGCGCCGTCGAAGCCGAGTAGTCGCCGTTGAAGAAGGAGACTTTGGCGTACTGGAACAGCGCGGCATCGCGGACGGACAGCCGCTCGGTCAGGAGCGCGGCGGTTCGCAGCCACCGTGCGATGTCCCGTGTTCCGAGGACGGGATAGAACCGGTCGGCCGCCGCCAGCAGCTCCGTCGCGGCACGGCTGCGATCGACCAAGGTGCCCGCGTCGGCGATCCGGTCGGGCAGATAGCGTCTGGCGTCCGCCTCATCGATGAGGAGGGCCGCCGTGTGCGCGGCTCCACCGGCTGCCCACAGCGCCTCCACCGCGGCGGCCGACAGGCGTCGGCGAGCAAGCGGGCCCAGCCGTTCCCGAAGAGCGTGCTCCACCAGCGGTATGCGGAACTGCCAGCCGCGTGCCGGACCGCCGGCGTCACGAGAGGGCAGTTCGTCGACGATCCCGGCGTCGGCAAGTGCGCGGATACTGGCCTCGACGTGCGCCTCGGACAGCCTGCCGCACGCCGCGCCCAGCTCCACCGCCCGTCGGCCGAGCGGCCACAGGATGCTCAGCGCCGAGGCCGCCGTCCGGCGTGCCGCGCCCAGCGCGTCCAGGGCTGCGATGAAACGGTCGTCGTCCGGCAGCACCGGTACGGGCGCGGTCTCGTCCAGATACGCGTGGCCGTCGACCAGGCGTATCGCGTCCTGCCGGACCCACCCGGTGAGCAGCGCGTCCATCGCGCCAGGAACTCCGCGGCTGAGGGAGTACGCCAGCTCGCTGAGCCGGCGGTCGGGTACCGCCTCCAGCTGCCGGCCCACGGCGGCCGTCACGTCCTCGGGGCCGAGGCGTGCCAGGCCCACGGTGAGCACTGCACGGTTGCGCGCCAGCCGTTCGACCGCCCGACCGGCGCGGGAAGACCCGCCCGCCGAGCCGTGGTCGACCGCCGTGAGCACCAACCGGGCACCGGCCGCGTGGCGTTCGGCCCCGACCCTGCCCAGCAGGGCGAGAGAGTCCGAATCGGCGAGGTGGACATCATCGACCAGCACGACCACGGGCGCCGACTGCAGCAGCGCATCCGCCAGGGCCCCGCCGCCCGCCGCCCGGTCGTCCTGTTC
This sequence comes from Streptomyces sp. NPDC048278, assembly GCF_040652195.1. Classification (NCBI taxonomy): domain Bacteria; kingdom Bacillati; phylum Actinomycetota; class Actinomycetes; order Kitasatosporales; family Streptomycetaceae; genus Streptomyces; species Streptomyces sp. NPDC048278. The sequence continues at coordinate 66,771 of NZ_JBEZLP010000043.1, forward strand.
GAGGGCGGACAGCACATCCGCGGCCGGAATGCTGGAAAGACGTCGCCCGGTGGTACGGGACCGGTGTTCCTCCAGTGCCGTCACCATGCGCAGCACGAGCAACAGGGGGTGCTCGGCGTCGCCGGGCACGCAGGCCAGTGAGAGCACCGCCACTCCCTCCGCGCCCAGCCGCTCGGCGGCGGCTCGTGCCAACGCGGTGCGCCCGGCACCTCGTTCGCCGTGTATCAGCACCAGACGGCGGTCGTTCGGATCGAGGACGCAGTCGCGCACGGCGTCCAACTCCGAGCGGCGGCCGATCAGGCACGAGCGTGTCAGGCGCACCGTCGTACCGCTGAGGACCACATCCACACCTGATGGACCGGCCACTGTCGCACCGCACCTTTCACCTCACGTGCCTGGTCGGCGGGGTCGCCGAACAGGCAACTGTGGCCCCGGTGGAGCGGGGGTCTTCCACCGTCGGCCATTATGGCTCTCCGGAGGGGCGGACGATCGGGTCCCCCTCAGTCGACCGGCTCAGAATGGCCGCTCGCGGCGGCAGCCCACGAAGCGGGCCGGCGGACGCGCAGCCGGCCGCCGAGCGGTGGAACGACACAGACGGGTGTTGGGTCTCCCCCTGCGTGTGCGGTTCCGGTCGGACATCGAACACGCACCAGGAGGGGCTCGTGCAGCAGCACTCCGTACCTCTGATCGGCAGGAACGAGGAAGTCCAGGAGGTGGCCGGAGTCTTCCGCGCCACAGGCCCAGGGGCGACACGGACTCTGCTGGTCACCGGTCGGGCCGGAAGTGGCAAGACCGCTGTGGTGGAACAGGCCCGGCGGGCCGTGGCGGCCGAGGGCGGCAGGGTCCTGCGGCTCGACTGGGACGCCGCCGAGAGCCCGCCCGGCCCGGCAGCCCTGGCCGACATGGCCTGCGGTGTGTTCGCCAAGATCCACGATGGCCGGCTGCCGGTCCGCGTCACCGCCGTACGCAGGGTGCAGGGGCGGACCTCCGGGCGCGGCGGTGACCTGCCCCTGCTGTCCGTCATCGGAGAAATGCTGGCGGACGCGGCGCACTTCACGCCCTTCGCGCTGCTTCTTGACAGCGCCGAGCGGATGCCGCGGCCGACCGCCTCCGCTCTGGCGCTGCTGCTGCGCGCGTTCCGGCCTGCGGGGGTGCCGGTGGTGATCGCCGGGCGCTCGGCACCCGCGGGGTTCGGTGCTGGTTCGCAACTGTCGGCGGTCGCCGACCAGGTGCTCGACCTGCCGGCGCTTTCGGCATCCGTCGTCGGCGAGTTGCTGGTCCGGCGACTGGGCCGTCCCGCTGAACCGGGTCTTGGGGCGGCCGTGTTCCGTGCGCTGGGGCCGCTGGCCGGGAATCCGGAGGCCGTGCTGTCCGTACTGGCCATGTTGGAGGAACGCGACGGGCTGCTCGAGTTGGACGGCCGGATGTGCCTGGCGGAGCCGGAAGGGAGGCTACGGCTGCGTACCGACGTGGCGGAGCTGGGCCGGCTCGGGTGGCCGGACGCCCTGCCGGACGCCGAAACGATGGAGACGGCGAGCGTGCTGGCCCGGATGCTGAGCCGGACGCGACTGTGGCTGGAGGATCTGGACTGCGTGACGCAGTCGGCCGGTGCCCTCGCAGATTCCGTCAGCCGGGCGGTGGACCGGATGGCCAAGGACCGGGTGGTGGCCGTCGGCCGGGACGGCCGGATCACCTTCGCCGTCCCCGCCCTCGCGGCGGCGCTGTGCGCCCTGCCCTCACGCCTCGACGTGCGGGTGGTGCACGCGCGGATCGTCACCAACGTGACCGACCGGTTGGACGTCGCGACCGCCGGCGCCCTCCATCCGCGGCTGAGTGACCACGTCGACGCCGCGGGCCGGTTGCTGGACGACGAACTCGCCGTGCCGCTGCTGCTCAACGCGGCCGGGAAAGACACCAGGGCGGACCAGCCGCGTGCGGTCCGCGCCTACCTGGCGGCGCTGCGCCGGCTGTCGCCGGGCGACCGCAGAACACCGGACGTGCTGCGTGACGCCGCCCTGCTCGGCCTGCGGTGCGCCGACCACGCCGGCGTGCTGGCGCTCGCCGAGCCGTTGCTCGCCTGCCTCAAGGCGCAGCAAGGTGAGGATCGGGACGGCCTGGAGAGCGCCACCCGGGCGTGGGCTCTGGCGTCGCTGTACGAACACCGGCCCGCGCCCGCGGATGTCGAGGACGCGGCTCATCCCTACCAGGCGGTGCTCGGCCGGATGCCCGCCGCCGCCCCGCTCCTGGCGATCGGCGGCCGCTACGGGATCGGCCCGGTACATCCGTGGCCCGAGCCGGAAGGCGGTAACGTCGGTGGGTCCGGCGACCCGTCACCCTCGTGGGCCGAATTGCGGCTGCTGGCAGCCGCCGTGGGTGGTCGCGCAGGGATCGAACGCGCCCGGAGCGCACTGCCTCCGGACGCGCTCGACGAGGCCGTCATGGACCGGTTGCGGGGCGCCGCCGCCTACGGTGACCTGGCGGGCGGGTTGCAGGCCGTGCTCGGCGACCGCTGCGTCGACGCAGGTCACAGTACGGCCGGCCGCTACCAGGGCCTGGTGCGCGACTATCTGGCGGGGCAGTGGGACGACGCGCTGTCGGCCGCCTTGAGCATCGAGGCGCGTGGCCGGGCCGAAGGTCTGGGCGAGGTGTGCCAGCTGGCCAGGGCGCTGGCCGCCGAGATCCTCAGCGTCCGTGGGGAGCTGGCACGGGCCCGCGCATGGCTCGGCCTGATCCCCGAATCCGTCACGCATCCGCTGGTGGCCCGGGTGCGGCTGGGCGTGGGTAACCAGTCGGGCCGGGTTGAAGAGGCGTTCGACGAGGCGTGGCACGACGTGAAACGGTCACGGCAGGACGGGCTGCTGGCCGGCCTGGACAGGTTGCTGCTGCAGATCATCTACTTCAACGTGACGGAGGACGGCGACATCCGTGTCGCCCAACGGGCACTGGAGGAACTGGAGGACTTGTACGAAGAGGCGCCCTCGCGCATGGCCTGGGAGGCGCTTCTCGTCGGGCGTGGTGCTGTGCTCCGCGACGCGGACAGCGCGCTGTCCGGGCACCGGCTGGTGCTCCAGCGCGGCGACCGGTACCTGGCCGTCTGCAGCGCCCAGTGCGTGGCGGACGCAGGCGAGGACCCCAAGCGCTGGCTGGCTGAGGCGGTGCGCGGCATGGGGGAGCTGAAGGCCGGACGCGGCGTCCGTGCCCGGCTCGACCGGTCGGCGCAGCGGCACAACCTGCCGGTGCCCAGGAGTCGTTCGGCCAGCGAGGAGTTGAGCGAGCGGGACATCCGGCTGATCGAGATGGTCAGCGACGGGGCGACCAACCGGCAGATCGCCGCACGGCTGGCGTGCAGCGAGAAGACCGTCGAGCAGCGGCTGACCCGGGTGTTCAAGCGCACCGGGCGGCGCTCCCGGGTGGAATTGGCCGCTGCCTGGCTGGACGGCACCCTGGCCCGCAGCGGTCTGGTGCCCGACGCGCCACCGCGTGGTGCCCCGGCGCGGTCCGGTCCGGAGGAGGGCTGAACGGGCAGGCAAGATCTTTGTCCCCGCGGACAACGTCACCGCGCCGGGACCGGTACGGCCCGCGCGGCTTCCTACGCTGAGCGTGCAATCACCCTGCGATCCCGCGAACCGACGGATCGCAGGGCCGTCCACGGGCGGCACGGAACATCACGAACCCGCAGGAGACGGTCCGATGAGTACTGTGGTCGTGAAACGCTCACCTCGCGTGGCAGGCCCGGAGGCCGCTTCGGCAGGCCGGATCGAGCTGGCCGAGCCGCCGGTCCTCGGTGAGCCCGCGACCGCGGATTTCAGTTCGGCGCTGATGTACCTGCCGATGGCGCTGGGCGTGGGCGCCATGGTCATGATGTTCACCGTCGGTGCCCGTTCGCCGTCCACGTACATGATGTCGGGGATGATGGGCGTCGCCATGATGAGCATGGGGCTCAGCCAGATCGGCCGACGCGGCGCCGAGCGCAAACGCAAGATGCGTGTCGAACGCCGCGACTACCTGCGCTACCTCGCCCAGGTGCGCAAGCAGGTCCGGCAGGCCGCGGCCGACCAGCGGGCCGCGGCGTACTGGGACAACCCGCGTCCGCAGGACCTGTGGGCGCTCGCGTCGGGGCCGCGGCTGTGGGAGCGCAGGGCCAGCCACGACGACTTCGCTGCGGTGCGTATCGGCCTGGGCACGCGCCGCGCCGATCTGGTGCTCGTACCGCCGGAGACCAAGCCGGTGGAGGACCTCGAGCCGCTGTCCGCGATCTCGCTGCGCCGGTTCACCAAGGGGTACCAGTCGGTCGGACACCTTCCGCTGCCGGTCCCGCTGCGCCGGTTCACCAGCGTGGAGTTCGCCGGCGACGGGGCAGCGGCGCTCGGCCTGCTGCGTGCCATGATCGCCCAGCTGGCGGTGCTGCACTCGCCGGACGAACTGCGCATCGCACTGCTCACCGACGTGGCGGGCCGTAGCGAGTGGGACTGGCTGAAGTGGCTCCCGCACAACGCCCACCCCTACGAGGAGGACGCCGCAGGCCCGCTGCGGCTCGCGGCCGACGACCACGACGCGCTGCTGGGGCTGCTCGGCCCCGAGCTGACCGACCGCCCCGACCACGAGCCCGAGGCCACACCGCGGGCGGGGGAGCCGTTCGTGGTGGTGGTGGCGTACCGGGTGCACATCCCGGAGACCTCCCGGCTGCTCGGCGCGGGTCTTCGCAACGTGGTGTTGCTCGACGCCACCGGCTCGATGACGGGCGGACCACAGGTCTTGCGGCTGAACGTGCGGGACGGCGAGGTGGAGTACCCGGCGGGTGAGACCACGGTGACCGCGGAGGCGGACGCGCTCACTCTCTCGGAGGCCGAGGCCCTGGCGCGTGTTCTGGCCCCGATGCGTACCAGCGGCGGTGTCGACTTCGTCGAAGAGCCACTGGAGACCGACTTCGATCTCAGCGCCCTGCTGGGCATCCGCGATCCGCGCTCCTTCGATGTGGCTGCCCTGTGGCGGACTCGTACCCTCCAGAGCACCCGGCTGCGGGTGCCCATAGGCATCACCGAGGACAACGAGGTCCTGGAGCTCGACCTCAAGGAGTCCGCTCAGGCCGGCATGGGTCCGCACGGGCTGCTGATCGGTGCGACCGGCTCCGGGAAGAGCGAGCTGGTGCGCACCCTGGTCGTCGGTCTGGCGGCGACCCACTCGTCGGACGTGCTGAACTTCGTGCTGGTGGACTTCAAGGGCGGTGCGACGTTCCTGAACATGGACCGCCTGCCGCACACCTCAGCGGTGATCACCAACCTCGCCGACGAACTGCACCTGGTCGACCGGATGCGCGACTCGTTGAACGGCGAGATGATGCGCCGTCAGGAACTCCTGCGGGAAAGCGGCTACTCGTCGTTGTTCGAGTACGAGAAGGCCAGACTCGGCGGTGCCGCGCTCACCCCGCTGCCCTCGCTGGTGATCGTGGTCGACGAGTTCTCCGAACTGCTCGCCAACAAGCCCGAGTTCGTGGAGCTGTTCGTCAGTATCGGACGCCTGGGCCGCTCCCTCGGCGTGCACCTGCTGCTCGCCTCCCAGCGCCTGGACGAAGGCCGTATCCACCGCGTCGAGGGTCACCTGTCGTACCGGATCGCGCTGCGCACGTTCTCTTCCATGGAGTCCCGCAGCGTCATCGGCGTGGGCAGTGCCTACGAGCTTCCCTCGGCGCCCGGCAACGGCTATCTGAAGGTCGACACCACCAACCTGGCTCGCTTCAAGGCCGCCTACGTCTCGGGCCCCTGCCCGGTGACCGCCACCGCCGCTTCCCCCGCAGAGCTGGTGCCGGGCGCCGACGAGGTGGTCGCTTTCACCATGGAGCAGCGCGTCCCCCAGTCGCGCGACGCCCTGGAGGCCGCCGAGGAACCCCTCGCGCAGCAGCCGGAGCCGCGGCCCGCCGAACCCGCCTCGGACGACGAGGAAAGCCTGCTCGAAGCCCTGGTCAACCGGCTGGAAGGGGCCGGTCCGCCGGCCCGCCAGGTATGGCTGCCGCCCCTGGACACCTCGCCCAGCCTCGACCAGCTGCTGCCCGGCATCGTCCCGGACCCGCAGCGTGGCATGAGCGCGAACGACTACCCCGCGCTCGGTGGACTGCGGGTGCCGCTCGGCATGGTCGACCGGCCCTTCGAACAGCTCCGGGAGCTGCTGGTCGCGGACCTGTCGGGCGCCGACGGCCACATGGCGATCGCCGGGGCGCCGCAGACCGGCAAGTCCGCCATGCTGCGCACCCTGATGCTCGCCCTCGCCCTCACCCACACCCCCGCGGAGGTCCAGTTCTACTGCCTTGACTTCGGCGGCGGAGGTCTGCAGTCCACCGCGGGACTGCCCCACGTCGGCTCCATCGCCACCCGCATGGAACGCGACCGCGTACAGCGGACCATCGAGGAGCTCACCCAGTTGCTGGAGGCCCGTGAACAGCGCTTCACCACGTTCGGCCTCGAGTCCATGACCGCCTACCGCGAGCTGCGCGACCGCGGTGAGATCGACGACCCGTACGGCGACGTCTTCCTCGTCGTCGACAACTGGTCGACCCTCAAGCAGGACTTCGAGGAACTCGAGACACGCATCACCGATCTGGCCGCCCGCGGTCTTTCCTTCGGGCTGCATGTGGTCGCGTCCGCGGTGCGCTGGTCGGAGATCCGGCCCAGGACCCGTGATTTGTTCGGCACCAAGTTCGAACTGCGGCTCGGTGACGCCGTGGAGTCCGAGATCGGCTCCAAGCTCGCCGCGAGCGTGCCCCACCAGCCGGGCCGCGGCCTCACCAAGTCGCACAACCACTTCCTGTGCGCCCTGCCAAGGCTGGACAGCTCGTCGGGGACCGACAACCTCACCGCCGCGACCAAGGCCGCCGTCGCCGAGATCGACTCCTTCTGGACCGGGCGCCCGGCCCCCGGGGTACGCCTGCTGCCCGCCAAGCTGCCGTTGGACAAGCTGCCGGCACCCGACGGCGACCTGCGGTTCTGCACCGGCTGGGACGAGCAGCGGCTCGCCCCGGTGTGGCACGACTTCAACACCACCCCGCACCTGATGGTGTTCGGGGACAGCGAGACCGGCAAGACCAACGTGCTGCGCCTGGCGATCGACGCCATCACCCGCCGCTACCCGCCCGAGCAGGCCCGCATCCTCCTCGCCGACACCCGCCGGGACCTGCTGGGTGACGTGCCGGAGGAGTACCGCGTCGGGTTCGCCGTGGACGGTGAGGCGCTCGGCAAGCTCGCAGGCAATGCCGCGGTGTCGCTCGGCAAACGCGTTCCCGGTCCCGACATCGCCCCGGAGCGCCTGCCGCGGCGCGACTGGTGGACAGGGCCGAGACTTTTCGTCCTGGTCGACGACTACGACCTGTACGCCACCGGCCCCGGCTCCGGCTCCCCGCTCAACGCCCTGGTACCGATGCTGGCCCACTCGGTGAACATCGGTCTGCACATGGTGATCTCCCGCTCCACCTCCGGTGCCACTCGCGCCATGATGGACCCGGTCCTGCGCCGCATCTGGGAGCTGGGCAGCCCGGCGTTGCTGCACTCCTATCCCAAGGAGGAAGGCAAGTTCATCGGTGAGGCCAGACCGCGAACCCTGCCACCCGGCCGCGCTCAACTCGTCACCCGGCGCGGTGTACGGCTGATGCAGGTGGGATTCGCCGGATCGTGACGGCCGCACCGGACACCTGCCCCCGGCGCCGCACTCCACTCTCTCCAGGAGCACTATGACAACCGCAGTACCCGCTCCCCCCACCCCCGGGGCGGTGAGCACCGAGGTGTGCCGGCTGACCATCGCCGGACCGGCCGGCCGCGCCGATCTGGCCATACCCGTCACCACCCGTGTCTCCGCCCTGCTGCCGGTGCTGATGCGTCACATCCCCACCGATCCGGCCCGCCCGGTCGGTACCTGGGTACTGCAACGTCTCGGCGAGGCACCGCTGGGCCTGGACGCCACGCCGCAGAGCGCGGGCCTGTACCACGGCGACGTGCTGTATCTCCGGCCCGCCGACGACCCGATACCGGAGCTGGAGTTCGACGACGTCTCCGAGGGCGTCGCGCACGCCGTCGGCTCGCGACTGGACCGCTGGCGTCCCGAGCTGACCCGCAGGCTCTTCCTGGCCCTCGCCTGCCTCGTGCTGGCGGCCCTCGCCGTGGCCGTTCCCCGGGTCGGGCAGGGACCGTTGGTGCCCGTCCTGTACGGCGTCAGCACCGTTGTCCTGGGCGCCGGCTGCGCCCTGGACCAGCGGCGCCCCGCCGACCGCGCGACGGGGTTGATCACCGGGATCGGCGCATGCGTGTTCGCCGCGCTGGCCGGACTGACCGCCGTGCACGGCACCGCGGGGCTGCTGTCCCCCCGGCACACGGACATCGTGCTGGGAGGCGGCGCCGCGGTGCTGGCAGCCGCCGTTGTGCTTCCGATCCCCAGGCTTCCGCTGGCGGTGACCGGTACGACGCTGCTCACCGCGGTCCTGGCGACCCTCACAGGAGGGCTGGCCGCCTTGTCCGGCTGGGACGCCGCCCGCAGCGCCAGTACGGTGGCGGTCGTCTTCTTCCTCTTCGGCCACCTCGCGCCGAGGGCGTCGCTGCGGCTCGCCCGCATCCGTGTCCCCCAACTGCCGCGCAACGCCGACGAACTCCAGGAGGACATCGACTCCCAGCCCGAGCACCTGCTCACTCGGCGCGCCGTGACCGCCGATGCCGTCCTCACGGCGGTCAGCGTCGCCACCGGGCTGCTCTGCGTCCCCGTGTTCGTCCTGCTCGCCGGGGAGCGCGGCTGGATCGCCTGGCTGTTCTCTCTGGTCTTCTCCGGCGCGTTGCTGTTGCGCTCGAAAAGCCTGCGGGCGACCTGGCAGCGCATACCGGCGGCTTTCGGCGGCGCGCTGGGCCTGCTCACCGTGGTGCTGTCGTGGTCGGCAGCGGTCTCGTCCGCCGCCCGGTGCGCGCTGCTGCTCGGTCTGCTGGTCGCCGCATTGCTGCTGCTGGTCGGCGCGTGGCGGCTGCCCACGGCCCGGCTGCTGCCGGTGTGGGGCCACACCGCGGACATCCTGGAGCTGCTGACCGCGCTGGCCCTGCTACCGCTGTTGCTGCAACTGCTGCACGCCTACGCGTACTTCCGAGTTCTGGTCAGCTGAGGAGACAACAGCAGTGCAAAGCCGACGTGACCATCTGCAGGCCTACCAGTTCGCCACCGGCCGACTGGCCTCGGCACTGGTCTCCGGTGACCCCGGAACCGGTGAGGCTCCGATGCGCCGGTCCGGACTCGGCGCCGCCTTCGGCGTCATGGTCGCCGCCCTGCTGGTCGTCGCCGCCGTCGTCTACGGACTGATCAAGCCGGCCGACACGGATTCCTGGGCCAAGGCCGGCGCCCTCGTCGTGGAGAAAGAGACGGGCACCCGTTACATCTACGTGAACGGGCGGCTGCACCCCACCGTGAACTACTCCTCGGCACTGCTGGCCCTCGGAGGCACCTCCGGCGTGCAGGACGTCTCACGGGCCGGCCTTGCGGACGTGCCCCGCGGCACACCCATCGGCATCCCCGGCGCCCCCGACGACATCGCGCAGCCCTCCGCACTGCTGACGGGCGCGTGGACGGACTGCCTGCACCCCGGCTCCGGATCCGGTGAGGTGCTGGACTTCGACCCGGGCTCCGCCCGGCCGCTGCCGCTCGACGCCCGCGTCCTGGTGTCCGGTCCCGACGGCACCGAGTACGTACTGTGGCAGGGCATCAAGTACCCCGTCGGCGGCCGGACCGCGCTCATCGCCCTCGGCCTTGACACCGAGGAGCCCGTCAAAGCTCCTTCGGCCTGGCTGAACGCCCTGTCCACCGGCACGGCCATCGCCCATGCCGTGATCCCCGGCGCCGGTACCGGATCGCGGACCGTGGCGGGCAGCCACGCGCAGACCGGGCAGTTGTTCCGTACCGTCGTCGGCGACGACATCCACTACTACATCCTCAAAAGTGACGGGATGGCGCCGATCACCGCCACCGAAGCGGCCCTGCTCGCCGCGGCGCCGGGCGGGCATCAGCCGCGGCAGGTCAGTCCCGCGGACGTCGCCGCCGTCCAGGCCTCCGCCGACCACTCCCTGCTGCACCGCATTCCCGACCTGTTGGGCGGCACCGACGCCACCACCGGCGGCGCGGCGCTGTGTCTGCTGCAGTCGGTGGACGGATCCCGTGTGCGCACTTCCGTGGTGCGGGAGACCGGCAGGGCGGCGACCAAGGGTTCCGCGATCGTCGTCCCGCCGGAGCACGCGGTGCTGGCCATCCCACCGAGGAAGACATCGGACTCCAGCACGCCCGACCCGTATCTGATCACCGATCAGGGGGTGAAGTACCAGCTCATCGGTCAGGCGGCGGAGTCGCTCGGGTACGGCGGCACCACCCCCCGGGTGCTGCCGCAGTCCACGCTGGATCAGATCACCTCTGGTCCGCGGCTGAGCCGGGACCAGGCCGCCCAGGCCGTCCCGGGGACAAACTGACATGGCACGTCCGTCCGGGGAACACCGCATCGTTCGCACGGAGTTCGGGCACCGGCTGTCCGCGAGGCTGGCCCGCGCGGCCCTGCGCGTCGGTGGCCCCGCGCTGGAGTACAGGAACGTCGGCCACGCGCTGCTGGTCCATCCTCGCGGCTTCGTCGACAGCCAGGCGCTGACCTTCGCACAACGCCTGGCCGCCGACCCCCAGCACACGCTGGTCGTTCTCGACCTGCCCGCGAGCCCGGAGGGCTCGGTGTGGGAGACGGTCGCGCGCGCACTGGACCGGAGAGGCCGCAGTTTCCGGCTGGTTCCCGGCCGTGGCACCCGGGAGGATGTCAAACACGCCGCGCAGTGGCTTGCCGACCGGCTGGAGCGCGTCGTGCTCGCCCCGGACGGCGCCGTGCTCCCCGCGGCGGGTGGCGCGTTGTTCGTCCCCGCCCAGCACGGCCTGGGTTGGCTGCGCTACGGGCCCAATCTGCCGTCGATGCCGGACTCCCGGCGCTTCCCCAAGCCGCAGTGGGAGTTCTCCGTCCCCGACGGACCGCAACCGACCGGGGCGGGTGGCGTGGTCGAGCCGCTGCCCGGCGGGGTGTGGATCCGCGGCACCTGGGAGGACGCGGCGGCCCCCACCCACCGACAGCGGCTGGTGAACCTGATGGCCGTGCACCCGGACCTGCTCGCAGTGGCGATCGGCAGCCCGGGTACGTCTGCCCTGCCGGTGGAGGAGATCACCGCGTTCTGGCACGCCCTGCCCTCCCGGGTCCGGCCCCTGGTGCGCTTCGTCTCCTACGGCCCGGTGGCCGCCCCCGACGGGGCCTCGTTCGGACAGGCCCTCGCCGACCTGCTGGGACAGCGGATCGCCGTCTACGCCGGCCTGCCGGTCCCCGGCGTCGAAGACGGGGTGCCGCAGGTGCGTACCCTCCGGCGCGACGGAACGCTCGGCTGGCGCCCGTACGCCGACGAGTTCGGATTCATGCCGCGCTCGAAGAGCGACGGCCGGGCTCCGGCACCGGTCGCGCTCAACACGCGTGCCCCGTTGGGGGCCGTCCCCGCCGTCGCGCCGGGCGTCTACCAGTACGCGCCCGATGTGGTCCTTGAGGTCGTGCAGAGCGGGCTGTGGGTGCGCCCCCCGGCCGAGCCCCACGACGGTCACGCGGTGCGTTCCGCGCCCGCCGACCCGGCGTGCCCGGCCGTCCTGTACGACGGGACCAATCCGATGGCGGCGGACCGCATGCGGTTCATCGCCTACGAGTTGCTGAGCGGCCTCGACCCGTCGTTCGGCCGGCGAGGCCGCATCATGCCGTCCAGCGAGGCGGGCCGCTTCCCCGGCGAGGGCCACCCGCTGCACGTGGCCGACGTGTCGGCGGCCTTGGCGGAGGGCGGGCCGACGACCACCGTTGCCAGGCCGGCGAGCGGTCGCGTCCAGGAGGAACCACCGAGCGGCCGGGAGGCCGTCCCGCTGCCCCCGGTGGACGCGGGCACCTGGGCCGATGACCCTCCCGCACCGGCCGCACATTCCGATGCCGGGGCCGGACCCGAGTCAGTCCCACCGAGGCGGCAGCCGTCTCTCGAGCCGCGGCCCGACCCCTCGGACCCGCAGCCCAGGAGGGAAGCGCTCGTTCCGGACGCCGAGCGGCCGGTGCCCGGCCCGGAGATGTCCGAAGTCGAGCCCGTGGCCACGGGCCAGGGCAACGCCGCGCCGGTGTCGCCCCCGCCGACCCCGGCGGCGTCGGCCGCCCCCGTACCGACTCCGGCGCCCCCTTCCACGACCCCGCACCCGGAGCCGGCCATGCCGAAGGCACCCGCCCCCGAGGCCACGTCGCCGGGCGCACCGCGTATTCGCCTGGAGTCGCCCATGCCTGGGCCGCTTCCGCCGAGCCCGCAGCCGCCCGCGCAGACGACGGACGATACGGGGGACGCGGCCCCGGACGACGGCGGTCGGGTCCCCGAACCGGCCGCGGCCCCGCCCACGCACCCATCCGGACAGGAGGCGGGGGAGGTCCTCCAGGCGCAGTCCACTCCGTCAGCCGCCGCGAGCGTGCTGCCGCCGGAGAAGGGCGTCGACCGTGAACGGGACTGGGTCCGACGCAGTCTCGGAGAGCGCTACGACACCGCGGTGGCCTTCGTCTCCCGGGTGTTGTCCGAGTCACCGGGGCTGCACGGCGGGCCGCGCAGTTCCGTGGCCGAGGCCCTCACCGACCTGGCGGCGATCCGTCTGTACCTGTCGGGCGCGACCTGGGCGATCGATGCCGCCATCCGGGCCGGCACGGCCGGGCCGCACGTTCCGCTGGCCCGCTGTGCCGCCAGCGGGCTGCGCCGTCTGCCGTCGTACCGGGGCGCCACCATGGTGCGCACCACGCTCACCGCGGCGGAGCGCGGCTGGTATCAGGAAGGCAAGGTGGTGACGGAGAACTCCTTCCTCGCCGCTGTGTCGACCGTGCGCCGCGGTATGCCGGGCAACACCGATGTCCTGGTGTGGTCACTGACCGCGCGCCGGACCGCCTTGGTGGCGCCGGACCTGCCGGACCGGGTGCTGTTCGCGCCCGGCACCCGGTTCAAGGTGCTGCGCACGGAGGGCGGCGACCGGCCTGTCGTCATGCTGCGTGAGCTGGCCGCCGCCGAGTTCGACGAGCATGGCCGCACCGGCGACGGCCGCGTGCCGCTCGACGAGATCGCGCTGGCCGGGCTCGAACAGGTCCGTGGTTTCTGGACGGAGGCAGAGAAAAGTCCGGACGGGCGAGCGGGTGAGCCGCTGTCCGAGGAACACACGGGCGCGCTGTGCGCCGCTCCCGGGCTGCGCAACATCGGCAGACCAGGCGGGCCGCCGCGGCCCGCACCCTCACCCGGCACCGTGCCACAGAAAGGGACGAAGCCGTGAACCGGCAGGTCCTGCGGGTCTCCGCGACTCAGTCCGGCGCCTACCGCACCGTGTCCCAGGCGCTGGCGGCGGCCGGGGAGGGTGCGTTGATAGCCATCGCGCCCGGTACCTACACGGAAGCCGTCACCCTCACGCGGGCGGTCACGCTGTCCGCTGACGGAGACCCCGGAAGCGTGCGGCTCGAGTCACCGGTGGGCAGTACCGTTACCGTGGCCGCCGAAGCGGTGCAGCTGTCCGGCCTCACTCTGTGTGGTTCGGACGAGAACGTGGCGGTCCTGGACGTTCGCCGTGGCCAGGCGGCGCTTGACGGCTGCACCGTGACGGGGCGCAAGGCGTGGGCCGCCGTTCTCGCCTGGCAGTCCGGCCAGCTGGCCGTCCGTGACTGCGCGGTGAGCAATCCCGGCGGTGCCGGGATCGTCGTCACCGCAGCCACCGCCAACACCGTCGAACGCACCACCGTCACCGATCTGGGCTCCTCCGCCGTCGTCGTCGCCGAGAGCGGACGCCTCACGGTGCGCGGTTGCACGCTCGAGCGCATCCGCGGGAACGGCATCTGCGTCAACGGCCAAGGCGGCGTCACCGTGGAGACCACCAAGGTGACGGGAAGCCAGAAGCCGGCGATCGTCGTGGAGCAGCAGGCCAGGGCGGAGCTGACGGCCGTGACCGTCACCGCGTCCGCCAGTCTCGACGCATACCTGACGAGTTCGGGGCTGACCACGCTCACCGACTGCACCCTGAGCGGATCGGGCGCGCAGTCGGTACACATCAGCGGCGGAGCCGGTCCGCTGCTGCGCAGCTGCACGATCACCTCGGTCGCCAACAGCGCACTGCAGGTGACCGGCGGTTCCAAACCGCGCCTGGAGAACTGTGAGATCAACGACGTGCCGGTGGCCGTCGTGGTCGAGGACGGCAGCCAGGCCGCGTTCCGGGGGCTGCGCGTCAAGGGCGCGGCGCGGACCGCCGTACAGCTGAGCGGCGGCGCCACCGCCGTTTTCGAGGAGCTGTCGGTCTCCGACGGTTCCGCCGGGCTGCGGGTGACCGGCTCCGCCCGTGTCGAGCTGGATGCGGGCGACCTGGATCTGGGCCAGGGCACCGCCGTGGAGCTGAACGACGGCGCCACCGCCCGGTTGGAGGGCGTGCGGCTGCGTACCGCGGGCGACTGGTGCATCGCCGTGTCCGGCGGCGCGCGGGCCGAGGTGCAGTCGTCCACGATCGCCGATGCCGGCGTTCTCATCGGCACCGACGGTGAGGTGGCGCTGCGGGACAGCGAACTGTCCGGAGCCCGCGGAGACGGAGTACGGGTACTCGGCGGCGGCACACTCGCAGCGACCGGCTGCCGGGTGCACGACGCGATGGGGCACGGGGTCAACGTACAGGCGTCCGGCCGGGCCGAGCTCAGCGACTGCACGATCACCGACAACACCGGCGACGGCATCCGCAGCAACTCGGAAGAGCCGGTCGGCGTCCAGCGCTGCGACCTCGCCAACAACGGCGGCTCGGGCGTCAACCGGCTGCGCGGCGGTGAGGACGCCGAGGAGCCGGCGCAGACCATCCCACCGTTGCACCGGTCCGGCGCCGGTCCGCATCCCGCTCCGGCCCCGGGCCGCGAGCGGCGCACCGCTTCCGGCAACAGCACCGGGCCGCTCGCCGAACTCGACGCCCTTGTCGGGCTGGAGAGCGTCAAACGCGAGGTCACCGGTCTGATCAACCTCAACAAGATGACGCAGCGGCGCGAGGAACTCGGCCTGCCCATGCCGCCGATGAGCCGCCATCTGGTGTTCGCCGGCCCACCCGGCACCGGCAAGACCACCGTGGCCCGGCTCTACGGTGCCGTCCTCGCCGAACTCGGCATCCTCACCCAGGGGCACATCGTCGAGGTCTCCCGGTCCGGGCTCGTCGCGCAGATCATCGGTGGCACGGCGATCAAGACCACCGAGGTGTTCAACAAGGCACTCGGCGGCGTGCTGTTCATCGACGAGGCGTACACCCTCACCAACCAGGCGAGAGGCAGCGGTCCCGACTTCGGCCAGGAGGCCGTCGAGACGCTGATGAAGCTGATGGAGGACCACCGCGACGAGATCGTCGTCATCGTCGCCGGATACTCCGAACAGATGAACCAGTTCCTGGAGTCCAACCCCGGAATGGCCTCTCGCTTCGCGCGGACCGTTGAATTCCCCAACTACGAGGTGCCCGAACTGGTCACCATCGTGCGGGGCCTGTGCGACAAGCACTACTACGACCTCGACGAATCAGCCGAGAACGCCCTCACACGGTACTTCGAGAACATCCCCAAGGGGCCGACGTTCGGCAACGGACGTGTCGCCCGCTCGGTGTTCGAGACGATGATCAGCAACCAGGCGTCGCGACTCGCCGTCGACCCGCCGCACGACACCGCCGCACTCAACCGCCTTGAGGCGGTGGACATCGGGTCCATTCCGCGGGCCGAGGGCACCGTACCGGAGGCCCGGCCGGGGCCGTCCGGGCGCGCGCACCCGCAGCCACCGACGGAACCGCCCCCGGCCATGCGCCGCCTGGCCGGGCTGTGCGGCCTTCGCGACGTCCGCGCCGCGCTGTTGAAGCGCACCAACGAGCTGGTGGCATCGAGCCGCGGCGGCAACCCCCCTGTCCCGGGCACCAACGTCGTTCTGGCCGGTGAGCAGGGCAGCGGGCGGCGTGCCGTGTCCACGCTGTACGCGAAGTGCCTGGCGGAGAGCGGGGTACTGGCCAACGGAGTGGTGCACCGGACCGTGCTTTCGCGGATCCCGACCCGCTGGGCCGAACAGGCGACCGCCTACACGGCCATGCTGTTCGCCGAGGCCGAGGGCGGAGTGGTCGAGCTGGAGCTCGACGAGCCCTTCGCCGCACGGCCGGACCAGGAGCGTTCCGCGGTGTGGGAAGCCGTGGCAGCGGCGGCTTCCCGCGCACCTCGCACCGCACTGGTGCTACGCGGCGCACACGCCCGGCTCAGCGAGGCACTGCGGGAACGCGACGATGTCGCCCGCTGCTTCGCGGAGTACCTGCGCTTCCCCCGTCCCACCGCGGAGGAACTCGCCGACCTGGTCTGCCGTCGCCTCGTCGCACGCGGCTTCGACATCGACGAGACGTCCCACCGGATTCTGGCCGTCCGGCTGGCCGGCCAGCCGCCCGCGGACGGGGCCTGGGGCGCGCACCGGTTCGCCGACCGGATCGCCGAGCGGGCACCGTCTCCGGTTCTGCGGCTGAGGGACACTCCTGGAGCCGCCGCCGGGCCAGGATCCCCCGCAGCACGGGACGTGCGGGCACAGGCGCTTGTAGCGGAAGGCAACGAACCGCACGCGCTGTTCCTCGCCGGCTCGGCACCGAGCCAAGATTGAATCGTCGCCGGCCGTGAGTGAGACGGCGGCACCCCATTGATACCGGAAGGACGAGCGATGCTTGATCAGCAAGTAGACGTCGTGGGCATGCGGGCCGCACAGCCCCACTTCGAGACCGCGCTGACCGAAACCTCCCGCGTGTACAGCAGCATGCACGACCAGGCGATGGCCCTGGAGAGCAGCTGGAAGGGCGACGCCGCCGAGCAGTTCATCCAGGCGCTCAACGACTGGCTGGAGAACTGCAACACCGTCAGGCAGCAGCTGCAGATCGTCACCGACAAGCTCGCGCAGCACACCGGCGTCTACCAGCAGGTCCACTCCGACACCACGGACCAGAGCAGGAGTCTGACGCAGGTCGTCTCCGCCGGTCTGCCCGGGTTCTGACCCGGACGCCATGGTTGGCCGCCCCGTCCGCCGACCGTCCTGCCCCGCTCCGGAACACACCTCGTTGATGATGAAGGGAAGCACACGATGACGACGTA
Organism: Streptomyces sp. NPDC048278; assembly: GCF_040652195.1. NCBI lineage: Bacteria > Bacillati > Actinomycetota > Actinomycetes > Kitasatosporales > Streptomycetaceae > Streptomyces > Streptomyces sp. NPDC048278. The sequence continues at coordinate 83,953 of NZ_JBEZLP010000043.1, forward strand.
CCAGGTGGGCCTGGAACAGATGGAATTCGTCGGAGGCGAGATGGACTCCATCACCAAGCAGATCAGCCAGGCGCTCACCGACCTGGACGACGGTTCCAAGCAGAGCCTCGCCCAGTGGTCGAGTGACGCGCGCGACGCGTACAACAGCGCGAAGGCCAAGTGGGACGCCGCGGCGGCGGCCATGCAGGCGCAGGCAGCCGCCGCGACCCAGGCCCTGGGCCACATCGACGGCTTCTACACCCACGGTGAGAAGTACGGCGTCAGTCTCTGGGACCAGTGACGTGGCGACGGCAGGCCGGAAGTCGCGTGAGGATGTGGTGAGCAGTGACCTACGGCACGCTTGACGGGACCCTGCCGCCTTCCTCGACCGCCTCCAAGCCGACGGAGCCGCAGCAGTACTCCGGCGGTACCTACACGGACGGCAGCACGGGCCACATCGACCAGGGTTCGCTGCCCAGGATACCGGCCATTCCCGGTATCCCCTCGCAGGGCGCCAACGGCCAGACATCCGTGGACACGTCGTCGCTCAAGAAGTTCGCCGACAACCTGGACGCGCTGACCGATTCGCTCGGGGGCGCCAGGACACGCGTCGTGAACCTCCAGCCCATCGCCGCCGGCACCTTCAACGAGGCGAAGACGTTGGCGCAGGCGGTGACGGGTGACAACGGACTGCAGTCGAACTACGGCAACTCGCTGCACCTGCTGCGACAGGCCCTGATGGACACGGCCAACTCGATCAGGTCGCTGGCGACCAAGTACTCGACGATCGAGGAGATGAACCAGAAGGCCGGCAACGACCTGCAACAGCTCATCCAGGGCGCGCAGGGCGATATCCAGGCACTGGAGCAGGGCCTTCAGCCCCAGGGAGCGATCCAGGGCAGCTCCTCCTCACAGCAGCAGTCGGGGCAGCAGCAGGACTGACCGCCGTCGGGACTTCGGCGTGTGGCTCGGTGAGGCGTCACCGAGCCACACGTCCGGTCGGTCCCGCGGCTTCCGGCCCTGCGGACACGCAGGGCAAGGCATGCGACACGACGATCGACAGACGCCTCCCGCACGTGGGGCTCGGCACAGGTGACGACGGCGCAAAGTCCGTGAGGCGGACGGTGCGCCCTACAAGCGTTGGGCGACGGGAGCGCGCACAGCATGTCAACCGACAGCGGCAACAGCAGCGGTAGCAGCGGCGGCGGCAGCGGCGACCCCGCCGGTGAGTACGGTGACTGGGACTGGAAGCAGGTGATGAAGGCGGTCACCGGCCAGGACCCCGACAATCCTGACCAGAGCCAACCGTCGAACCCGCAGTCGCTGCAGGACGCCGCCAACACGTTCTGGTACGTGGAGCAGGTGCTCCAGGAGGTCGGCCAGTCCGTCTCCGACCAGACCGAAGCGCTGGCCGGGCAGTACGGCCCCTGGCAGGGCCCGGCGGCCCAGGCCTTCACGAGCGCGATGCAGCAGCTCTCCAAGGACGTCACCGGCATGACCAACGCCCTGTCCGGCGGTTCCACCGGAGACCTCAATGTTCCGCAGCAACTGGCGAACAACGCGCAGCACCTGCGGGAGGCGATGGCGAAGCTCCAGGACATCGACAACTGGTACGCGCGCCAGGCCCTGGAAGTGGACCCGAGCGCCCAGATGGACGACGGCCGGGTCATGGTGAGCAAGATCAAGCAGATCCCGACCATGATGGGCAACGACATGCGTCAGGTGCTCATCACGCTGGCCCAGCACTACAAGCTCACCCAGGACAACGTCCAGCTGCCGAACCAGCCGGCCAACCCCACACAGCAGGGGCAGAGCCAGGGAGCCGCGGACGCTGGGTATGCGTCGGCGGTGCAGGATCCGGGTGTGGCGTACGGGTCGGCGTCGGTTGCGGGGCAGCAGCAGGGGCAGAGTGTGGGGGCTGCGGACGCTGGGTATGCGTCGGCGGTGCAGGATCCGGGTGTGGCGTACGGGTCGGCGTCGGTTGCGGGGCAGCAGCAGGGGCAGAGTGTGGGGGC
>NZ_JBEZLP010000043.1:86045-92243 GCF_040652195.1 Streptomyces sp. NPDC048278
CTGCGGACGCTGGGTATGCGTCGGCGGTCCAGGATCCGGGTGTGGCGTACGGGTCGACGTCGGATGCCGGGCAGCAGCAGGGCCAGAGTCAGGGGTATACGAACGCGTATATGACCCCAGCGGGTCAGGGGGCTGCCGCTGCTCAGTACGCTCTGGCGCAGCAGGACCGGGGCCAGGTCTACGGGTCCACGTACGACGCCGCCCAGGGGCAGAGCGAGGGGTCCGCGGACGCCCAGTTCGCGCCGGCACAGCAGAGCGAGGCTCCGTACGCGTATGCCACGCCCCTGGAGCAGGGGCAGTACACCTACGACGCCGCGACTCCCGAGGCCTCGATGCAGCCGGTGCAGCCGCGCGAGGTGATGGTGCAGCAGCAGAATGCGGTGACTCCCGATGCCTCGACCCAGCCGATGCAGCCGCGGCAAGTGATGGTCCAGCAGCAGGATGCGGTGAGTCCGGATGCTTCGGTGCAGCCGGAGGAGCCGCGTCAGGTGATGGTGCGGCAGCAGAATGCGGTGACTCCCGATGCCTCGACCCAGCCGGTGCAGCCGCGGGAAGTGATGGTCCAGCAGGCGACGGGGCAAGCGGTGCACGGGCAGCCGGAACCGTCTGCGGAAGCCTGGGAGCCCGCAGGGCTGCCCGGCTTCTGATTCTCTCCGTGTTCCGCGCACGGCGGGACACGTGCGGAACAGCTCATCCACCGGACCTGGTACTCGGGCACATGGAACGCACCGAGTTGCAGGTCCGGGAGGCCGTGCGGGGCCGTGGCCGGATCCGAAAACGGCCGGGCGGCGCGTGACATGTCACGTTGATCGGGTGTGTGGCGAAGGGGAGCGCAGACGATATGGCAGACAGCGGCACCAGCGGCACCAGCGGCGATGGCAACTCCACTGACTACCAGGACTGGAACTGGAAGCAGATCAAGAAGGCCATCACCGGTATGGATCCCGACCATCCGGAGAACAACTCCGTCGCGTCGCTGTACTCCAATCCGCAGACCCTTCAGGACGCGGCGGACACGTTCTGGTACGCGGAGCAGGTGCTGCAGGAGGTCGCCCAGAGCCTGGGCGATCAGGCTCAGGCGCTGACCGGAGAGAACGGCCCGTGGCAGGGCGCCGCGGCGACGGCCTTCAACTCGGCCATGACGTCCCTGACCAAGCAGGTGACCGACATGGCCAACACCCTTTCCGGCGGGGTCACCGGCGACAACAACGTCCCGCAGCAGCTGGCGGACAACGCCCAGCATCTGCGAGAGGCCGCCGCGAAGCTCGAGGACATCGACTCCTGGTACGCCAACCAGGCTCTGAAGATCAACCCGCACCTCAAGATGTCGAACGGCATGGTCGAAGTCCACAAGCTTCCGCAGGTCGTCAGCATGATGACCAACGACATGCGGCAGGTCCTCACCACGCTGTCGGGCCATTACAAGGTCACCCAGGACTCCATCGTCCAGCCGAACGCACCCACCGATCCGACCAACAGTGCCACCAACTCGCCCTACACCCCCTCCGACTACGTCGGCTCCGACCCCTACAACAGCCAATATGTTCCGAACTACAGCGGGTCGAACTACGACGTACCCGACTACAACTCGCAGTACAGCGACCCCAACGCCCCCTCCTCTTCGGACAACATCCCGGATGACACCTCGTCGATCGACACCCCCGATGCGATAAGCCCCTACTCCGGAAACGGCACTCTCGACTACAACGACCCCAATCTCGGGACGAACGGGCCCGATATCGGGAGTGACGTCCCCGACAACCTCGATTCCGCTAACGGTGTCGACGGCCCGCAACTCTCGAACGATGCGGCCGATCTGGCCGATCCGGACGTTCAGCCCTCCGCCATCCCGACGGACCTGACGGGGGCGGGGAGTCTGGACGACGCACCGGTGGACAGCGCGCTGGACTCGAACGCCACCCAGTTCCCCGACGACACGTCCGCAGGGCAGGTGCAACCCGGCACACTCGCCGACGGGACGCTCGATCCCACGATGGACGCGGCGCTCAACCCCGATTCCTCCGACGGGCTTACCACCGACAGCCCCTCCATCGTCACCCCGTTCGCGAACCTGGGATCGACCTCGAACTCCCCGGAGGGATCGGCGGCCGATTCCCCGTCGTCCCAGAAGAGCGCGTCCCCGTATTCCGGCGGCCTCGACCTGGGCACGTCGGGGCTCGACGACACTGGGCTGAGTGATCCCGCCAACGCCGACGTGGCCGCGTTTTCCGGTGGAAGCACGCCCGATGTGGATACCTCCGGAAGCCTCGCTCCGAGTTCGCTCTCCGATTTCCCCAGCACGAGCCTGGACTCCGACGCGCCCGTGCTCTCCGATCCGGCTCTGGGTACCGGAGCGCCGGCATCGAGCGTGACGGGGTATCCGGGTACGTCGGACGCGGGAGTCAGCGAAGCCGGCCTGCCGATGATGCCAATGGGTGGGTTGGGTTCTGGTGGCGTAGGCGGTGGTGGGTCTGAGGGGGCGGTGTCTGATGCGTCTGGTTTGTTGGGTGGGGATGCGGCGCCGTGGTCTGGGTCGTCGTTGTCGGATGTGCCGGATGGGGTGACGGGTGGTGTGGGTCAGGGGGGTGTTGGTCTGAGTCTGCCGGGGGAGGGGTTGGGTGGGGGTGGGTTGGCGTCGTCGGGTGAGGGTGTTGGTGGTGCTGGTTCGTCGATGATGCCCATGATGCCGATGGGAGGCATGGGAGCCGGGGCGGGGAACGGTGAGCGGGAGCATGAGCGTTCAGACGCGTCCGGTTTGCTGTCCGGCACGTCGGAGCCGTGGTCGGCCGCGGTGGCTGGTGACGAGGCCGAGATCGGATTCCCCCATGGCGCGCCGCGCGACGTGGGATATCTGCGGCTACCGAGCGGATACGGAATGTCCGGCGACCTCTCCCCCCAGGGATCGGCGGAGGGGCGGCCGACCGGTTTGGAGCCTTCGGCTGCCCCGGTGGGCGACGAGTTGGCCGCCGGAGTGATCGAGGGGCTGGCGTTTTCCGCGATGGCGGGAGCAGCCGGAACTGGTGCCGGAGAAGGGGCCGGAGTCCAACGCGACCACTCGCCCCAGGTCGGCGCGGCATCGGTGTGGGGCGGACCGGAATGGGGGGCGGCCGAGTTTCCCGTACCGGAACCGGCTGGAGGCGGCCGGCAGGCCGCCCCGCGGCCCGAGCAGGAAGCCAGGACCGTGGCCGAACCGGCCGAGCACCGTGCCGAGCCGGAAGCGCACGGACATTCCGAGGTACGACAGCCTGCGCAGCAGGAGTCGGGCCAGCAGGAGCCTGCGCAGCAGGGGTCGGGCCAGCAGGAGCCTGCCCAGCAGGAGTCGGGCCATGAGGAGCCGGTCCGTGAAGAGCCGGCGGAAGAGCCGGTCGGTGAGGCAGTGGTTCCTGAGGCCACCGGGGCCGACGACGCGGACACGTGGGACTCGGCGCCGCACTCGCTCCTTCCGCTGTTCGGCGTGCACGAGCCCGGCACTGACGGTGGCCAGGGCCCGGTGACCGAAGGAGACAGGCAGGATGCCGCCGCGGCGACGGCCGTCGCCGCCGGTGCGTACGCGATCACCCACGCGATCACCATGGACCAGGCCCCGGCCGAACCCGTACGGCCCGCTTGGCGGCCCAAGGCATCCGGCAGCGCGCCGATGGAGCTGACGTGCGCGTTCGACGAGCCGGAAGAGAGGTCGGCTTCGCAGCAGGTCGAGTCAGAGGCGCCGGTGGCGTCCGCCGTCAAGGTCAGGCGGCGCGGGGAGGAAGAGCAGAGCAGCGTTGCCGACCTGCTGCGCCAGGGCGAGGAGGTGTGGGGCGGCGGCGCGGGAGTGTTCGGCTGACGGCGCGGCCGGTCCGCCGAGGTTGCCCAGGCAGGCAGACGAGGCTGTACGCGAGTCCAACGACGGCTGCCCGGGCTTGGCCGCCGAGTGCCGTTACGGGTTGACTCGGAATTCATCCAGGCAGCGGCGCGACGTTGAGGAGAGCCAGAATGCCGTCACCGAACGACGACCGGATCGAGGAGTTGCTCGCCGAGTACCGCGATGCGCGTGAGCAGGCGGTCGAGACTCGTCGCCGGATCAACGAGGTCCAGGCGACGGCGACCGCCCCTCGGCAGGTCGTGAAGGTCACCGTCGGAGCGCAGGGCCAGCTGGCGGCGTTGGAGTTCCCGACGGCCGCGTACCGCAACCTGCCTCCGAAAGAACTGTCGAAGGTGATCACGGCGACTTTCGAGCGGGCGCGTACGCAGGCACTGTCCAAGGCCTCCGAGGTGACGCTCGGCCGCCTCCTCGGCGGGGTGTCGACGGCAGACCTGTTGCAGGGGCGTGTCGATCCGAGCTCACTGCTGCCGGAGGAACTGGAACTGCCGGACGCCGTGCGGGCCTACGTGGAGCACGAGCTGGGCGGCACGAAGGAAGGTGCCGACCATGAGTGAACAACAGTCGAACGAACCGCTGCGCGTGGACACGGACCTGATGCGGCGGGCGATCAGCAGGCTGGAGCAGCTCGCCGACCAGCTGATCTCCGCGGGGGATCAACTCCAGAACGCCAGCGAGTCCTACGGCGAATGCTGGGGCGACGACAAGACGGGCAAGCAGTTCTACGAGCAGTACCAGGAGCCCCACAGCCAGGCGCTCACGGCCGCCCAACAAGGCGGTTCGGTCCTGCATGACTCGACCGAGCAGGTGGCCGCCATGGTGAAGGCCTTCGAGTCGAGTGAGGACAACGCGGCGGCAACAGGAAGTTCGCTGAGTTCGGGCGCGAACGACACCTGATTCCTCCTTTCATGACGTGTCCAGCCCGGCCGAGCCCCTCGGAGCCGGCCGGGAGGGCACAGCGAGACGTGGCCAGACAGGCCCCGCGCCTGTGGGCTCCGGACCGCCGTGTGCGGTCGGTCCGACATCCGGCAAGAGCGAACGGTGGAAGCACAGATGAGCAGTCCGTCGGAAGACCAGGCGTCGCCGCAGGCAGAGGCTCCCGAACCAGGGGAAGCGCAGCCTGGCACCGGGGTGACCACTCCGCCGGGCGAGGGCGTCACCGGCGAGGAGATGCCGCCCGTGCCCGACCACATCCGGGAGGCGGCGCGGCAGGCCCCCGACCACTGGTTCGGGATGATCGACCCCACCTGGTCGGGAGCGGGAACGCCACCGGAGTGGGCCATGGTCGGTCAGTGGCGCTCGGACCTGGACGGCGAGATCGTGGAATGGCGGGACAACGAGGAGTACCGTCCCTCGCCGGCGGGGCTCGGATGGCCGGAGCCGACCGACCCGGTGGACGCGGCGGTGCAGCTCGCGGCGACGGGTTACGGCCCCGCGGAGGACGTCACGCGCGCTCTGGCCACGGCCGAGGTCGCGGTGTTCGTCACCCCGGGCGGCGGACTGCTGGCCGCCGTGGCGCCGGACGACGAGACGCCCGTCGTTCCCGTCTTCACCTCACCGGACCACCTGCACGCGGCGGGCCGCATGTCGTTCCGGCCCGTCAAGGTCCCGGACCTTCTCGACCAGATCCCCCAAGGCCATGTGATCTACCTGAACGCGTCCGGTGCGGTCAGCATGACGGTCGAATCGGATGTGCTGCGTGAGGCGGTGCGGGCCTCCGGCGACGCGGAGGGGGAGAACTTCTGGCTGGGCGACCTGGACGACATACTGCCCGCTCCTGCCGAGCCGGAAGCCGTCCGCGACAGCAGCCGCGACACCCGTATTACCGATGTCCCGACGGGCGACGCGCTCTGACGCCGCGACGCGGAAACCCTCCGACGGCCGCCGTCGGTATGGATGAGCGGGCAGACCCAGGTGTACGCGGAGTCAAGATCAGCTCGGGCCGATTGGAGCGTCGGCGCCCGGGCGGTTGACTCGGTGTTTCGCAGTGCCGACGCACCTACTGAGACCGGGATGGAACGACATGGTGGGGATCCACACGACCGCTGAGGGCAGCCTTCCGGCTGCCCTCAGCCGGCGGTTGGTCCCGAGTCCGGCCGACAGCAGCGCACCCGGTGTGCCGTCGGTCTCGGCTGTCCGACACGTGGGTGGGTGATCCGGGCGCGTGAGCATCATGTTGCCGTCGGGGTTGCAGTGGGTGGCGAAGCTGGCGGGTGGGGACTGGCCGAAGGCCGATGAGGACAAGTTGTGGGCTCTGGGGCGGGCGCATCGTGATTTTGCGTCGCGGGTGCGGGGGGTGGTTGCTGATCTGGGGCCGGTGATGGATGAGGTGCGGGCGG